>JBBREX010000141.1:0-7790 GCA_038225245.1 Fimbriimonadales bacterium | reverse complement strand
GTGGAGGCGTTCGACCTAAAAGGCCGCCCATTCAGTTACGAGCTGGAAGGCCTCCCCTCTCGCGTCGTACAACATGAAATCGATCACCTGGACGGCATCCTATTCATCGACAAGGCCGATCCCGCCACGTTCCATTGGATGAACCCCGAAACCGCCAACGAAGATGCGGAATGACTCACCCCGACTTCTTACCGACTGGCAAGCCGACGATTGGGGAGCGCCGCTCATATGGATTCTTACCGGAACAAGAGCGCATTGGCGTTGGCATCGTCGGACTTCACGAGGGCCACACCATGCTTGTCGCCCTTCGTGCAAGCGGGCTTTGTCGCGCGGTGGCGGGATGCGATCTCGATCCCGAGAAGCAGGCCGCCGCCGAACAAACCTGCCCTAGGCTGTTCCTGACGGGCGACTTCGAATCCCTTCTCGACCGGCCCGAGGTTGACATCGTTGCAATCTACACCCCTGATCGGCTCCATGCCGATCAAATCGAGAAAGCCTTCCGAGCTGGGAAACATGTGATTTGCACAAAGCCCTTAATCAATGACCCGGCCGACATTCCTCGCTTGCTCCGCGTCCAACGTGAAACCGGAATGCGCCTTCAGGTTGGCCAATCCACACGTTTTTTCGAGCCCTTTCAACGTCAACGCGAAGAGTTCGAAGCGGGCAAACTAGGTCAGATCGAGCTAGTCGACGCCCATTACATGCATCGCATGGATTGGTATTACGACAAGAGCCCTTGGACGTTGACCGAAACCCACTGGGCCTACCTGGGGCTTTCGCATCCGGTTGACCTGGTGCGATGGTATCTCGGCGAAATCGCGGAAGTGCACGCGTTTGGAAGCATCACTGAATTGGGAGAACGCTATCGTTTGCAAACGCCGGATGCTCTCACCGTCAATCTGATGTCAAAGCAAGGGAAAATCGGGCGAGTCATGGGCAATTTCGGGTGCCACGAGCTTCCCCGAGGCCGATCGCTCATCGAATGTTTCTTGATGGGCAGCGAAGGCAGTTCTCTTGCCAAATACCCGGATTTGCGGTTCACCCACCGTGATGGCCGAGGGATCGAGATCGAAGAGGACAGCCACCAATCGATGGCCGGCTACTATTTTCGCCACGAGCTTCAGGGTATGCACTACGGTGAATTCTGCAATTACGCCGATTATTTTGCGTCACGCCTCTTATCGGGCGAACCCAATAGCCCCGACCTAGAAGAGGGGTGCCGAACAGTTCAGATTCTTGGCGCGATCGTTCAATCGCTGGAGGACGGGCAGTCAGTAAAGCTGCCCTAGCCTTGGGCCCTGCCACATCATGCAGCCAGCCATTGCCAGTGCACGTTGATCTGGCGGCCCAATATCGGTCCCCATGCCGCGCCTCCGACAAATACGGTCGAACCTACCGACCAACTGCTACCAAACACCACCCGAATTTGCTCCTCCGGCAATTCGAATGCAAGGGGGTTCTCTGGTTACCCGGTGCGTTTGCCATCTGCTCAGCAACTACTGTAGCTAACTTCTCACTTACACGCGTAAGGACAGAATGGGGCTAGAATTGATTTATGCTATAATTCAGGCTCGAATTCTTTCTTTGAGGATGGATTGAGAAGTATATGAGCGTAGAAACCACTCCGAAGCGGGCCCCTGAAACCCCTGGACCCGCGTCGAATACCGGTGGTGAAGAGAGGGGTTTCAAGCGAAATTTTCGCGGAAAGGACGAAGGAAGCGGATACGGCGCAGAGCCTCGATTCAAGGGGCGTCGACGCCGGAAAGTAAGCTACCTTACGATCAACAAAATCGATTTTGTCGACTACAAAGAAGTCAACATACTCAGGCGATTTATTAATGATCGAGGCAAGATTTTGCCTACCCGCCAAACGGGGAATACGGCAAAGCAGCAGCGAATGATCGCGCGCTCGATTCGAAGGGCACGAGAGATGGCTCTATTGCCATTCGTGGTGACCGAGTTCACCCAGGATCGGCCGATGCGTCCGCGCTTCCAGCGTGACTATGGTGGAAATCGCGAGCAGTCGCAATCGTCCGCACCCTCCCCAGCAGGCGAAAACGAAAGCTAAAGCTCGTGCATTTCGCTCCAGTTTGGGCCGATCTTCGCATCGACGTCGATTGGAACGTTGAGCCGAAGCGCATCCGACATCTCGCGCCGAATGCTCTCGACCAAATGATGTTCCGACGGAGACATCTCGAAAACCAATTCGTCGTGAACCTGCAGCAGCATGCGAGTTGTTGATCCGCCCAGCGTCTTCCGGACGCCTATCATGGCGATCTTTATCATGTCCGCGGCCGCTCCCTGAATCGGAGCATTCATGGCTTGCCGCTCAGCCGACATTCGCTCGTTGCGATTGGCGTTATGGATGTCGGGGAAATATCGCCGGCGCCCCGACAGAGTGGTGGTAAATCCCTTACTACGCGCCTCAATCACTACGCTCGTCGTGAATTCCTTGATTTTTGGAAATCGCTCATTGTATTGCGAGATCAAAGCCTTGGCTTCTACGACGCTGAATCCGACCCCAAGCTGGCTGGATAAGCCAAAATCCGTCACGCCATAAAGCACTGCATAGTTCAGCATTTTCGCTAAATTGCGTTGCTCTCTTGAGACCGCCTCCGGTTCCAGGCCAAACATCAAACCGGCGGTAACGCGATGCACGTCGACCCGGTCTTGGAAAGCTTCCACAAGGGCTTCATCGCCACATAAATGAGCCAACAACCTCAATTCGATTTGCGAGTAGTCGAATGAAGCGAGCTCGTAACCTTCCGCTGCCACAAACGCCTTGCGAATCTTGCGGCCAAGCTCGGTGCGAATCGGGATATTTTGAAGGTTGGGTTCGTTGCTGCTCAACCGCCCGGTTGCGGCAACCGTTTGATTGTAGGTCGTGTGGATTCGGCCATCCGCCCCAATCAATTTCGGTAAGGAATCCGCGTAGGTGGATTTCAGCTTAGTAAGCTCGCGCCAAGCGAGTACTTCGCTGCAAATAGGATATCCCAGCGCCATTTCTTGCAGGACTTCCGCTCCTGTGGCGTACCCTGTTTTGGTCTTTTTGGCTCCTGGGATACAAAGTTTGTCGAAGAGCACTTCTCCTAGCTGTTTCGGGGAAGCGATCAGGAATTGCACTCCCGCCATCTCGTAAATTCGCCCCGCTGTCTGCTCGATCGTCACCTCAAGTGATTTTGAAAACTCTTGCAGAAAATCGCTGCTAACCTGAATTCCCGTACTTTCCATTTCGGCGAGGATTGGAATCAGAGGCTGTTCGATTTCATCCAGGACCGAGGTTTGCCCTTCCTTTTCCAGGCGATCGCGCATCGCGCTTTCGAGAAGGAACAGGCCCGCCGCCGAAGCTTGCGGGGTTTCGGGAGGCGCTACGTCGAGATATCCTTGAACGAGGTCGCGCAAGGTGTAGCCCGACCGGCCCGATTGGAGAACATAACCGGCCAACATGGAATCGAATTTGGGAGGAGGCAAGGTTGGATTTGTTCGCTTGTAGAGCGGTTTCGCGTCATGCAGGATTGCGTTTTTAGACTCGCTTTCCAGTAGAGCGAACGCATCGGAAGCGTTGGCTTTGCGAGCTTCCAGCCCGACTGCGACAAACGCCTGCTGCTCAGCCTCCTCGAACATCGATGCTTGCGCGCTCGTCTGTTGGAGCACCAGCGCATAGGGCCTTCCCGCAATCCAGGTTCGCAGCTCTTGGGCAGATCGAATGTCCGGTCCCACTCGAGGCTCGATGCTTTCGACTTCAACTCGCACTTCTTCCTGCGATTCGCTGCCATCGGCGGTTTCGAGATATCGCGCGAAAGTCCCCGGCATTCGCTTGATATGCCCTTTGAACTCTAACCATTCCATCATGGACCGAGCCTTGTCGACTTGCTCGGCGGTCAGCTGAAAGGGCGCGAAATCATAGTGGACCGGCGCATTACAGTCGATCGTGGCCAGCCACCTGGATTTGATCAGTTGCTCCCTTCCTGGCTCGATTTTCTTGCGATGTTTTCCTTCAACTTCGTCCAGGCGAGCAAGGATATCCTCAACGGAACCGAATTGCTGAATCAGTTTCGAGGCGGTTTTTTCGCCAATTCCCGGAACACCTGGGATGTTATCGCTGGAGTCGCCAACGAACGCCTTGTAGTCAGGGATGAAGCGAGGCTCGAATCCGTACCTATCGATGACCGCTTGAGGTGTATAAACCACCACGTCGGTGACCCCCTGACGATTGGTCATGACCGACACGCAAGGATCAACTAGCTGCAGCGAATCGAGGTCTCCAGTTACGATCGTGGTGTGATATCCGTTGCTTTCGGCAAGACGGGAAAGCGTACCCACCACGTCGTCTGCCTCATAGCCGGTTACCTCGAAGGATGGAATTCCTAGGGCGGTGATCAGGTCGCGTGCCACCGTCATCTGTTGCCGCAGTTCGTCGGGCATGTCCCGTCGCGTGCCCTTATATTCCGAATATTCGGCATGCCTGAATGTCTTGCCTGGGGCATCCAGTGCAACCACAACGGCGTCCGGCTTGACATGGTCCAACAAATAGAAGAGCATGCTCGTAAAGCCGAACAAGGCGTTCGTTGGACGGCCGCCGCTTGTGCTCAGGAAGCGAGTGGCAAAAAAAGCGCGATAGAGCAAGCTATAGCCATCGATAATGACCAGTCGCTTGGGCTCCATCCTTTGAAGATACCGCCATTTTGGAACATGAGAAAGGGTGGAGGGTTCGGGTATACTGTGACTCTGGCCCCCGCCAGGAATCAATCCAACCGTACGGGCAATTGAAGTGGGGCCCGTCACAACGAGGGTAGGAAATGGTTTATCGGCCCATTCGGTACGAACAAATGATGAAAGCCGCCGAAGGCTTGGATGTTCGCGCCCGACGAATGTTTAACGGCATGGGTGTCTACACCGGCGAGCGTATGTTTGCGTTTTTGGTCGGCGAGGACATCGGGCTCAAGCTTTGTCCTCAAGACCTCGCCACGGCTCTTCAATTACCGGGTGCCGAGCTTTTGCGCACCGACCCAGAATCTGAGCCTATGAGGGAATATGTCCGGATGCCAAAGAATGTCCTGGACAATTACGATTCTTTCACCTACTGGGTACAAAAGAGCGCCGGTTACGCACAAAGCAAGACCGTCAACTAGGCACCGAATCCCGCAGGTATAGTGACATTGTCGAGGTCCGAGCCTGGTGAGTGATTTTCTGCGCGGCCATGCGAGGAGTTCTCGCTGGTTCAAGTCACATGGATAGTTTTGAAACTCGCCAATCACTCGATGTTGGGGATCGCCAGGTTACGATATTTTCCCTTCCCGCTTTAGAAAAAAAGGGGTTTCCAACATCAGGACTTCCCTATTCGTTACGGGTGCTGCTCGAGAATCTACTACGTACCGAGGACGGAATCAGCGTCACTCCAGCCGACATCGAAGCCCTCGCTCGATGGGACCCTAAGGGTGAGCCGTCCAAAGAGATTTCTTTTACTCCTGCCCGAGTTTTGCTCCAAGACTTTACGGGGGTCCCGTGTGTCGTGGATCTCGCTGCAATGCGCGATGCCATGTCGCGACTGGGGGGTGATCCGAAAAAGATTAATCCCCTGCAGCCGGTTGAGCTCGTCATCGACCACAGCGTCCAGGTCGACGCGTACGGCAACGATGGAGCTATTCAGTTCAATCTCGATATGGAGTTTGAACGGAATTTGGAGCGGTACGAGTTCCTGAAGTGGGGCCAACGAGCGTTCGACAACTTCGAAGTGGTTCCTCCAAACACGGGAATCTGCCACCAAGTCAATCTGGAGTACCTCGCGAGGGTCGTCTTTCATAACCCAACCACTAATTTTTCCTACCCGGATACTCTGGTGGGTACCGACAGCCATACCACTATGGTCAATGGATTGGGAGTTTTGGGCTGGGGCGTCGGCGGCATCGAGGCGGAAGCGGCGATGCTTGGCCAATCGGTCAGCATGCTGATTCCCCAAGTTGTCGGCTTCAAACTGACCGGAGTATTGCCCGAGGGTTCCACTGCCACCGATCTGGTGCTGACCGTCACGGAAATGCTCCGCAAAAAGGGCGTGGTTGGAAAATTCGTCGAATTCTACGGCCAGGGAGTGCTCCATCTTCCTCTTCCCGACCGAGCCACGATCAGCAACATGGCTCCCGAATATGGGGCGACGTGCGGAATCTTTCCAGTAGATCGGGTGACGCTCGACTACCTTCGCCTGACCGGTCGCTCGGACGAGCAAGTCGCTCTCGTTGAAGCGTACATGAGGCACCAAAAGTTATTCTTCGATGAAAACTCGCCCGAAGCACAGTATAGCGATTCGCTAGAACTCGATCTGAGTACGGTTGAGCCAAGCGTTGCCGGCCCCAAGCGTCCTCAGGATCGGACAAGGTTGGGCGACGCCCGCAGCTCGTTCGTAGCCGCCTTTCCAAATGTCCTTCCCTCATCCATGTCGTCGGGCGCAACAGCGGTCCTAGAACGAACCGAAGCTTCGCTAGGGCAGGGTTCGGTTGTTATCGCCGCTATCACGAGTTGCACTAACACGAGTAATCCTTCCGTCATGATGGCGGCCGGGCTAGTTGCGCGCAAAGCGCGAGAAAGAGGCCTAATGCCGAAACCGTGGGTTAAGACTTCCCTTGCCCCGGGTTCAAAGGTAGTAACTGAGTATTACAAGAAAGCGGGTTTGCAGGAGGATCTCGACGCGCTAGGATTTAACACCGTCGGTTATGGCTGCACCACGTGTATCGGCAATTCCGGTCCCTTGCCGGAAGAAACTTCAAAAACTATCGCCGACCGCGACTTGGTGGCGGTTGCGGTTCTCTCGGGGAACCGGAACTTCGAGGGTCGCATCAATCAGGACGTGCGGGCAAATTATCTCATGTCCCCGCCGCTCGTGGTCGCCTACGCACTTGCCGGCACGATCGATATCGACATTACCAAGGACTCGCTGGGAGAAGATCAACTTGGCCAACCCGTATTTCTCAAAGACATTTGGCCCAGTCAGCAAGAAGTTGCCGATATCATTCACGCGGCGATCGATCGATCCATGTTCCAGCGTTCCTATAGCGATGTTTATCGGGGTGATAAGAAGTGGAGCGACATCGAAATTACTCGATCGCAAAGGTTTGCCTGGAGCTCCGACTCCACGTATGTAAAGGAAGCTCCTTACTTTAAGGATATGACAGTGGAGCCGCCCTCCCAAGTGAGCGACATACATGGTATGAGAGCGCTCGCCTTGCTGGGAGATAGCATTACGACCGACCACATCTCCCCTGCCGGAGGAATACGTCCGAGCTCTCCAGCGGGCCAATACCTTACCGAAAAAGGAGTTCCTCTCCATCTTTTCAATAGCTACGGGTCGCGAAGAGGAAATCACGAAGTCATGATGAGAGGGACTTTTGCCAATGTGCGGCTGCGAAACCAACTTGCTCCCGGTACCGAGGGCGGCTTCACAAAGTATTTTACGACAGGCGACATAACGACTATTTACGACGCCGCGATGAAATACCAGATCGACCGAATCCCAACCTTGATTCTTGCCGGCAAAGAATATGGGTCAGGATCGAGCCGAGACTGGGCGGCAAAAGGTCCCGCTCTGCTTGGAGTCAAAGCGGTGGTCGCGCAGAGCTATGAGCGCATCCATCGATCCAACCTGATAGGCATGGGCATCGTCCCCTTGCAGTTTCAAAACAACGAAGGGGTGGATAGCCATAAGCTAAGTGGCGAAGAAATATATGAAGTCTTGGGGCTCGCCGAAGCCACTTGCTGCGGCTTCGCCCAGGGACGAATCATCACTCTCAAAGCGACTC
>JBBREX010000140.1:0-7795 GCA_038225245.1 Fimbriimonadales bacterium | reverse complement strand
CGGTACTGGATCGCGGCCGCACCCGAGGAACCATTCTCACCCCGCCAGTTCTCGGTCTCTCGCTCTGCATTCGGAGCGGGATTCCCTTTGAACGGGGTGTGCTGGACCTACGTGCCGGGAGGTTCGGGGTTTACGTCACTCCCCCACGATCTGGCGTATCGCATCGACGGGTTGTGAACTAAGCCGGAAGATGTGCCTCAATACGAGGTCGCTAGGGTAACCGACGATTCGCAAGAGAACGGTATGAAGCATTTGAGGTTTAGCTCAGGCAGTGGTCGAAAAGCGTGATACACTGAACCTAATGGTGATGACTTCCAGCTTGTTCCGCCGCCTGTTAGCTGGAACATTATTTACTTGCGTTGTAGGTTCGGCCTTGCCGACCGAGCAAGGGTTGGTCAGCTACTGGGCAGCAGAGGGCAATGCCATAGATTCAGTTGGCCAAAACAACGGAAGCCTGCAGCCTGGAACCACTTTCGTCCAGGGTCCAGTTGGAATGGCCTTTTTCTTTCCAGGCTCCGTAGATTGCGGGGTTGGAGTTCCTGATAGCGATAGCCTGAAGATAACGCACTCCCTGGGCATCGCTATGTGGGTTCGTCTGAATGGACTTAACCAGAATGACCGGCAAATGCTTCTTATGCGAGGCGATTCGAGACCCGGCTTTGACCCCTATTATCTTGGCGTCGACAGCGCCGGAACTCTGATCTTTCATATGTCCAACGAGCAGAACCAGGAGGCGAACATAGGCACGAACCTCCCGGTGGGAAGCACCATTTATTTGGAAGCTTCCCTTGATGACGCGACGGGCCAGATGCAGCTCTTTTTCAATGGCCAGCTCAGAGCTCAAACGACTACCGGCGTACGTCCTCTGCGAGATCTAGATCAAAACGCTCAGCCAGGACTCGGAATTGGCTGCCATCCCGGTTGGCCTCAGACACCCTATAGATTTCCATTCATTGGGATGCTTGACGAGGTGAAGCTCTATCGCACGTCCGTGTTCGAGCGCAACGGCTCCCTGCCTACCGCATTTCAAGTCTTCCGTGGCACCTTGGAATCTGGTGACCTCCAGAGCCTCTTCGTCACTGACCAACAATATTTGACCGTTCGAAACGGCGCTGTCGCATTCCCAACTGAATCGCCGATCACGCTGATCATTACCGCAACCGCAACCATGCAAAATCCTCGCAGCCTGTACTTTCTTGAACGAGGCAGGGTAACTATCACCGGTCTCGTGCAACGCCTGGACCTCTTCGACTACCAAGTTGGGGAATGGTCAAACCTCGATACGCGAGCCGCTCCCGCCAACGATCAGACGTTTATTGGCGTGGCATCAAATCCAGCCCGCTTCGTCTCGCCCACGGATCGGGAAATGAAGGCACAAGTCCGTATCAAGCCGGGGGGACCAGTGTTTACAAGCATTTGGCGTCTGTTGCTCGATCAAGTCGCTTGGCGCATGGTTTGAGGCTAATCCTGCGCCTGTAGGAAGAGCCCTGTCGCAGCTAGAGTTCTTGATAGGCCCTGATCACTTCGTCCACCTCCCCATCCATCTCGACGCATCCGCCACGCAGCCACACGCACCGGTCGGCCACGCGTCGCACCGAATCCATATTGTGCGACACGAACAAGATCGTGCCGCCCTGCGCCTTGAACTGCTCGATGCGCCGGTAGCACTTCTCCTCGAAGGCGAAATCGCCCACCGCCAGAACCTCATCCACAATGAGGATGTCCGCGTCCACGTGGACCGCCACCGCGAAGCCCAGGCGCGCCAGCATGCCGCTCGAATAACTGCGCACCGGCGCATCGATGTGGTGCTCAAGCTCGGCGAAGGCCACGATATCGGCCATTCGTTGGGCGACCTGGCTGCGCGTAAGGCCGAGGATGATGCCGTTGAAGACCACGTTCTCGAGGCCGGTGAGATCGGGATGAAAGCCCGCTCCGAGTTCAAGAAGAGGGGCAAGGCGGCCGTTCACTTCCACCTCGCCGCCTGTGGGCTTGTAAACCTTGGAGATAAGGGAGAGAAGCGTACTCTTGCCGGCTCCGTTTTTGCCGACGAGCGCCACGCACTCGCCTTTCTTGACTTCGAGGTCGATGCCTTTGAGGACTTGCAGGTGCTCGAACGATCGCTTCTGCCACCACAAGAGGGCGGTCTTGAGCGACCCTCCGCCGCTGTGGCTGAGTAGGAACTCCTTGTGGAGGTTGCGGATTTGGATGGCCGCCTGGCCTTTCGGCGATCCATAGCTCAAAGCAACTCCAGGAGCTGCTCGATGGAGAGTTCTGCATCGCGTAGTATGCTGCTTAGAGTCTTGGGATGGATAATCTTTCCAGCATGAGAAGGCAGCGTCACGCGCCTCCCGGCACTGTTTTTGAAGATGATATGACTACCGCTGGATCGTGTTTTTTCGAATCCGACTTTCTCTATCACGCCCATAATCTGCGCACTTGTCACCCTTGGCTGTCGAGGCATTAGGCTACGACATCCAGGGTTACCAGACTAATCATCTCCACCAGTGGAATTGCCTCACCATTTTCCACGCGATCTTGGATGTGCAGCACCATCGCATCTCGGATGTTATCGAGCGCCTCCTCGTAGGTAGCTCCTTGCGAGTAGCAACCTTGGAGAGAAGGGCATTCCGCATAGTAGCCCTCCGCATCCTTCTCGATGACAACCGGCAGCGAGTAGTTACGCATAGGAGGATTCTATCGCAAATTTTCTTTTCAAGTCATCTTGAACGCAGTGAAGGATCGCGACCTAAGGTAAGCAATGGGAACGGAGATTCTTCTCAATGCTGAGAATAACAACACCACCGATCTGCCCGTTCTACTCCTCGAACTTCCAAAAGACCTGGTCGAGGTAGACGTACGAAATGAATGCGGCCCAATCCACCAGTGGACGGATGGTGATTCGAGCCTTAACTCGCCCAGTGTTCGGTTCGACAAATTCGGATCCGTTGGGAACATGAAATAGAAATCGGCTTCGCGACCAAGAGTACCGATCCGGGCATTGACGGGCATCGATCAAAACAAACGCGCCTGTCCTAAAATTATACAGCTCTAGCATTTGGTCGAGGTCAAAATCACCTTCTATGGCGAGCCCAAATGTTAGCCGAGAATAGGTTTCTGAAACGCGACTTTCCAAGTCGATAACCATCGGATTGTGAGTCGAGATGTGGCCTTCCATGAGCGCAAAACCGCCAAGGTATTCTAGGTCCTTCACGCTGCCGCTTCCCAGCTCGCCTCCCGTTATTCTCAAGTCGGTCGGGAAAGCAACGCTTTCACTTCTGGCGAACCTCATCGATCTCAGCAAGGAATTAAAGTAAACTGCTCCGCTTCCATCAGGATAAGGTACCAACGAAGCCTCCCACTGATCATTGCTGAAATCATAGTAGTGTGTCTGCTTTTGTTGGGCCACATCCCAAACATCGACGCCTCCAGAGCCGCCAAAGGCAATCAAGGTTCGACCATCGCGAGCGAAAGCAACCGTTCGAATCGGCTCCCGGTTCCCCTGAAGACGGGCGATACGGTCTCCGTCGGCGACGCGCCATAGGGTTATGATTCCTCGGTCGGAGCCCACGGCGATCGTTTCCGAGTCCGGAGAAACCGTCACGCACGATCCGCCATCCGGATTCTTCAAAGATCGAAGAAGCACTTGAGAGGCGAAAGGCTCTATCGAGATGCGATCGGCGTAAATTGAAGCCATAAATCGATTGTTGGGGGCGATCGCGAATAGGTTTCGGTATCTAATCCGCGCTCCGATGTAATTCACATGTCCGTCGGTCACTCGGATGACTTGGATCTCGGAGCCCTCCGGTTGGAGTTGACGAGCGTAATATTTCCCGTCGGGAGAGAACGCGCATTGTCGACCGGAGGATAAACGATAGGTGCTCACGGAATGAAGCAATGCGCCGTCGCTGGTTCTACGCACATCGACGAAATCTTCGCCGGCAAGGCCGACTGTTGTGCCATCTCCGATGAAGGTGGCGTGTAGATTCCTCGATCCGCCGATACTTCGAATAATCGAGCCATCCTCGGCGTTAATCAGGTTCACGTTCCCGTCGCAAGCCAAAATGGTTTGCTCGCTGGGCGAGAAAGCGATCTCTCCCCCGCGACTTGTCAAGAGTTGATGCAGGACGCCGTTGCTGGCGTCCCAACGTTTGACCAGTGAATCAGCGCCGCAAGAAAATAATTCGGCTCCATTAAGGCTGTAGACTAGACCATTCGTTCCTCCTTTGTGGGCTGGGAACGAGAGAACAGTTAGTCCGCCCGCAATATCCCATACGACGATTGAACCGTTTTGAAGACCGGTGGCAAGCCGCGAGCTATCAGGTGAGAAGGATATTGCCAGAACGGGAGACTGTCCGGGCAAAATTCGTAGCAAGTTTCCATCGAGAGACCAGATGCTGACGGTTCCCTCGGAGTTCCCGCAAGCGAGAAGATCGCCATTTGGGCTAAACGCGAGATTTCCGGGCAATATCCCATTGCCCCCCTCCAGGGTTGCAAGGTTACGTCCTGTTGATTCCTCACGCAACAACACTTTGCGGTCGACCCCTGCGGATGCGATAATGCCGCGCTGAGGATCATAGGCTAGTGCGCTCACGGCACCCTGATGGCCCGGATAACGAGCGTTTACGGCGCCATCTAAGGCTCGGACGAGGATGACATTGCCATTTGTTTGTCCAGCCACGATCTCGTTGTCGCTAGCGTAAACGACCGTCGTGGTGGGCCACCTTGCGTACCACGCGGTTCTTTGAAGCGATCCGTCGCTGACGTTCCATTGGGCAAGGTAATCGCCTCCCGAAGCGATCATCGAACCATCCGGTGAGAATGCTAAAGGACCACGGCCAACGAATCCGTAATCGGTGTAAAAGCCTGATCTACTGCGTACGTTGCCGGTGCTGCTATCCATTAGGATGAAGCCTGCGCTAGGCGTCGCGAGTAAGTTTCCATCCGGCGAGAGTGCCAAGTTCCGATTCAATGCCGAAGCACCGACTGCCCGCTGCCAGGAAAACTGCGGCTCGCCTTGGGCCGAAGCCAGATTAATGGATAAAACGCAGATTATGATGAAGAAAGAATTTAAGAGAAAGGTGCCTGACCGCATGAACACATGCTACAACATTATTATCGAGAACCTGTCATTTAGCTAATAATTGCCTACCGAAAGATTTCTTAGCCAGGCGACCGAGAGGTGTCACCAGTAATGCGATAATCGTTCTCAAGTCTCTTCGTGAAGCTCCACTTTTGAAGACATTTAATGCGCGTTTCGTTAACCTGTCCATCTTAGCTTTACGAAGGAAATGGTCGAGACGGTTCTCAAGGCGTCCGAAGCATTGCAGATATGGCCGAGTTCGAGGATTCTCCTGCGTGATCTATGGCCGCTCCACGAATCGCCACTTCATCCGGTTAAACGCCGCGTAACCGGCCACAAGCACCACGAACGACACGAGCCCGGCCACACCCAGCAAGGTCAAATCGAGGGGCATGGGGGGGACGGAGACGTTACGCTCGAGACTCACCGGGCCAGGCTGCACGAGCACCTTCCGGTATGCGGTGAGCAGCATAGCAATCGGATTCAGGTGATACACAACGTAGATCCAACGCCCGTCTCTCGCCGCCGTGCTCATTACGTTCTCGCTGAAATACATGATCGGGGTGAGGAAAAATAGCAAGTACAGCCCCACGCTCACAATGTATTTTACGTCCTCATAAAACGTGTTAAGGGCGGATACGATCAGCCCGAGTCCCGTCGCGAGGGCGAGATTGACGATCAGTAACGGAATGAGCAAGAGAATGTTCCAAGTGAACGGAGAAACCTGCGGGTGACGAATCCAAAGCGCCAATAAATACACGAAGAAAACGCCAAGGGCGAGCAAGAGGTGGATAAAGTTGCTGGCGATCGCCGCCAAGGGCAAAATCTCGCGCGGAAAATAGACCTTTTTCACGACTGGCAACGCGACCAGCACAGATTGAGCGGAATCCAGCAAAGCGAACTGAAAAAAGATGAACGGCAAATACGCCGCCAGCACATAGGCGCTGAAATTCTGGGTCTCGTTTCGTAGGAGATACTTGAATACAACCGTCATCACGAGAACCGTGACGAGGGGATTGATGAGCGACCAAAGAAAGCCCAGAAAGCTGTTCTTGTAGCGGATTTTGAGCTCCCGCTCGACCATGGCGATGAGCAGTTCGCGGAAGCGCCACAGCTCTTTCAGCTCCGCCAACATATTCGGCATTCTACCGTTCGCTTACAGCTTCAAGAGCCGAGATGCCGACTCCATATCTTTATCTCCTCGGCCGCTCAGGTTGACCAGAACCACTGATCCGGGCGTAAACACGCCCTTACGTTTCAAGAGCGCGAACGCGTGAGCCGATTCGAAGGCGGGAATAATGCCCTCCTTTTCGGCCAGCCAACGAAAGGCATCCAACGCCTCATCGTCGGTGGCCGACACGTAGCTCACCCGGCCGGTATCCTTCAAGTGCGAATGCTCTGCCCCAACTCCTGGGTAGTCCAAGCCTGCCGAGATCGAATGAGTCGCTATCACCTGGCCGTCTTCGTCTTGCATCAGATAACTATATGATCCGTGCAGTACACCGGGCGAACCGGCGGTGAGGGGCGCGGCATGACGGCCGGTCTCCACACCATGTCCCCCTGCCTCGACGCCCCACAAACGAACGTCTGGATCGGCGAGAAAGGGAGCGTAAAATCCAATGGCATTGGACCCCCCTCCCACGCATGCGATTCCGGCATCGGGCAATCTGCCGATCCGTTCCAACATTTGAGCGCGCGCCTCCCGGCCGATCACGGATTGAAACTCGCGAACCATGTAGGGATAAGGATGCGGACCGGCTGCAGTTCCGATGATGTAATGGGTATCGCGGACATTGGTGACCCAATCGCGCATCGCTTCGTTGAGCGCATCCTTGAGGGTGCGAGTGCCGCTCGAAACCGGGATCACCTTCGCTCCCAGCAGCTTCATTCGAAAGACGTTCAGCTCCTGCCGGGCGCAGTCTTCCTCGCCCATATAGACTTCGCATGGCAAGCCGAATAGGGCGCACACGGTGGCGGTGGCGACTCCGTGCTGGCCCGCGCCAGTCTCTGCGATGATGCGCTTTTTGCCCATACGTATCGCTAGCAGGCATTGCCCGAGCGCATTATTAATCTTGTGAGCGCCCGTATGGTTAAGGTCTTCACGCTTGATAAAAACGCGGAGGCCGGTTTCCTCGCTTAGACGCAACGCCTCGGTGAGGGCGGTGGGCCGACCGACGAAATCCTTGAGCAGAGAATCGAATTCGGCATGGAAGGCGGCGTCAGCCCATGCGGCCCGGAACTCCTGATCCAACTCATCGAGAGCGGGAATCAGGGTTTCAGGAACATAGCGGCCGCCGTAGTCCCCGAATCGGCCGCTGAAGAAGGGGGCATTTGCCATGCCCCCTTATTGTACAGCTACCATTTGACGCGTTTCTGAGTGGGCATTTCGGGAATGTGCCTATTCGCCCATTGTCTGAATGCCATCACGCAACCAAAGGCGAAAAGGCCGAAGAAAACGGCCCATCCGACGGTGCGCGCTGGGGCAGACTTTTCGCTCTCCATTTCATTGGTGGCAGCTTTAATATTGCCTACCGCCATTTCCTGCCCCACCTGGGTAATGGTGTTGGTGGCGGCGGGGTCGGCCGAGCTCATCGAGACATGAGTTGACGAGTTCTCTTTCCCCGGAGCAGACCCAAGTTCGCCCATATTGGTTTGCATTTTCTGCTGATCGGCAACCGTGCTTTGCGATTGCTCGGGCCGGAAGTGCTCTCCCTT
>JBBREX010000139.1:0-7807 GCA_038225245.1 Fimbriimonadales bacterium | reverse complement strand
AAACCATGATGGAGCAGGCTCGACGGCAAGGGATCGTCGCCCAAGAGCGGTCGCGTCTCGCCAAAATGGATCTCGCCCATCTTCGCCAAAGCGTCGACCGTCTCTCGCTTATGGGTTCTGTCGACGAATGGGCTCGAATTCGGGGTTTCGTGCGCGATCAGATGGCCCAAAGGCCCGCCTTGGAGACCACTCGTGGCCCACGTGCGCGCTGATCCTGTGCGTCTCGGTGCGCTGACTCCATGGCTTGCTTTGCTGATCGGATCTGCCCTCGTAAGCCAAGGCCGTGTCCATTTGTTCGCTCGATCCTCGATTTTGACTGCAGCTCAGAAAACCAATCGTTTTACGGTTGGCCGGGCAGAGCCTGCCAAACGGGGAACCATTTACTTCCGAGATGGAAAAATCCTTGCTCAGAGCGAAGACCACTATCAGCTTGGACTGAATTTCAGCAAAGTTCCCCAGAGCGAGGGTTTTTTCATGGCGTTGTCAGAGGCGAGCGGCATTGCGGCAAGCGAAATGATCCAAGCTTCCGCGAACAAAGTGGCGAGCCAATTCTGGCCTGAGCCCATTGGACAGCAGCAAGCGGCAGCCATCCAGCAAATCAAGTTTTCGTGGCGGGCCGACGGCATTTCTCTGAATGATCTTAAGCGGCGGGACTATCCGCTTGCGGAATCCACCGCATGCCTTTTGGGATGCTTCAGAGATGCAAAGCCGATTGGGGGACTGGAATATTATTTCAATAAAGAATTGCACGGTACCGATGGCTATCGAGAGGGACTCGTCGATCGGACCGGCGCTTTCCTTCCGATGCGAATGACGGAAGCAAACCGTGCTCGAGCAAATGGGAAGAATCTCACCCTTACCTTGGACTCGTCTTTGCAAATGACCGCTACCCAAGCGCTACGTGCCACCGTCGAAAAAAATAAGGCCGATAGTGGAGTTGCCATTGTCATAGATCCAAAGACCGGCGACATCCTAGCCATGGCGAACTGGCCCTCGTACGATCCCACTGGAGACCTTTCTCAGGCATCCAAAATCAATGATCTGAATCCCAACTACATGGCACGCTTCGAGCCCGGCTCGATGTTCAAAATCCTCACTTTAGCCGAAGGGCTCGATCTTGGAGTCGTTCATGACAGTGACAAGGTGGAGTGCCACGGCGTCCTCAATTACAACGCTTCGTGGCATGTTCATTGCGACGAGCATCATGGCAATCGTGCGCACGGGACCACGACCTTAGAGCAAGCGATCGCCCGAAGTTGCAATGTATCGGCGGCTACTTGGGCTCTCAAAATTGGCCACACCAGGATGGTTTCATTCGTGGAAAACCTCGGACTCTTAAAGCCAACGGCGCTGGGAGTTCCAGGCGAAGTGAAGGGCCAATTCGATTATAAAGAATATGCAAAACCGTTACAACTGATGACAATGGGATTTGGGCAATCACTAACTGCGACGCCGGCCGCATTGGCAAGCGCCTTCGCAATGCTCGGTAATGGAGGATTGCGAATGCAGCCACGCCTCGTCAAAGCAGTTGGAGGGGCGATAACGCCTTTGAAGCAGGCACGGCAAATCGTGAAGACCGAGACCGCGGCAAAAGTTTTGCGCCTGATGGAAGCGGTGATCGAAACCGATGAGGGGACTGGCGCCAAGCTTCGCATCCCCGGTTATCGCCTGGCGGGTAAGACCGGTACGGCGCAGAAAACCAATCGATCTACCGGAAGGGTTGGTGGAGCTGGGTATGTCTCTAGCTTCGTCGGTTTTGTGCCGGCTCAGAACCCAAAAGCGATGATCCTGGTAATGGTTGACCATCCGCAAGGGCAAGCCTATTATGGAGCTCTTGTGGCGGGACCGGTATTCCACGAATTGGCCAAAGCTGTCATTCGAACATTCCACATACCGCCTACAAAGGCGTCGAAATCGAACCCGACTGCGGCCATGGCTTGTTCGACAGAGCACGAAAAGAAGAAGGCCGGGCACAATGGAATTCGCTGATGCGTCTCCAAGACCTAATCTGCCGGGCTCGAGTTCATCATGAAGAGCTGAGCGGCGATGCAGAAATCGACTGGATTACCGCCGATTCGCGAAGGATGCAGTCGCGGAGCTTATTCGTCTGCATGCCGAGCGGGAACTCCGATAGTCACGAATTCATAAGAGAAGCGATCGAAAATGGCGCCGCCGCCGTTGTAGTTCACAGCATCGAAGGGGCGAAAATCGCCAAAAACCTCAAGGCTCCTTTTGTTCGGTTCGGAACTCAGGGATGCTCGTTTAATGTCGCGGCGGGGCGCATCAGCCGGACATTATTCAACGATCCGTCTATGGCGATGCGCGTCATCGCTATCACCGGCACTAATGGCAAGACGACGACGGCCTGGATGCTTCGCGATGCCCTGACCGCGCTCGGCCGCCGGGCTGCTTATCTTGGAACGTTAGGGTATCAAGCAGGGGACTCAACCGAGGCGGTTGAAAACACCACCCCATTCCCTGTCGAGCTTTGGCAACTCTTAACCCAGGCACGAGAATCAGGCATCCAGGATTTTGTCATGGAAACGAGCAGTCACGCTTTGTTCGAGCGACGGCTTGCCGGAGTGCAATTCGACCTCGGTGCATTCACCAACCTAACTCAGGATCATCTTGACTACCACGGCACCATGGAGTGCTACGCCCAGGCAAAAAAACTTTTATTTACGGAATATGCGATGGCCTCGGAAAAGCCGTTCATCGCGGTCATCAACGGGGAAGATCAGACGGCCGCTTCTTGGCTCTTGGAACTCCCAGTATCGGTACTGACGTTTGGTGGGCGTCAGAGTCATTTCGACCTGCAAGCGGCTCGAGTGGCCGTGGATTGCATGCACGTTCGTTTATCGGATGGCAGCACGGCGGAGGTCGAAGTCGGAGGTCATTTCAACGTCGAAAATTGTAGGGCCGCCGCCGCCTGTCTCTCGGCTTTGGGATATTCGACCCAGGAAATAAAGAAAGGGCTCGAAGCGATAACGCCGGTCCCGGGAAGATTTGAGGCGATCAAGAACCATTTGGATATTGGCATTATCGTCGACTATGCCCACACACCCGACGCTCTCGACAAACTCCTTGCTTCTGCAAGAAATCTCAAGCCCAAGCGAATCCTTACCGTTTTCGGCTGCGGTGGGGATCGGGACCGAACGAAACGCCCCAAAATGGCCAAGGTGGTGAGCAAGCGATCGGATTTGGCAGTGGTCACGAGCGATAATCCTCGCACCGAGGACCCGCAGGCCATCGTTAACGACATCTTGGCGGGATTGGAGCACGGTAAATCCCACGAGGTCATCCTCGATCGCGAGCAAGCCATCCAGTTTGCCATCCAGGCTGCCAAACCCGGTGATTTGGTGATCATTGCCGGGAAAGGGCATGAAGATTATCAAATTATCGGTCGGTCGAAGCATCCGATGGACGACCGCCTCATGGCGCGAGCGGCGGCGGAGTCGCAACCGAAGTGACCTCCTTTTCCGTGCTCGATTTCGCCTTTCGCTGCGGAGGCAAACCGAACCAAATTAGCTCAGATTTGCTGGCAACCGAATTCTCTTTGGACAGTCGAGCGGTTTTGCCCACTTCACTTTTTCTCGCAATAAAAGGCGCTCGCCATGATGGCCACGATTTTGCTTGTCAAGCCCTCAACGATGGAGCAGTCGCCGCCCTCGTGGAGCGGCCGGTGGAAGGTCCGCATATCTTGGTAGATTCTTTAGTTGAAGCCCTGGCTCAATATGCGCTGAGCATGCGTAACGAGTTCGAGGGTCCGGTAGTCGGCATCACCGGCAGCAACGGCAAAACGACTTGCAAGGAATTCACCGCTGCCGCTCTCAGTTTCCTCGGCCCTGTTCTTAAGAGCGAGGGTAATAGAAACACGGAGTACACGTCACCCCTGCTTTGGGCGGACCTAAGGAGCACGGACTTTAGCCCGCCTTCGGACATCGGACTTCAGTCCGCCCGCCCTGGGTCGGTTGTCGTCGAAATGGCGATGCGTGGCTTTGGCCAGATTGCTCATCTTGCGTCCTTCACCAAACCAACGATTTCGGTCATTACGATGATCGGAACGGCGCATGCCGAAATGGTCGGTTCGCGAGAAGGCATAGCGAAGTCAAAAGCGGAGATTTTGCGTCGGCGAGACGCCGACCCTACCGCGGTGCTGTGGGCGGAAGATGAGTTTCTCGACTATCTGCGAAGCCAATCACCAGGCGAGGTCAAGACCTTTGGATTCACCCCCGAAGCAGACTGCCAAATTATCGGCTACCGGGCGCTGAGTTGGGAACGGTGCATTCTTAGGGCGCACTATCTAGGCAAGTCATTCGAAGCCGAGCTGGCCACCGTTGGAAGGCACCAAGCTCTCAACGCGGCGGCTGCAATAGTGGCTGCTCATGCGGCGGGAGTGCCGATAGACGAGGCTGCTGCGCGGCTGCAAGATGCAGAGCTTCCACCCATGCGAATGCAGGTTCTTCTGCTAGCGCGGGGCTCCGATGGTAGCTGGTGTCGGAAAGAACAGTCGGATCTGCCGGGTCCCGCCGCAGTGGCAACTATTCTTCTCGATACCTACAATGCCAGTCCCGATAGCACGGTTGCCGCGATTAAAACCCTTGGCGAATTGCCTTGCGATGGCAAGCGCTACGCCGTCATCGGGGAAATGAAGGAACTAGGGGCGTTCAGCGAAAGTGGCCACCGATTGGTCGGGCGGGCACTCGGGGAAGCGCCCGTCGAGGCGGCGATGCTGGTGGGGGACGAGACGCGGTTTGTGCGTAGCGAGGCGGTTCGCGCGGGCCTTGCGGAGGATCAAATCGAGCAAGCTGCGTCATTGGAGGATGTTTCACGTTTTCTCGCGCGCTTGCAGCCAAGCGACGTGGCACTGATCAAAGGGAGCCGAGCCCTGGAGCTGGAAAAGGCCCTAAATTTCTGGGAAGTGGCGCCGCAATGCTAATGGATATCGGCGATAGCCTGCGAGGCTTCTGGATCTCGCTGATCGCTGCATCCTTGGCTGCATATCCGATCTACCGACTCTTGCTCAAAATGCGGTCGCGCCAAACGGTTAGCCCATACGCTCCCCAGACGCACCAGGCAAAAGAGGGAACTCCCACGATGGGGGGTCTCATCGTTGTTTCCGGAGTTCTCGCCGCCCTCATCGTTCAATACTTCAGCCCAACATCGCAGCGAATCGAGTCAACTGGCTTGGACCCGAAAGTTGAGCTTCGCATGGTCCTTGCATCCCTAGCACTGACCATCGGCTTTGCCGCGATCGGATTTATTGACGATTTCATCATGCCGAAGGTACGCGGCATCCGAGGGCTGGAATGGAAATCTAAGCTTGTTATGCAGGTTTTTGTCGCCACCGCGGCAATAGGGGTGGCCAGCTCATCGCTTGACGGAGTCCACTTGTTCCTGGGTGTGTTTACCGTGCTCTTTATGAGCAATGCCTACAATTTTGCCGATGGCCTTGATGGCTTGGCAGGATCGCTGGGAATTATCCTCACTTTGGGGTTCATTGCTCTGTGCGGTGTCTATGGCCATCCCTTGTGGACCGCAACTATTCTCGCTGGGACCGTTGCCGGCGGATTAATACCGTTCCTCATCTTTAACGCCCCGCCAGCACGCGTATTTATGGGTGATGTAGGATCGTTGCCGCTCGGTGCGCTATTCGGATTCATGTATTGGGAGCTTATACAGGGCTGGGAAAGTCCTTCCCAAGGGGTCGCCGATTGGAGGATCATCTTACCGCTCATCGTTTTGAATCTCGTTCTTATAGCGGAGCTCCTTCCGGTACCAATCCAAATTGCCTGGGTTAAGCTTTTTAAGAAGCGTCTATTCCCTTACACTCCTATCCATCACGCCTTTGAAAAGGCCGGGTGGCCAGAGAGTCGCGTTGTCTGGACTTTCGGGGTATTTCAAGCTGTACTGGCAGCGGCCTCGGCTTCCTTCGCCTGGTTCGTTTGGCCTGCAAGGGGGCATCATTGAAATTCCCGGGCCTCCGTCTAGCGGTCGCCGGCATGGGACGATCGGGAATCGCAATCGCCTCGGCCGGCGTGAAGCGTGGCGCAAACGTGACCGTCTACGACCAGCAGCCGGCAGATACTCCCGAGCAGATCGCGACAGTCGAGAAGCTGCAAGGAATCGGCGCGAGCGTGGTGACGGGCTGGCATGGACGGCTCGATCCAGCCGATTTCGACATCCTGGTCGCCTCGCCGGGTTTCGCCCGCAACCATCCCGCCATTCGTGACGCCTTGGCGGGCGGGCGCGAGGTCATCAGTGAGGTCGAATTCGCTTATCGCATTGCTGAGCACCCGATCGTCGCGATTACCGGTACGAACGGAAAAAGCACGACCACCGTTCTCACTTGGCTCCTGCTCCAAGGCGCAGGCTACGACGCCGTTTTGTGCGGAAACATAAGCGGTAGCGGTTATCCGGAGCTGACTTTAACGGAAGCGGCAGATCGTAGGGTCGGCGTCCCGCCGACCAGCACCGCCCGAGGTCGGCGGGACGCCGACCCTACGGTGCTAGTCGCCGAGGTGTCCAGCTACCAACTCGAATGGATCAAGGAATTTCATCCCCGAGTCGCCGCCATTACCAACGTAACGCCAGATCATTTGGACCGACATCCGCATTTCGACGACTATCTGAGCACTAAGCTTCGTATTTTCGAAAATATGGGAGAGGGAGATATGGTCGTAATGAACGAAAGCGAGCCAAGCCTTCCTCCCGAGCAGCTCCCTCAATCTATTCCAAAAGGTGTTGGCATTTGGACTTTCACTACCGACGCTGGCATGTACGGTCTCGATCGAGGTCAATTCACTCACCAAGAGACACGGCGCCAAGGCGATGAAATCGTTTTGAGCGGGAAGCGCATCAAACTTTCCGACCTGCCCCTTTACGGCGACCATAACGTGACAAACGCTCTCATGGCTTGGGAGCTTGCGATGGCCTTTTCGCAAGCTGTTCGCGGTGCCGAGCGCGGGCCAGACGACAATATGACGGAAGGAATGCTGAAAGTGCTGGCCACATTTGGCGGCCTTCAGCATCGCATGGAAGTGCTAGGGGCAAAGAACGGGGTTCTCTTGGTTAACAACTCGATGTGCACGAATCCTGCTGCCGTGATTGCATCGAGCTCGAGCCTTCCTAGCCATCAAATCTTGCTCATGGGCGGCCTCACGAAGGGTCTCAATTTTCAGCCAGTCGGCGCGTATGCAAGGGCCAAAGGCCATCAAATCGCGTTATTTGGGGAAAATGACCACTTGAGCGAGCAATTGGGTGGCAATTGGCCGAAGTATGGGAGCCTGAAAGAGGCGTTTATGTCGTCTGTATCACGAGCGAGTTCAGGATGGGCCGTTCTGCTAGCCCCCGGATGTGCGAGTACCTCGCCCTACGCGAACTTTCGGGAGCGAGGCGATGCATTTAGGAGGATGGCCAAGGAGTGGCTTAATGAAACGTAACACGAGTCGAACCGATCTTTACTGGGCAACCCCGCGCATTAAGCGGTCGGAGGAGCTATCTAGAAAACCGATGGCGGAGCCACGTAGGGTGTCGCGGTGGATGGGAGATCCGTGGCTTTTTATACTCGCATTGGTGGCAACGGTGCTTGGCATCATGGCTATTTTCGATGCTGGTTATGCACGATCGATTCAAGCCAATGGGGCATTGATTCCCCGTGAGTTCCGTGCCCAATTGATGTATGGCGTGATTTCGGTTGTTGCCGGCTGGACCTGCGTTTTCATTCCTATCGAGCGATGGAAGCGTTGGACATTGCACATATTTTTTATTACTTTCGGGCTTGTGGTGGCAGTTCACTTTATCGGCA
>JBBREX010000138.1:0-7857 GCA_038225245.1 Fimbriimonadales bacterium | reverse complement strand
CTTTTGCAAGAGAAGTCATAGATCAATGATCAGTTTTTTTAGAGCCAAGAATGGTAGCGCTCATCGCCTAAGCCTTTGTAAGGCAGCGATGCACGAGGTCAATCAAATGAGAACTTTAATTCTCCTAGCAATCACGGCGGGCCTGTCTTCGACAGCCGCCGCCACGGACTTCGTCGTCAACGCGGGAGGCCGAGTGCCGACAACCGCTACGGCGACGATTGGCAACGCGACGTTCATCTTTACGGTGGCGGGCGCTCCTACTTTTTTGGACAGCGTGAAGTTGCACCTCGATATGGTGCATAGCTGGGATGAGGACCTGACCATCACGTTGAAGAAAGGTGCGATCAGCGTGGTGCTCTTCGACCAAGAGCCGGGCGCGGGACCAAGGTTCGATGACTTTGACAATACCATCCTCGATGACGCAGCCGGCACCTCTATCACCGGCCTCGGGACCAGCGCACCCTACGCCGGCTCTTACCGCCCCAAAAACCCCTTGTCGGGTTTCAACGCGATTAATCCGAATGGCGACTGGACGCTGACCGTGGTAGACAACAGCTACGGCGATTACGGCTGGCTGTACAAGGCAGGAGATGCGACATTCGAAACACGTCGCGCCGTTATGGCCGGAACATTCCTCGATATCGCGAGCCACATCGCGGCAGCGGTGCCCCCCTGGCATGATCCGTCCGACGCCTACGCCACCGGCAGCTCCTTGATCGGCCAAGGAGGCTGGAGCGGCTGGGACAACGGCACAAGTACGAACGCAACCATCGTCGGAACGCCCAACTTTTCGCCCCCCAACTCGATCCGCATCACGAGTACCAGCGACGTCGTCCACCAGTTCGCCAGCGCGACTTCCGGGAGATATGTATTCAAGACGAAGTGGTATGTCAGCTCCACTTCGGTGGGAGATACGTACTTCATTTTGCTGAACAAATACGTCGCGGGAACTCATGCCTTCCCGGATTGGAGTGTGCAACTCCGGGCGCGCGCATCGGCGGGGGAATTGCGAAGTTTGGAAACGAATGGCACGCTGCCGCTGGTGCTGGACGCCTGGGCCGACATCCGCGTCGAGATCGACCTCGATACGAACAGCACATTGATCTACTATAACAACCAATTCCTCACCGCGCATCCGTGGTACCAGACCGGTGGCCAGGCGGCGATCGAGGCGGTAGACCTCTACTCCGATAATCTCAGTTCGCTCAGCTTCCACGACGATCTGGCCCTCGTGCATGGCGCCATCGACGTGCTGCCCACGTCGTTCACGGTATTTCGAGGAGCGCTCGAATCCGGCACCCTCACCTCAATCCTAACCAGCGACGACATTTACGTCGTGGTAAAGAACGGCGCCACCGCCTTGGCAAGCGAATCGCCGATTACCGTTATCATCGAAGGCACCGCGCCGAATGAAACCGCAGGCGATTTCCGCTTCCGCGAAGAGGGCCACGTCTCGATTACCGGTTTACGGCAGCGGTTGGACCTGTATGACTTCGATGCGGCGCAGTATCTTGAGATGGATTCGCGGCCCGCGCCGACTATCGACCTCATCGTCGGGATAAATGGAGCTAGCCCGAACCGATTCATCGAAGACGGCACCAAGAAGGTTCGTTCTAGAGTGCGGATCAAGCCGGATGGTCCGATCTTCACCAATACCTGGCGTCTGTATCTGGATCAAGCGTACTGGCTTATCGCACCAAATGAATGAGAGAGTGATGGCCTAACGACTTGGACGAGCCGGTGCGCTGGATGTGCACGACCAGTGTCCGCTCCAGGCGACGTTCAAGCATGTTGCCCTGCGGGCGTGTATCTTTCACTCCCACGACACGCTATCTCGAGAGGCCTTCTATTCGTAGGGTCATATCATTAAAACCCGGCCATATGGAGCGGGCGGCTTGCCACGGCGTCCCAAGTCCGAAGCCTCCAATGGGATTTCGCCAGAAAGCCGGGGATAACGAAAATGGGTCTTGGGCAGCGAGATGTCCGCAATAGCCTATATCGCGATACCTGCCCCGTGGCATGAGTCCGATCCAATATCTACCGGGGGACAATTTGATCTTAAGGTGATCGGCGGTTATTCTAAAGCTCGGCACTACCCAGAACTGAAAGCTGACAGAAACCTTGACCAATTTTCCGTTGCGCGGATCATTGAATCGGGTGGGCCCACGCTCGGCAGCTTGGAAGATGTTAACGTGTGCAACCCTTAGGCCATTTAACCATCTTGTGTCCTCGCAATTGGTCCAAATACTAATTGAGGTGATGGTTACGGGCCGGGAAAAGACGTCGTCGTCAACCATGCCGCACGAATAAATCTGATAGTCCGGGAAGTCCTGGTCATTAAGCCATTGATCTCCGGATGATGGCCGGCTATGGTCATAAAGAACCTGTTGAGCCTGAACGGTTCCAAGCGTTCCTAAAATGAAACACGTCAGTAAGCGCATCGATTTGCCTCCATAACACTATATTAGCGGAATAAACTACTGCTATGAACTCGACGTTACAAACCTGGCTCGGCGAGAATATCCAAACCCTCAAGGATCAGCACCTTTATAAGACCCCGAAAATCCTCGAGAGTCCGGCGGGCGGGAGAGTGAGGATGAATGGGAAGCAAGTCGTCAACCTCTCCAGCAACAATTACCTCGGCCTGGCAAACCATCCCAAAGTCGTGGCGGCGGCGAAAAAGGCTATCGACGACTGGGGCGCGGGGGCAGGCGCGGTGCGCTGGATCGGCGGCACCATGGCTATCCATGACGAGCTGGAACGGCGCCTTGCGAAATTCAAGCACACCGAGGCGGTGCTGGTCTTCACGAGCGGCTTCACGGCTAACTCCGGCACGATTCCCGCGGTGTCGAGCGACAAGGACGTCATCATCAGCGACGAGCTGAACCACGCGAGCATCATCGATGGAGTGAGGTTATCGAGCGCCGCTTACCGGAAGAGCGAGGGCTGGGTCTATCCGCACAAGGACATGGAGGCGCTCGAGAAGACTCTCAAGAACGCGCAGGGCTTCGAGAAGCGCATGATCATCACCGACGGCGTGTTCAGCATGGACGGCGATATCGCGCCGCTGCCAGATATTGTGCGGCTGGCTGAGCAGTACGACGCATTCGTGATGATCGACGACGCCCACGCGAGCGGGGTGCTGGGCGAGCATGGCGCGGGCACCACTTCGCATTTCGGGCTGTATGGGCGTGTGGATATTCAACTGGGCACGCTATCAAAAGCTCTTGGCGTGGTTGGGGGCTATATCGCAGGCTCGGCGCTGCTCAAGGAGTGGCTGATCAACCGAGGCCGGCCCTATCTATTCAGCACAGCGCTTCCCCCGATGACCGCGGCCGCCCTAATCGCGGCACTGGATGTGATGGAGAACGATCCTGTGCCGATGAAGCGCCTCTGGGACAACACGCGCTGGTGGAAGGACGCCTTGCGCGAGGCGGGGTTCGATACGATGGGCAGCGAGACGCCGATCACGCCTGTTTATGCGGGGGACGAGGCGGCGGCCCAGGACATGGAGCGGCGGCTGTGGGACGAGGGAGTCTACGCCCTGGCGATCGTGTTTCCGACGGTGGCGCGCGGGAAGGCCCGTATTCGGACGATGCCTTCGGCGGCGCACACGCAGGATGACTTAGACTTCGCGCTTGGGGCGTTCAAAACGGTGCGTGACGCGATGGGGACTGCGGATTGAGCGGATCGGTCAGCAATCTTCGCAACCTAGACCTGATGGCTCCTGGCCGTCGCCCGTGTTTGAGGGCGAGATCCGCCACGCAGACCCCTCGCTCATAGCCGGCTTTAAGCTCCTGATCTTCGTCGGGCGTCCATTCCCGATAAGCTCGCGCATATTGCCCACCATCACCCCTCCCCAAGTCCGCACCATCAAGCGCTTCCGGCTCCGCCAAGGCGCTCACAGCTTTCAGTAGTTCGATCACGAAGCGACCCACGTCTTCTTCGAATACCATGATTCGGTCCCGCTCGAATTCGCCTCGACGTTTGCGTGACTCACTAACCTCGAGTCGCTTGGATCCACTTGGCCCTCGTTTGAGATCGAAGAAGTACGTCCTCGATCCCGTATCTAATCGGCTGGTGAAAATCTCCGCCGCCGTCACCTTATTACTCATATCACCGAACGTCGCGAAACACGATCCGCTCAGCACCAACCGATTGTCCGTTGACGCCTAAATCGAAGCGATAGGTCCCTGGTGCGGGAATCAGCACCGTATTACTCATCGTAAATATCCACCAGCAATATCCCGGTATTGGGCCATCGCATACTGGCAATTCCCGGTTTGCGCAGACTGTGACCAAATTGCCCCCGTCCTGGTTCTGAAAAATTGCTTCCATAGATGCCCTCGCGCCGCCTTCCGGAGGATCGTATTCGAACTGGATGGCAACCGTAAGAGGAGGGAACGGGCACGGGTAAGCGCTTGGGGTCACATACTCCACAGGTCCAACCAGACATGGACGACCCGAGCTCAAGAGCTCTGCGTATTCACAAAGAAGACACGCTCGCGTCCGCATAGACCAGGAGATTACCTTGCCAATTCAATTATCCGAATCGCGGCTACTATTCGATTCCGCCCGAACTGGCAGGCTGAGTTACCGGATTCCGCACCATCAAGACGGTGCCATCGGCCAATCCTACCGCTATGGATGAGCCATCTGGCGAATATGCCACGCCCCGTGCGTTTGACCCCAAGCCCTGCGTGAATTGGCTTACCAGGCGGCCATCGGAAAGCCGCCACATCAGCAGAACGCCGCTTGTCGGATACTGCTCGCCGACCGACGCGAGGTAACGGGAATCGGGTGAAAAAGCAATGCGGTGAACGAACCGATTTCCCGGGCTCAGCGAGTAACGAAGGGACGGCTGCGGCATCGCGTACACATTCAGGTGGTGGTCATATTCACCCGCGTTCGCCAGGAAGCGCCCATCAGGCGAGAAGCGAACTGCGATGGTATCTCCATCGTGCCCGCCCAGGTCATAAAGTCGGGTCGTGTTGGGATACGAATAGATGAACGTGCGGCCGTCAGCTCCAGACGTCGCCATAAGCTGCCCGGTCGGGGCGAAGTCCACGCTCCACACCGTGCCCCAATGGTCTCTGATGATGCTCAGCCACATACCGTCCCTCACGCGGAATTCGCAAAGGTCGTTGGTGGAGTAACCGAGCCCAGCCTCCAGCATCGAGTCGTCGGGAGTTAGGGCGACTTCTTGCACGAAGCCACCACCACCAACGGACTGCAGTTCGGCAAAATCGGATAGGCGGATGATCTTGGCGATTCGGTCGAGGCTGCCGGTGACCAAGAACGTTCCGTCGTGCGAGAAGACGACTGACGTGGCTTCTTGCCAGTGGGTGGTGATCGTTCCGAGAGATTGGCCCGTTCGGGCGTTCCACAGCCTGACCGAGCGGTCGTCGGAAGCGCTTGCCAAAAGGCGGCCATCAGGAGAAAACGCGACCGCATTCACAGCGGCCAAATGTCCAGAGACGCGCCATAGAGTTTGAGGCGATTGCGCCGTCGCGTAAGCCGACAAGAACAACAAGATGTAAGCTGAAATTCGTTTCAACAGAATTCCCTCCGTTCGCTATGTCCTAGTAGATTAGAGGTCGCGGATATGTGAAAAGTTGGAAATGCGCGGATCTAGTCGAGATCGTCTGTTTCGACAGGTGCAGAAACGAAAGTTCGGCGCCCGAATAGGGTATCCACTTCGATCGGATCGACGAGTACTTCGCGCGGCCGGGGGCCATCGCGGGGGCCTACGATGTTCCGCTCCTCCATCATATCCAGCAGCCGAGATGCGCGTTGGAACCCGATCGAGAATCGGCGTTGAATCATGGAGGTCGATGCCTGTCCCCGATCCACCACCCAACGAACGACTTCTTCCCAAAGTGCATCGGACTCCTGCTCGGCGAAGTCGGATTCCCGGCCCGCGATGGCGACCTGCACCGGGTTGAGCACGTAATGCGGCTTCTCTTGCGCCTTCCAATGCTCGCAGATTGCCTCGATTTCTTTTTCCGAGACATAGCAGCCCTGGATGCGAGTCGGTTTGCTGGCGTCGATCGGCATGAACAGCATGTCGCCTTTGCCGACTAGAGCCTCGGCGCCCTTTTGATCGAGGATGGTGCGCGAATCGATTTGCGAAGACACCGAAAAAGCGATTCGAGATGCGATATTGGCCTTGATCGTACCGGTAATGACATCCACGCTGGGTCGCTGCGTGGCGATCACGAGGTGGATGCCAGTCGCGCGAGCGAGCTGGGCAAGGCGGCAGATGCTTGTTTCGACTTCGGCGGCGGCCTGAATCATGAGGTCGGCAAGTTCGTCGATGACGACTACGATATAAGGCAATTTATCCTGAAAACTTGCCTTCTCATTCCATCCATCGATATTTCGCACTCCGAGCTCGCTGAATTTATCGTAGCGCCCGTCCATTTCGCGCCACACCGCCCTCAGCACGCCCGGGGCCTCCTTGACGTCCTTTACGACCGGGCACATAAGGTGTGGGATGCCATCGAACAGGCTCAGCTCGACGCGCTTGGGGTCGATCATCACCATGCGACACTCTTTCGGGGTGTTGCGGATGAGGAGCGAAGTGATAATGGTAGCGAGGCCGATCGACTTGCCGCTGTTGGTTGCCCCGCCAATCAACAAATGGGGCATCTTTGACAAATCGGTGTACTTATTGTTGCCGCTGACGTCCTGCCCAAGGCCCACGAAAAGCCGAGACGGATTTTCTTGGAACTCTTTGGTGTCGCAAACTTCGCGTAACGTAACCATCGTAGGCTGAGCGTTCGGCACTTCGACGCCGATGGCCGCTTTCCCCGGAATAGGGGCTTCGACGCGTACATGCGACGCGGCCAGGTTCATGGCGATATTGTCGGCCAAGGCGGTGATGCGGGCGACTCGAATGCCTGGGCCAAGCTGAATCTCGTAACGAGTGATGGTGGGGCCGTGGGCGATCTCCACGACATTGGCGTCGATTCCGAATTCCTCGAGCGTTCCTTCCAAGGTTTCGATGTTTGCTTGCATCTCTTGGGCGCTTCGCTTAGGACGTGACGGCGGGTCGGCAAGCAAGGTCAGGGGCGGAAGAATGTAGCCCTCCTTGGGCCCCGCGCTCACCGTGAAGCCGCTCCCTTGCACCGTGTCCCGGATGATCGGAGCGGAGCGGGTGCGGCGGTCGGAATCAGAGTCCTTCACGGCTTGATCTGCCATTTGCACGGCGGCCTGTCGAGGAAGCGGCTTTTGTAATCGATCTTTAAGTTTTCTTGGCCTTTGCGCTCGCTCGGCAACGGCGCTGGTTATGGTCCGTAAGGGTGCATTGAGGCAAAGAATGATTCCGATCATGCCGAGGGCACCCAGGCCGATCGGCTTTGCCGCGCCAAGCAGGGCGTCGAGCCCCCAGCCGACCATCGCTCCCAAGTAGCCTCCCGAGGCAGCAACCGTGTCAGGCCCAAAGAAGTCTCCCGATATATTCCGGGCCAATCCTCCGACAATCGCCGTAAAAAGGAGCAGAATTCCCCAGCTCAAGCGATTCAACTCGAGATGCTTGCGGCCCGCAAATAAGGCGACTCCGAGGAATGCGAAGACGAAGGGCACGGCCCACGCTCCTCGTCCGAATAAGGTCCGAAAAAATCCACTGAGAGCTTCGCCCACCAGTCCTGCGTGGCCCAAGGCAAGAGCGACAAGCATGATGAGTCCGGCCGCCAGGAAGATGACTCCTAGCGCGTCGGTGGTTCGATGGGTCGATTCGTCTCGAATTCGACTGCCCGTAGTGGGCTTGGTTAACGTGCGCATCCTAATGCTCCTAAGCACCGATCCATCCTTAGATCGGCCTTCGTTCAGTATAGCCTCTAGGGTGCTTGCCGA
>JBBREX010000137.1:0-8170 GCA_038225245.1 Fimbriimonadales bacterium | reverse complement strand
CTGATGGCCGAGCGCTTGGAAATCGCGTAGCTTTCGCAGCACCACCGCCCAGCCGAGGGTGACATCGCGTGCGGTAGGATCGACTCCGAGCTTGACCCGCAGCCGTTTGCCCGACTCGAGTTTCTGCCTCAGATCGGCCTCGGTGATGATTTCGGTGGTTCCTCGCCTAAGGATGGCAAGCTGTTCGTCGATGCTCATCGGTGAAGCAGAGTTTACTGGTTCCTTGACTGAAGCTCTCGCGGATCGCCACTTCAGCCGCCATCCCAGGCTTTGCCAAGAAGCCTGCTTGCATAGTCTCTTTCAAAGGTCCTTCACGCTCAGGACGACCTCTCTTTCACACTTCGAGCGTCAATTCGTAGCCCGGCGAAGAATCTCTTGTCGATTGTGGTTCAAGATCAAAGCCTCCGTCACCAGGCAACCAAGTATTGAGCCCCCGACCAGGCATTTTTAACCGTTTCGATCCTTCCAACCGCCACCAGATAATCCTACTGAGGTCCTCCGATGAAGAAAGTCCAAATCTGGTTCGCCGTCGCTTTCGCCCTGCTAGCCGTGCGCACTGCCCCTGCCCAGTACATCAGCGATCCGTTGTTGCAAGCTCTCGAGGCGCTGCGACAAGGCAAGGCCTCCTCCGGCCAACGCGCCCTGCTCTTTCAAAACAACGGCCTGCTGAACAACGCACGGCTGAACGGCTGGATGAGCGACGCCCATTATCAGACCCTGCAGAACGATTTTGCCAAAATCAACGAGTTCTTCGCTAAGCAGGCGGCGGAAAAGGCGGGGGCCGAATTTCGAGTCCAGCCACGAAAAACCACCGACTTTCAACCGGGCACGGATTCCGATTACATCGTTACCACCACTTCAAACGACCCCGTCGGGCAAATCAAGACGATTCAACGAAACTATGACGAACTGGTCAATGCCTGGCGAGAAAGGTGCTTCAAGGCGGAAGGAATGGAGTACAAACCGTATTCCCAGTGGTACAAGAAGCTCGACGTGGACTTCATGGCGAACCCCAAGAACGTCAGCGCCGAGCAGTTCGCGGCGATCAAAGAGATCAATAACGGCGCCTATCAGCGCAAAGAAGCAGCTGAATACGAACGAGTCTCACGTCTGGCAGGGGACCAGCCGGTCGGCGCTGACGAAATCAGGGGTTACGCCGAAGAGATGCAGGGCCAGATCGCCCACAAGCAGCACCAAATCGATCAGATTCGCTCCGATCCCAGCCTCATGAACGACAAGGTTGCTCGAGGCGAGCTCCAAAAGCTGATGGCCCAGGAGCAGAAGTACGTCGAGCGCCTGGAGAGCATGGCCGCTCGACTTCGCAACCAAGAGCGGCTCCAGCAACCGTTGCCCTTCAAGCAGCCGGAGATCAAGGTCACGCTTCGGGATGGCGTATACGTCTTCGAGCAGCGCCAGGTGTCGGTGTCGGTCAAGGGCGCGCTTCGGGCGCCGGGCAATATGGGATCGTCGGTTGTGGGTAGTTCGCTTACCAGAAATTCAGTCAACCGAGCGATTCGCGACCTCGCCGATGCGATGGCGGAGGCCCGCACCATCCACCCCGAAAAGTGGCCGAACGCGGCCAAAGACATCGCGGCGATCACCGCCGAATTATCCCCTTCGGAAAAGGGCGCGATCCTCGAGTGCATGATTCGAAAACAAACCCGGGGCGGGAAGGCGATGGCCCGCGATGTCGCCATCGAGATGCGAAAGCAGGCCGCAGGACCTTCGGGTTTCGAGAAGATCGACGCTGGCTTGCGCAAGATTTTTGGTGTGACGGAGGGCCTTTCAGAAATGGGCCAGGCCCGCCGTGCCTTCAACGAGATGGCGATGAAGGCACTCGGGAACCTGGACAAGCTTAACAAGGCGTTTGTCGCCCTCCAGGTTGTCCAAGCTATTTCGGACGCTAGAATTTATGTCACGAGCATTGCCACCGCGATGGACCCGAACACGACCGACGCGGAAGCCAACAGGGCGTTTCAGCAGGCCCAATCGGCCGCCAACAGCATGGCCATGAGCGGCGGAATGGGCGTGCTCTTTACCAAGGTGCCGACCCTCGGGGCGCTCTATATGTCGGGATCGGTCGCCTACGATGGAACCCGCTGGTTCCTCGAGAATACGAAGACCGGACAGATCATCGACCGGAACATGGGCGACTTCTTCGATCGGGGCATTCAGCGTTCGGACGTGACCTACGATAGTGTGCTTGCTTATTTCGGGGGCCAGTCCCATGCCATGCAGGATGCCCAACAACAGAACAATCTCGATGCCTCATACATCAAGGCGTTACGCGATGGCCGGCTGCATCTCGCTCCCGGCTACACGGTCCAGCAATTGATCGCCGCCCTTCATCACGGCGACAAAGCGCTTTATGAGCAAAATGCTGTCCCAGCAGACGCCGCTTGTCCGCAAGACCGACAACCAGGGCTACGTGGCTTGGACCAATGACGTTGGCTGGATTCACGTCGGCACCATCGAAGCCTTCCGCAAGCCTGGTGCCAAGGGAAGCGAGATCTGGGGAGGGCTTTCGCGGCAGCCAATGAGCTATTCGGTGATCCTGGCTGGTAAAAGCTTTGTCACTTTCGACGATGCCGTACGTGCACTGGCCCCGGTTGTGGGCCCAATGTTGAAGCGCAAAAGAGCCGCTTACGCATCGCCGTCCGTCTATTATGTGGCGGGCGATAAGATGGTCGGCTTCGAAATCGTGAACCATGCCGCCTTCAAGGGATATGTCGAAGCCGCGAATCAGGGCGCGAATAGAAAATAGCCCTCCATGTGGTTTGCGCTTCGGAAACGAGTATTGTAAGATATGGAACGCCGATCGAAGAAGGAAATCAAAGAAGCCCTCGATAAGCTTCGGGACCATAAGCAGGGCGCGGCCAAGCCCGAATATATCTCCCCGAAGCTCGAAGGCAAAAAGGCCAACAAGAACCGAATTCGCAAGCAGGGTATCTAAAAGCTGCTGGCAAACAGGTTCAAGTGCAACCAATTGTGCGGTAGCGGAGTAGTATAAACCGTTACTGTTCGCGACACGCTTATTTCGCTCCGCAAGAAATGCCTTCATGGCCCTCCTTCGTTTCGAGTCCGCGCTTCCCGTCCCGTTTCAATCAAAACGCGGGAAAACCCGCATTTCAAGGAGACCTTAAATGGCCACAAAAACACTTTACGTCGGCAATCTGCCGTACGACATCGGCGAGAGCGACCTTCAGAAGCACTTCGGTGCCTATAATTCTAGCAACGCCCGGATCATCGAGGGACGCGGCTTCGGCTTCGTCGACATCGATGCCGACAAGCTTGCTACGGCGGTTGCCGACATGAATCAGAAGGAATTCGCCGGACGCTCCCTTACCGTTAACGAGGCACAGCCGAAGGGCAGCTCGAGCGGAGGCGGAAGCAACCGCGGCGGCGGTGGCGGCGGCGGAAACCTCTGGTAAGTAAGAGCTAGCTCTTAGGAACCAATGCTCCAAGGCGTGATACGCTTTGGGGCATTTTTATTTTTTACGTTCGCTTTGCCTGGATCGAACCTTCTTCATTATTTCTATCGCCGCGGGACATCAGGACAAAGATTCCTCGCTAGGTTCAGAATGATTTCGAACCAGCATGTCCGACCCAGGCATAACTTCCTATGAGCGTCTCGCCTATGGTCCCTCGTCCGCGACAGGAAATAGAGATCCTTCTGGTGCTCAGAATGGCTGATACAGCTCAGAAATGATCCGGTGCGGACGACGGATGAGCCAGATAAGTCTTCCCCCCGCCCCCACGGGCGGAAGGAAGAGAGATTGAGACTTAGGGCGTGTACAGCCAGACAGTCTGATCGAAGAAGCCGCGCCACGTGTTCGTAAACACAGGGCCGTCGGCCCGGATGCGCGTTCGCGATTTAATGACCTTGGTGCCAAGCTCGATGAAGTCATTGGGGGTCGGGGCAGTCACCGTCGTAACCGAATCCGTCGTCGTGGCGGAAAGGACAGACAGGTTCGCATATTGACCTAAGGTGAAGTTAAACATGTCGATACGCTGGGTTAAACCAGTGATTGAAACATGATCCTCAACGCGGAACTTCAAGCTGCTCGCCGTCTGAGTAGGCGCTGTTGCATTCGTGTCCAACGTAATCGGCGATTCCGTCCGAAGAGCGGTAACGCCGTTTCTGGCCACCAAATACATGTCATCGCTGGCAGCAAGCTCGGGAAGGCCACCGCTTTCAAGCACACCTCGGAAGAGCGAGAATCCAGTCGGGGGAATCGTTACTTCTCCGGAGCCGCTGGTGCCTTCGACGAGCATGCACACATCGAAGTATGTGGGCTGATGGCTGTTGACAGTCTGCCAGTTCGTGCCAAAAGCAAATCCGTTGCCAGGATTTCGAAAAGCCGCCAAGTCGCCGATCGGCGCTCCCGTTCCACCTCTCGTAAAGCATTGGCCGTTTGTACCGAAGGCAAGTTCAGGGGTCAATCCAATCCAGTAACTTCCAGGAGGCTCTGGAATCGGGGTTGATAAGGTTGCAACTATCTTGTAGCTGTTTAGTCCATTGTTCACATCGTTTGTGATCACGACGCTAACGTTTTGGCCGGTCGTAGGATCATCGGTCGCTAGCGGTAATGGGCCCGATTTGGCATAGACATTTAAACGGCAAGTGGTCAAGCCGGTCAGCCATGTCGTATTGTTGCGGTCAGTCCAGATAGTGACTTTCTGAATCACTACGGGGTTCGCGAAAGTCGCGTCGTCGACCTGATAGGTCGAGAAGGTTGGGAAGTCCGAAAACTCCTGATTGACAAAGTTTGTACCGCCCGCATCGGCCGTGCTGTGATCATACAGAACGTCCGCATTGGCGGCGAATGCTGTCGCGACAAGCGACAGAATGAGAAATTTTTTCACCATTTCCCTCCGAATCCAAGGATATGTCCCCGCTAATGAACGAGGGACCTCTACAGGGTACACCAGATTCAGGGGAAATGACCCCAGCAATTTTGCAGGCTTACAAAGTCTATTTCTTGTGAAAGGTGAGCTTGCCGGGCCCGGCACCCTTGCCATCAAATACAAGAGTGCGTCCGTCTGCCGAAATCGATCCCGCCATGGGCTGATTTGCGGAAGAAGCCATGCCGCCCCCTTGCTTCGTCATCTCGTCCACGCTCATTCCCATGATCTTTGTCGGAGTTAGAATAACCTTTCCGGCTTTGGCCGTCCATTTGCCCTCGAGCTCCATAAACATGTTGAGTAGAAAAGTGTTGTCGGGTCTAAGATCCAAGCTCAGGTTCTTCAACATCGATTTTGCCGCTCGCATCTGGGCCGCTTGCTCGTCCGTCATTCCAGCTTTCTCTGGGACATTCATTGTTCCCGCCCAAATCCCCGTATAGCGTTGCTCATCGGGCCGTACGGTTGAGACGATCGGCTTTGCAGGCTCTGCCTTAGCGCGGGTAAACACCATTTCCCCACTGCCTTTTTCCGTGATGTGAATTTTGCCATCGGCAGCAACAAAGCCTTTCATCGGTCCGGTATCTGTTTGGCGTTCCTTCGATAGCTTCATCGCCTCTTCCTTGGTCATTCCTGCAAACGTTGTTGGATTCAACGTCAGGTTTTTGCCTGACAGAGCCACTTTGCCCTCGATCGGAATGCCCATCACCTTGAGGGTAAAGTCGCCCTTATCGGCAATCTCTAGCGAGGAACTGCCGAACATTTTCATCATCGCTTCTCCCATCTTGCTGCCGGGGTCATCCTTTCCTTTCGGGCGGGTATTCATTTCACCCTTGTACTTTCCGGCAATGGATGCTAGGGGGCCGCTTACAACGGCTGGCTTGGCTGTGGGCGCTACGACCGGCTTGATAGTTTTGGTAGATCCAGCAACTTCCTTCGGTCCGGCGACGGAAGTAGGAGGCGTCCCTTCCGGTTTATTTGGAACGGGCGTAGATTTTGCCAGACCCGGTTCGCTCGTTCCCGAAATTGTCCCACCGGGCTTAACCGACTTGACGGCAACGGTGGTGGTCTGAGTTTGATCCGACTTTTCTACCGAGTCGGAGGGCTTAGAGCAACCGAAGAGAACGACGATCGAGCTGACCAAGATTCCGAAAGCGAATTTCATTGTCCTTGATTATTGTCATATTGGCCGGCTTGCATAGGGCGTAAGGCTGGCGGGGCCCTAACCACGACTAGCGTGTTCCAAAAGTTTCGGTCCGATTACGGCCGCTTGCTTTCGCATGAAGCAAGGCAATATCGGCCCTGCGCAGAACCTCTTCGCTGCTTTCCCCATGATCCGGAAATATCGCGACACCAATCGAAATAGATATAGACCCCAGTTGCCGACCATTATATTCCATCGCCGTTTCGCCCACTGCTTGTCGTAGGGTTTCCGCCCTTGCCGTGACTTTTTCCAAGCGTGCTCCGGGCATAACGATCGTGAACTCCTCTCCGCCGTAGCGACAGACCGTGTCTTCGGCGCGAATGCTTGCTTCTAATCGTTGCCCCACGTGCCTAAGAACCGCATCTCCAGCGGCATGGCCATAAAGATCGTTGAAGGTCTTGAAATGGTCGATGTCTACCATCATCACTCCCATCGGATTCCCATGTCGACGACATCGATAAGCCTCTCGTTCGAGCACCTCGATCATGTAGCGGCGGTTATATATTCCGGTAAGCGAGTCCCGGATGGACTGATGAATAAGCGACTCTCTCAAACTAATATTGGAGAGCACAAGCGCGATTTGTTCGACTGCCGCCTCCGAAAATTGAATTTGATGCGCCTGGTAGGTATTCGTATACTCCCGTCTTAAATGAAGGAGCCCCACGACATTTCCTTCATAGACTAAGGGAATGCATAGGGAAGCCCAAGCGCCGCCAGAGGCGCAATGTCGACATGCGAGCCCCAAGGACCCCGGCTGGACGGTGTGGATTCTCGCCCTCTGGAGCGCCCAGCAGTCTCGCAGCTCGCTCTCCTTCTCGGTGAGAACTCCCCAGTGGCAAATTTGCTCGAACCTAGATTCCCTGCGCATGAAGAGGGCTCCCGAACTGTGAGCAAAAAGCTTCGGAAGCTCTTCGCCAAGGACCTCATAGGCCGCCTCGGTACTCTTGCTCGACTGTAGGGTTCGCGAAAGGTGCTCCAAGGCAACGAGCTGAGTCAATCGAGCTTCCGTTTCGGAAACCTGCTTCATACTTTTGGTCACATCACGTATAAAGCACCGGGCATAGGTTAGACCCCCCTCGTCAAGGCAGCCGTTCATCGTGATCAGGACATCCACGAGCCCACCGTTTGGGTAGGGACGATCGATCAGGGCGGATTCGTTTTCGATCGATTTTCCCGAGGCGACCTTAGATAGCAACCGGCCAAAGTGTTGCGGGTCAGAGAATAAGTGGGAGGCTCTCGAATCGAGGCGAGCCTCAAAGTGAGAGGCCCACAATTCCGAGGCGACATTATTTCGCCAAAGAATTCGGTCGTCGAAATCGACGATCAGCACGGCCACCGGCGCGTTAATGAGCGCATCGAGAAGGTGTTCGGGCGCGAGAACTCCCAATCCCCCTGACGTTAACGTCAAATCGTCGGCGATGCGCCTAGCCATTCAAGCCCATCCCTGCCATATCATCCATGCTTGACATTTCTTCGGTACCTCATCGTTCAAAATAAACCCATGAGTGCTATAGAAGACCGAGGATACGTCGATGTAGGGACGGTGGTTTCCACCGATTGGGTCGAAAATCACCAAAAAGATTCGATGGTTCGAATCATCGAATCGAACGAAGACCCCCTTCTCTATAGTTCAGGCCACATTACTGGCGCGGTAGAGGTCGATTGGACGCGAGACTTAAACGATCCGTTGCGAAGAGACTATTTAGACCAAGAGGGCTTCGACAAGCTCATGAGCCGGTTGGGTATCGAAAAGGAAACGATGACGGTCTTTTACGGCGATCGCAATAACTGGTGGGCCACTTACGCATTTTGGGTCTTTCAGCTCTTTGGCCACCAGAATGCGAAGATTATGGACGGAGGAAGGCAGAAATGGGAGCTGGAGGGCAGGCCGCTCACCCGCGAAGTTCCGAGTTATCGGGCAACGTCTTACCGGTCGGGCCCCCGAGATGACTCTACCTACCGGGCATTTCGCGACCAGGTGATGGAGCATCAAATACGAAAAGGGAAACTGATCGATGTACGCAGCCCTCAGGAGTTTTCTGGAGAGAGGCTTCACATGCCCGA
>JBBREX010000136.1:0-8196 GCA_038225245.1 Fimbriimonadales bacterium | reverse complement strand
AAACATCAGCCAGTATCGATGGCCTTTGCCTTCCGCCGGTTTGCTCTTCGCCAGGGCTTAGATGCACGTATCGATCTAATCCAAGCAAGAGGGCGCGCTCGGCTAGCGGCCCTTCCTGAACGACGCTCGCTTTCGCCTTGCTCATCATTCCCTGGTCCCAGTCCGGGTGATGCTCGAAAAGATATTGAGCGACCACAAGCCCCAAAACGGAGTCACCAAAAAATTCGAGGCGTTCGTAGCTGTCGGCTACCACATCGTCGGCGGCTGAGCGATGGCGTGTCGCCAAAAGAAACATCGATTCACTTTTGAGAGGAATCGGATTTGGAATCATTCCAACTTGCTCAGAGAGTCTGCGATTCTCTTCACGCCCTCCTCGATGTCTCGTGTGCTGGCCGCGTAGCTCAAGCGCAAGTGGCCAGGGCCTTCGAAAACAGATCCGGGAATGGTCGCCACCAGCGCCTCATCAAGCAAATAGTCGGCCAAATCGATATCCGAGGAAATTTTCCCCGCTAGATGGAAGCGAAAGTCTGGGAACAGATAAAACGCTCCCGCCGGAACAGAGATATGAAGCCCTTTCACTTGAGCCAGACACTCAATCATAAGGTCTCTTCGCGCTCGAAAACAATCTCTCATGTCGTCTACCGCTTTCGAAGGCAATCCAAGGGCGGCGATCGCCCCGACTTGGGCAAAGCTCGTGGGATTGCTGGTGACTTGGTCCTGTAAGGTGGACATGGCTTTGGCAATAGGTAAGGGCGCGGCGGCGAATCCGATCCGCCATCCTGTCATCGCGTATGTTTTGCTGCAGCCGGTGATGGTGATCGTCTGGCTTGCCACATCCGGTCCAAAGGAGGCCAAGCTGACGTGCTTCTCTCCATAGGTCAGGCGCTCATATATTTCGTCCGTGACAATCCACAAACCCCTGCGGAGGGCCAATGTCGCTATCTCCTGCAAAGCTCTTTCGGGAAGCACCGCTCCGGTCGGGTTCGTCGGGGTATTGATGATCATCGCCCTAGTTCTTGGCCCAATAGCCTCCTCAAGTTGTTCGAGCTTAGGGACGAAGCCGTTTTGGGCATCGGTGTGTACGACTTTCGGCTGCCCGCCTGCCAAACGAATTTGGTCGGCATAGGTCATCCAATAAGGAGCGAGCAAAATCACCTCGTCGCCGGGTTCGCAGATGGCCATCAGTGCGTTATAAATCGAATGCTTGGCCCCGCAACTCACGACGATCTGCTCGGGCGTGACCTTCAAGCCATTCTCGCGCTCAAATTTTTCAGCAACCGCTTGCTTGAGTTTTGGCATGCCACTGCTCGGCGTGTACTTAGTGAAGCCTTGGTGAATCGCCTCGATGGCGGCTTCGCATACCTCTCCAGGCGTATTGAAATCGGGCTCGCCGGCGGCCAGTGAAATGATGTCATGACCTTGCTCACGCAGGGCTTGGGCCCTAGCGTTCATAGCGAGCGTTGGGGAAGGTCGCAGGAGGCCCGTGCGCGAAGATAAATTCAGGGTCTTCAACACCCGCGATGATACCGTTAACCTGCAATAATGAGCCGTGCGAGTAATGACCGGCCGGTACGGCAGCCGGATGTCCATTCTAGGCATTTTTGTCGTGCTCGCGATCTTGCTGCACGTTGGGGTAGGAAGCACCCTTTGGCTTTCGCCATGGCAGGTCGTAAAGGAGTTTCTTCACGGCCAAGATTCCAGCGATGCGGTCAATACGGTGGTCTGGCAAATTCGCTTACCGAGAGCCCTAGGTTGCGCCCTCGTGGGGTCAATCCTGGGTCTCGTGGGCTCCGCTTTTCAGGCATTTTTCAGAAACCCTTTAGCGGAGCCGTTCATTATCGGAGTCTCTAGTGGGGCGGCCGTCGGCACAGCCTTAGTGGCAATTTCCGGTCTCGCGGCGACGATGGGCGGACTGTTTGGCTTTTCCTGCTCCTTTGCCACTGGAATAGCGTCTCTGGGCTTGGTTCTGGCCCTTTCAAAAGTCCGCGGAGCGGTAAACGTTCAAACTTTGCTCCTCTCGGGAGTGATCGTGGGATCGATGCTGTCTTCCTTGTTGACTTTGGTTTTGTTATGGGCGGGCCAGGATACGAATCGCATCCTGCGCCAGCTCATGGGCGATACCAGCAGCTTTCTTTGGAGCAAGCTCATCATTATGTTTGCTTGCCTCATCATTTTCGGCACCGTTCTATACATGCATTCACGTCAGCTCAACGTGTTTTCGGTCGGGGAAGAGACGGCAGGTAGGCTCGGGATCGATCTGGATGTCTTAAAGCGACGAGTTCTGATAGCAGGAACCGTCATGGTCGCAGCGGCTGTGGGGGCAAGTGGGATTATCGGATTCTTGGGCCTCGTCGCCCCTCACTTGAGCCGCCGCCTCTTTGGCGTCGATTTGCGTTATGCGATGATCGGGGCGACGCTGATCGGATCTCTTTTGTTGTTGGTTGCGGACCTTGTGGCGCAGCGGGCGATTCCCGGTGTCGAGCTCCCACCTGGCGCTGTCACTGCAGTCCTTGGGTCCCCGGCTCTGCTTTATTTGTTGAGAAAACGATGAACATAGACGCGGCCACGATTCTCGAGCGAAAGCGCGATGGCGGAATCCATTCTCGCGCCGAAATCGAAACGCTCGTGACAGGTTCAGTCGACCAGTCGATCGCCGATTACCAATTAACGGCTTGGCTTATGGCGGCTTACATTCGGGGACTAAATCTGGAAGAAACAGCCTGGCTCACCGAAGCGATGGCGGAGAGCGGTGAGCGCCTCGACTTAACCGGATTGCCGAAGCCTTGGGTCGACAAGCACAGCACAGGAGGGGTAGGGGATAAGACCAGCTTGGTAGTCTTGCCCGTGCTCGCTTCGTGTGGCTTGATCATGGTCAAAATGAGCGGCCGCGGACTCGGAATCACGGGCGGTACCATCGACAAGCTGGAAAGTATTCCTGGATTTCGCACGGACCTAACATGTCCGGAAATGGTGGCCCAGGCAAGCCGAATCGGGCTTGCTCTTACGGGCCAGACGCAGAGCCTGGCCCCCGCCGACAAGGTTCTTTACGCCCTTCGCGATGCAACGGCAACGGTTGGATCGCTCCCCCTGATCGTCAGCAGCATTCTAAGCAAGAAACTGGCGGGGGGCGCAGAGATGGTTTTTTTGGATGTGAAATGCGGCTCGGGCGCTTTCATGGCCGATCTCGACCATGCCGTCGAGTTGGCAAACGCTCTCAGGAACATTGGTGAGGCGCTTGGGCTCAAGATCAGAATCGCAATCACCGACATGAGCCAACCCTTAGGCTCGGCGGTGGGAAACGGGCTCGAGGTGGTGGAGGCGCTCGAGGTTCTCAAGGGCCGCCGGGACGGGCGTTTTCGGGAGCTTTGCGTTTCTCTTTCCGCTCATGTGCTCGAAGCCGCCCTGGGACTCCAACAAACCGAGGCCAGGGAGCGAGCGGAATCTAGCCTGGCGACGGGCAAGGCGTTTGCCAAAGCAAACGAATGGCTGGTGTCTCAAGGCGCACCAAAAGGATTCGCCGACCAACCCGAGCAGTTCCTCTCCAGATCTCCCGTGACCAAAGAAGTGCGATGGCATGGACTAGACGGTTTTGTAAGCCGGTGGGACGCGAAAACGGTCGGTGAATGTGCTTTGATGCTCGGAGCGGGTAGGCGTCGAAAAAGCGAAGTCATCGATCATTCGGTGGGTGTGGAATCCTTTATCGAAATTGGATCGAAATTGAGCGGCGAGGGTCTCGTCGCTAAGGTGCATGCCAAAACGGACGCAGATGCACGCACGGCCGAAGAAATGCTCTTGACGGCTATTGAGGTTGGCCCAGAGCCAATTCCGCTTCCCCCGTTGATTTATGAAACCCTGTAGCTATTTCCCGATGCCTTTTAATGCTTCGGCAAGATCATCCACGGGGAGCCCGATCACATTATCGAGAGATCCTTCCAGACGAGCCACGAAATTGGCGGCTCCCCCTTGCACGGCGTAGGCCCCGGCCTTGTCCATGGGCTCGCCGGTTTGAACGTAAGCTTCGATTTCAGCATCGGTAATCTCGCGAAAAAGAACCTTGGTGGTGGAGGTGAACGCTTGATAACCCTTCGGCCAACGGATCGCGATGCCGGTTACGACAAAATGGTCGCGGCCAGATAAGGACTGAAGCATTTGCTTGGCTTCGTTTAAGGTTTTTGGTTTGCCGAGCAGGCGATATCCGCCCGACTCTTGAATAGCCACCACTGTGTCGCCGCCTATCACGATCGATTCCGGCCGTCTTTCGAATACCGTTAGCGCCTTCTCGCGAGCGATGCGCTGGGCGGTTTGCCAGGGGTCCTGCCCGGCAACAGGTGTTTCGTCGACGTCTGCCGGCAGAACTTCGAAATCGGCAACGAGCCTTAAAAGCAGTTCCTTGCGTCTAGGGGATTGGCTGGCCAAAACGACCGGGTAATGCAAGTTGACCATTCGCAGCAAGTTTAGTCTGCCCGCCATTCTGATAAACTAGTTGAAGTGCGCGTTCCCTTCCTCGACATCAAAGCCCAATACACCGAGTTGCAAACCGAAATCGATCGAACGATCATCGAGATCATTTCGAGCGGCTCGTACGTGCTTGGTCCCCACAACAAAGCCCTCGAAGCGGAAATCGCTCGGCGGCACGGTGTAGCACATGCGATCGCCGTAAATAGCGGGACCGACGCCCTCCGAATCATGATGGAGGCGTGTGGCATCAAGTCCGGCGATGAGGTGATTACCACCGCCTTCACATTTGTAGCGAGCGCGGAGACGATCATCCAGGTCGGGGCAATACCTGTGTTCGTCGACATCGATCCTGTGACATTCAATATCGATCCGTCCAAGATCGAGCAAGCTATCACTGCTAAAACTCGGGCGATTATGCCGATTCATCTTTATGGACAGTTAGCGGAGGTCGATGCGATCAGCCGGGTCGCCCAGGCACACGGTTTACAGGTTTTGGAAGATGCGGCCCAAGCCTTCGGCTGCCGCCACGACGGGGTGTTCAGCGGCAATTTCGGGTCGGCGGCTGCGCTCAGCTTTTACGTCACCAAAAACCTAGGGGCGGCTGGAGACGGCGGAATGATTCTGTCCAACGATCCCGATGTGGACGGTCGCTGCCGTTCGCTGCGCGTCCACGGGATGGGCAGGGAGCGTTACTATTACGACGCGGTCGGTTACACGAGCCGCCTCGACGAGATTCAAGCGGGTTTCCTGATGGTTAAGCTGAGCCGGCTCGATGCCTGGAACGATCGCCGAAGGGAGTTGGCGGCGATCTATGATCACATTTTAGGTCCAGCCGATATCCAGATCCCCCAAGCTTCAAGAGGCAATAATCACACCTACCACCAATACACCATCCGATCGTCGCGTCGGGACGAGTTGCAGGCCTTCCTAAAATCGCGCGAGATCGACTCGATGGTGTACTATCCCGTGCCGCTTCATTTCCATGAGCCTTACCGGCCATATGGGCGCGGAGAGGGCAGCTTATACCAAACCGAGCTGGCGGCTCGCGAGGTACTCAGCCTGCCCATTCATCCCCATCTCACCGATGAGCAAGTCGGGTATGCGGCAAGCTCGGTCCTGGAATTCAGCAAGCAAACTGCCGCCGTCTGAGCAGACACCGTAGAACAAGGAGAATGAAAAGGGTCGATGTCACCATACTGGGAGGCGGACCGGTGGGGCTGTTCGCCGCCTTCTACGCCGGCCTACGAGGCATGACCGTCCGAATCGTCGATAGCCTGCCCGAGCTGGGTGGCCAGCTAACTGCCCTTTATCCCGAGAAATACATCTACGACATGCCGGGCTTTCCAAAGGTCCTCGCCAAGGATTTGGCCAGTGAAATGGCCGCGCAAGGCATGCAATTCGGGGCGGAATTATCGCTTGGCGAAACCGCAAACGAGCTCGTGAAAGATGAGGACGGGTGGACGGTGGTTACGGCGAAAGGGTCGAGGCTGCCGACTCGCACCCTGATCATCGCGGCCGGGGCAGGGGCATTTACCCCGACCAAGCTCGGGGTCGATCGGGAAGAAGAGTTCGAAGGCGCGGGCGTTTTCTACGGGGTTAAGCATAAGTCCGTCTTCAAAGATAAACGCTTGGTAATCGTGGGTGGAGGCGATAGCGCTTTCGATTGGGCGCTCAATCTCGAACCGATCGCTCGCGAGCTCCACCTCGTGCACCGCCGCGATCAATTTCGAGCCCACGAAGACACCGTTCGGCAGGTTTTGGCGAGCCGGGTGAAAATGAAGCTATGGAACGTGGTCAAAGAACTTCACGGCAACGGATTACTTTCCAAGGTGACCCTGGAAAACACCCAGACGAAAGAGACGGAAATCCTCGATGCCGACGCCGTGATCGTCAACGTCGGGTTCAAATCGTCGCTCGGTCCGATCAAGCACTGGGGCCTGCAAATCGAGAAGAATCAGATTATCGTCGATTCGCTCTATCGCACGAACCTGCCAGGCATCTTTTCGGTCGGTGATGTTTGCAGCTTCGATGGGAAGCTGAAGCTCATCGCAACCGGAGTAGGGGAGGCGGCCACCGCGGTTTGCGTGGCGAAGACGATGCTCGATCCGGGCTCCAAGCTATTTCCGGGGCATAGCACGGATATGGATATTTTCGGGTAGTAAGTCACGTTTAGATTGAAAAGATCGCTGTAGAGGAGCCATAAGGAGGTGAACGACGGACCTGTAGGATCGATGTCTTCAACAAATCGAACTTCTCCGGTTGTCTGATCGACATATCGTTGGGGATCTGACAAAGGAATTTCAACTGGTTGATCAACCGTCGGAAGAATTCGGTCCACTAGGTCGACCAGGTTGCCATTCCTTACGTCGAAGATCTGCATTCGATCTCGTAGAGCACGGACAGACGCGTGATTTTCATACTTCAGAGACATCGTCCGAACACCGAAGTCATCGAGCTTAAAGGAAATCTGAAGTTCTATATGATGACCTCGTAGCAAGCTGTGATCGTTGGCGGTTACGAAGTATCGATCATCGGATCGAAAAGTATCGGCCAAAGCTCCTGAGACATGGATTCCCCGAGATTCGTAAATTTGATACACGGGCAACTTAACCGCGTCTGGCCGCAGGAAGAAGGCTCGCGTCGCTCCTTCGTGAAATCCGTAGCCCACAATTTCACCTTGAGTATTGAGAGCGGTAGCCGTCTGCAATATCCAGCCAGATTGAATGGGAATGCGGTCATTTAGATCGATCGCTTGACCATTCAGCCAAGTCACCGCCCGCTCGGCGTCGTTGCCTTCTGAGAAGGCGCGGTTGCTGGCGTATCCAACGGTCTGGCCGAAATCGTTGATTGCCCGAGCCACCGTGTTCGAGTAATTCGGAAGCTGAGGCAATGCGGAAATGACTCCGTTTCGCCATTCAAACGCGAGATTGCCCCGTGAGCTGTCGCCATAGGCAACTCCAACAACCTCATCAAAAGCGTTGAGGGCGAATGCTCGCGAATTGGGAAACGCCCCGATCGTATCGAGATTGGTGATGCGGCCCGTCTTCCAAAAGAATGCGCGCTCGAGTCCGTTCGAATCCCCGTAGCCCGGTAACCGCGAGATCATCGGAAATCCCCGATGGAATGGTGTAAGTCCCGCCCGGTAGAACGCCCAAGCTGTAAAGAAATGTTGCGCCCATGGCAACCGCGGCCTCGACCCCACCTCCACGGCGAATCTGGCTGACGATGTAACCTCCGTTATTAATGTCGGCGGCCGAATTTTGCAGCACCCCTCCACTTGCGGTATTGAGATCGAACATCGTTCCATTCTCCCAACGGAATGGGTGAGTGCCCGTGCCAAATGAAAATCCCCGACGAGCGCACGGTTATCGTTGATTCCTAATGCCCGGCTATCTGGATTGCTGAGGGCGCCAAGATCGGTGAGCAATCCGTTTCGCCAAAAGAACCCGTGGTGGGCGCCGGTAGGAAGATCGGCTTGGCCCCCTACTTCACCAATGCTATCTATTGCCCACGCTCGGCTGTTAGAACCCCCGAATGTTCCTAAGTCGGTAACCCAATAGTGCTGACTCCAAGCAGAAGTGACGCACGAAAACAGACTAAGGACGGGGAACCATTTCAATTTGACCAACTCCGCTCTTATCTTACAAACATTTTTTGTAGGTGTTATTCGTCCGCCCATTTGTTGATCCGCCACCAAGCGCCTTGATCATGGGGGCAGCATTTGGGATGAGTAAGATG
>JBBREX010000135.1:0-8379 GCA_038225245.1 Fimbriimonadales bacterium | reverse complement strand
TCAGAAGCCATACATCGGCGATTACTACACGAAAGAGGATCTCGAGCTGCTCGTCGAATGGGTTTGCTCAGATGGATTGCTGCGCACCGACGATGAGATCGTTGAAGAAATTCTTCCTGCGTTGGGTAGACAGCGACGGGGACAGCGCATCGTCTCTCAAATAATGCAGGCGATCACGACCGCGCGAAGGAACGGCTAAGCCAGCACCCCCCCCTCAACTACCTCCCCGTCCAGCTGCCTTCCACTGCCGCAACTTCCTCCGGAGTGCCTAATGCAATGACTTTGCCGCCGCCGATGCCGCCTTCGGGATCCAGATTCATCACCCTGGCCGGCGTTCGTGCAGTTTGGTGCGCGAGGACATCCCTGAGCCTCCCGAGTAACATCGGAGGATGGCAAGAGTCACAGACTTTGGGTCGCTCTCGAGGCGGTCAACGGTTGGGAGAATATCTATTTCGTCTGGCAATGGCGCTCCCAGTCCATACTTTGCAGGCTTGCCTCTTCGATCCTCAGCGTTCCGAATGTAGTCTCTCCCGATTGCGTCCTGCACTCGGCGCGAAACCGCCGACTTGTCGAGCCTCAACTTTTTCACCAGGTCTTGCCCGGTGGCGTGCTCTGCTCCGCCTGCAACGATATCCGCAACAGCTTTAACCGTTTCTCTGACGCGGGGAGGTATCGACGCTTCGACACCGTCCGCTATCAGATCTGCCACGAGTTCCCGAACCGCCTCGTAGTCCGCAAGCGTGGCGATGATTCGCCCTTCGGCGTCCCTCCCCCTGGTCTGCCGGTGCAAGAGGGCGTGGGCGCGGATCAGGTCTAGCAACTTACCGAAGTCTCGTCGCAAGCGCACTCCTGAGGTTTCGACAAGCTCAGCTAACTGCTCAGCGTAGGGGATGGTTACTCTCTTTTCCCCGTGATCGAGCCATTCTTGAAGGGCAATCCAAGCGGCAAGATTAGACGTTACATTACGACGCTCATCTGCTATCCGCCGGAACACGTTACGCGTTTGCTCGGGAGAATCGGAAACCGTAGTAGAGAGCCACCGAGTTTCGTTTTCGGGGTGAAGCCTCGTTGCCGTGGTCGTCACAATGAGACCCGTTGGTCCTTCCCGCTCTATTAGCCGCAGGCCGCCGGCTAAATCCCCCACTGGTCCAAGCCACCCCACGTGTCGCAGCTCGAGGTCCAAGTATTCGTGAACACCGGCCCGCTGGGGTTGACCCGGCCCCGTGTCTTCATCGCCCGCGTGCCCGCCTCGATGAAGTCGTTCGGATTCGGCACGTTCACCGTGATCACCGTATCGGTGGTGCTCGCGGCGCGCCGGTCGAGCTGAACGAACGTGCCGGTGACGTAGTTCTTCGCCTCCAGGCGCTGCTCGAGCCCGGTGATGCTCACCTTGTTCTCCCATTGGAACTTCAAGCCGGCGGAAGTTTGCGTGGGCGAGGTGTAGCTGACGTCCACAGTGATCGGCGACTCGGTGCGCAGCGCGGTAACCCCGTTGCGGACCACCAGATAGTCGTCGTCGCTCCTCAGCAAGCTGTTCAGATTGCCCGAAATAAGGGTTCCCCGAAAGATGTTGAAACCATTGGGCAATACGATCACCGTGACCGGCGTTACCCCGCGGACGTCGCTCATTTGGCCGCTGCTGATGAAGGTGAGCGCTCCCGTCGTGGTGTCGATCGAATACCAATTGTCCCGTCCGCCATAGAGCATGCCATTGGGGCCAAACGCGATGGTCTGGATGCCGAAGTCGCCTCCGACTGCCGAGACATCGGTGCCCACGGCGGTGTTCGGGTCGATGGTGAGGAGGCCGCTAAGGCCATCCCAGCCGTACAAAGTGCCGTCGGGCGCGAAGTCGAGGCCTTGAACGCCGACGAAGCCGTTGATCGTGCCCACGAAAGTGAACGTGCCGTCGCTTATGTTCAGCTTGTATAATTCGTCGGGGTCGGTGGTGCTGCCCGCCGAACCGCCGTTCTGGATCACAAAACATTCGCCCGCAGCATTGAAGGCCATGCCGCGCAGGCTGTAGTAGCTTAGGCCGGTGAAGGTCGCCCCTCGGGTGGCGGCGAAGGTGGCGGGGTCTATGCGCACCAAGCCGGTGCCATCCGCCGTGTAGGCAAAACCGTCCCAGTCGGCGGCGGAGTTCAGGGCGCCGAATCCGCTCGGTCCGACGAGGAAGCCGGTGCCGGCGGCGCTGTCGATCTTGTAAATGTCGCCGTTGAAATTGACGCCGATCATGTCGCGTACGGCGAAAGAACTCTGGGCAGAGCCTAGAGAAATGGCCGCGATGGCCCAGGCAAACTTATTCATTTGTAGGTCCTTTCGGAAGCCAAGGGATAGGTTCGCCACATGGGAGCCTTGCATCCATTATAGCACATTCGCTTCCGACTCTAATGCCTCTGGATCGAGGAACTGCAGTTAGGCACTTTTCTATTCGATCCCTCGGACCCCTGTGGGGTCGAGGGTATCTTCTAATCATGGCAGAGGGCCCTCGACCCGAAACGGGTGTGAGGGATAAACGAACCTCAATCATTATCGAAGCTAGAAAGCCGGTTAGCCTCCACCCTTTTTTAGGTAACAATATATTTGGCTCACCAAGCCTTCTAAAAGAATTGCCAAGGATCCACGGCTTCGCCTCTTTGAATTCTCATGGCCACAAGTGCCGTGTCTACAATCCCTGCAAGATATGTCAGGCCGGGCAGCACGAAAAGGATAACCAACGAGATCGCGGGAACCATTATTGTCGTCAATCCTACGACAATAAGTGTGGGGATCAGGAACATCAAAATGATGCCCTTCATTGTCTGTCCGTTGAAGAGCGCTCCCGCCCACGGACCAAGCAACACACTAAGAAGAATCGGGGCCGCTGGTTGATGTTGGCCTGGCGGCTTTAATATCCAACCAACGGGTACGCCGGGTCCAATAAAGCCCGGACCGGGTTGTGAAGCAGGCCGTACAAATGCTTGGGTTTGGTTTGGTAGTGTGGTGAATTTGGTCCGAAACTGGTGCCCACATTTGGAACAGGCCGAAGCATCCAATTCTGCTTTAGCGCCACAGGCAGGGCAAACTTTGAAACCCGGAATCATAAATTCACCGTTTGCGCAATTGTAACACGGTTTTCAAGTGACTTTTTTCTTATCTGCTCGCGCTTGCTGGTCTAGCTTGTCTATTTCCTGTTTAGGCACTTTCAATAACCGTTTGGTGAAGTCTGCGAATTCCTGAAACTCAGGATTTTCTGGCAGGTCCGCGCCTAGGGGATTTTTTCGCTTTACCTTTCGTTTTCGAGTTGACATCAGGCTCCGGCGGCTGATTGTAATTTGCCGATCAATTCATTGTACGTGATCCTGCGACCTGCGACTTGAGACAATGCCAGGGCGAACCGATCCGCATCCTTGCCCTTGCGCTCGTTGCAGCGAAACACCTGCTCATCCAGATAGCGCGACAAGTGATAAGGCTCGACCGAAACATAGGTTCCCTTGATAGACCGCTTTAGGAGTGACCAGAAGTTCTCAAGGCTATTGGTGTGAACCTGCCCTTCGACGTAGGCGATAGCATGGTCTACGAACTGATGCTGAAAATAGCCGTCAACGCCTTGGTATGCAAGGTGGGCATCGGTATAGAGATTCGCGCCATAGGCAACGTGCTTGAATAGTTCCGATTGCAGCGTTCGCGCCTTGGTGTTATCGACCACCGTACAAATGATTCGCCCTTCGCGTTGCAGGGCTCCCCAAACGACCGCTTTGCCAACCGTGCCGCGTCCCGCATTCAGTTTGCGATCCTGATGCTTGAACTTCTCCAAGCCGCCTACAAACGTTTCGTCGGCTTCGACTTCGCCGGACAGCTTCTCGAAGCTCCCTGATTGCATAGCCGAGTCGAATTCGGTGAAGCATGTACCAAGCCGTCTTTTGGGTAACTCCGATTGCGCGGTGAAGCTCGTAGGAGCTAATGCCGTTCTTGGCTCCGCAGATCATCCAAAACGCGGGAAGCCATTTTGTCAAGCTGACGGGAGAATCTTCGAAGATCGTGCCGACTTTAATACTGAATTGCCGTTTGCACGCCTTGCACTTCCAAACCCTGCGAGTTGCTAGAAAGTAGTTTTCACTGCAACCACAAGACGGGCACGGAATGACGCCATCGGGCCATCGGATCGCCGATAAAGTGCGGATGCAAACGGTTTCATCCGAAAAGTATCGAATCGCCTCAACTAACGTCTTGGGACCAACTTTTATAATGCTATTATAGCATCATTTTGGTGAGCCAGCGACTTATTTGGGTTTTTTTTCAAATAATGGTAAAATAATGCCGGGATGGTTGGAACATCCCGGCGAAAGACTAGCACGTCAAGTCTTATCTTTATTGACCCTGGGGAATTGCCCGCGCTACGGGATCGGCTCCGGGGTCTTTCTTTATAACATCAGTCCGATATCCCCCTTCTTGCGTCATTCCCGGCCATAGCCGGAGTGTTCGGCAAAATCGCATTTGCGCCAGCGCCGTTTAGCGTCAATGGTTGCATGGCAGAATTAGTTGGCAGATGCTTGTAGACGCCAACACCCATTTTCTTGAGTTCGCCTTTCTCAACAGCTTCACGCAAGACGTTATAAATACCCCCTGCTTCACTGCTGGTGAGACCCATCATGTTCCGCAACTGTGCAAGTGTGAACTTGCCAGGAAAGGTGCGATAGGCGTTTTTGACCCTTTGGCGGAATGAGAGTTCCTGCGTAGGCGCCGGAGTATTCAGTTCGCTTTCATGCGTCGCTGCTGTCGCGGTATTGACGGGCTGATCCGCCACGAAATAACTGAGAGCCTGTCGCAAGCCCTCAAGTTTGGCGAGCGCTTTGATTCGCTCAACCTCCAATTTGCTTAGAGCCTTTTGCGTTCCTTCGATTTGCGCATTGACGTTAGCGAGGAGAGCGTCCACTGCGTTAACGTCCAGCTCAATTTGTAGTTTTGGACTCATGCTCACGACTATACCCGGTCGGTTATGAGCCGTGTGAGTCCGTGTAAGTATGTGAGTCCCGATAATGTGAGTCTACGACCAGTGTGCAGTCGCTAATTCTTGCGCTGAAATGCGCAATACATCCGACTCATTGACCCTTGGTGAGTCAGCTATATTGTTGCCCTTTTTTATAGCATCCAAAAAATCCAAAGAACTATGAAGGAACGCTCTTTTTATAGAGTCCGCAAAATCCGCATCGTCGAAATAGCGTGAGGCCTTCATTCAGCGATCATTCCCTTGATAATCTCTCTTCCCGCTGCTTCCAATTCCTTACCTTCCAGCATCCTCGATACCCTAGAAGCTGCATCGATATTACCGACCAACGATCTTGCTCTAGGCCCATGATTGCTTAGCCATTCCTGAGCCGCCTCCGGGCCTTCGAAGCACTTGGCATCGAAAGCCTTCGTCATTCTGAGAAGTTCTTTGGCGGCTTCGACTATGACCGGATGCTGGTCCGCGTCTGGATGCTCGATACAACGCTTTGCGTGCACGTGTAGGGCATCGACATTGCGCCACAGCGCTGAATCCGTGTATTCGCCTTCGAATGGAAGAGGTTGCTTGGACGATTCAGGCGAAGCAATATCTGCCGTTGGCTCTCCCTCCGATCGGCCAAGAACGCTTTCGATCAGCTTAGTCAAACCGGAATGGCCATGCTTTTGCAAGATTGCGTTGGCGTCTAGCCCCTGCGGACTCTTCATCGGAATTGCTTTGGGAATTGCCGCTTGAGCTGCCGATGCACACTCTGGCTTGTCGAACCATAGCAGAACCCGCTCGTATTGCATATGGGCCGCGAAAGTCTTCAGGGCTCTCATGGGCGTGAGCCCCTTTTCGGCTCCGACACTCAGAACGTCGAAGCCTTGCTCCCTAGTCGCTTGCCAAACTGAGAGCGCGTTCCATTCCCCTTCCAACGCAACGAGCGTTCTCGATGTCCCTCCGCCTGTCGCGTTTTGTATGCCGAATAGGATGCTTTCCGATCCGGCCTTTTGGGTGAACCTCCGTGTAGTATCGGACTCGGCCAAGCTGTCGCAAAAGCGGTACTTGATTCCTGAGACAACCCCCTTACTATCGATCCCGGGAATGACCATAGCGGGCCGCTTTCCATTTTCTTTGGGATCGAAATGGGCAGGCGTGTATCCTATCTGGAAGGCCGCACAAGTGGCAAGCGCAAGTCCTCGGCTCTGTACGTAGTCTCGACCAATCGAATCGTCTGGCCGTGTTGCCGGGAACTTAGCAAACCCACTGGTCAGACCGGACTGACCTGCCTCGATGCTGAGTTTCGCTTCGATCTGCCATGATTCATCCCGCCAAGTCCGGCGCTTGTCTGAAAAGCCGGGATCGGGAACCGTGTGCATTCCGACTTCGCTCAGAAGGCGCGATGCGGCCTTCTGTTTCGAGATATTCTCCACCCTACTCATGAAGTCCACGGCGTCACCTCGCAAGTCACAGTTCCGGCATCCGCAGCGCTTACCACCGCTGTGGATATAGAATCGATCGCTCCCACCGCATTGCGGGCAAGGCCCATTCTTCGACCGACTCAGGCTCGTGTACCGGCTTACGAGTTCTTCAAGATTCACGGCGTCTCGAACGGCTTGAAAATCAATGCTCATAGCCGTTTCCCCAAGGGTGCCAAATACGAAGGCTGGGGCTCATTATTGAACCTGACGCCATGCAAGGATGCCAATATTCTCCTAAGGAACTCTGGCATCCTTGGGACCCTTGCGCCCGATTTCATAATGGCAATTCCCAATACCATTGGCCGCTTCCTTTATTCCCTGCGGAATGCCGGCCAGCTCGAACATTGAGGTCCCTCTTAGCCCGTTTTAGTGTGCGCTCGGCTACGCCCTGTTCCTTTGCTTCTTCCAGGATTTCTTTAGTTGGTCTCCTCCCCCCGGCAAGAGACACTCTTAAGAATTCCTCTGCTTCCTCCCGAGGTGAATGAGCGGCATTACTCGCGGAGCCAAGTATCTCGACTGCAGTCATATGGCAAGGGCCAGTCCACGCATATGAGCCTTTCTCGACCCTGAAACCAACAGATGGCCCTAATGGGCCGACGTTGCTTTTGATGTGAGCCATCCCGCCGACAAGCAAAAGGTCCTGTGGATTACTTTCCTCCGCGTCCGTGCCCACAAGCAGGATCGAACGCGCCGCGCCAGCTATGTCAACACTTCCCAGCAGGGCATGCACTGCATGGCCGTTTGCAGCGGACTTGCTCGTATGTCCGTTTATCGAAATCACGCAGTCAAACTCCTCGGCAAGTGTCTTTAGCCCATGGAAGAATGGCCGCGTCTCATTGCTTCGGTGCATGTCGAGCTTTGTGCCCATATAGCTCTGCATTGGGTCTATAACGATAAGCTTTGGCTGATGCCTCTCTGCCTGTTCGTACACCCAAGACATCCCCTCCGCGTCTAATGTAACTGGCTCGTCAAAAGCCATAACTCTTGTAAGGTCCGCACCCATTCCAGCTAATCGCTCCCTAAGCGTGTCTGCAAGGCCGTCTTCGGTCGTAAAGTAGAGCACATTGCCAGGTCCTCGCACTGAATCCTGCCTCGAGGGGAATGCCGTCGGCAATGGGCCGCCGGTGGTAACCGAAGTTGTCAACGCCATCGCGATCCAAGACTTTCCAGCACCAGGGAGCCCTGCGATGATGCATAGCTTCCCGATAGGGAAGTATGGGTACCACAAGAATTGGACCTGCCTCGATTCCACCTCTGATAGTCGAACCATCTCCCTTGGGGCATTGCTTGCCCGCTCGACGCGCGATTCCTCCACCATCTGATCTAACTCGGCGAAGCTTGGAGCTCGGGAGCGCTCGCTATTCATATTCGGCCCCCTTTGCTTCAATTATTTCATGTGAGATGCCCGATTCTTCGAGCATGGCCAGATGTTCTTTGCCGAGTTCTTGGGTCATCGAATCCCCCCAGGGAACGGCCTTCCGTTGAACTCAGCGGAATTTGTCCGAAGGTACACTAACCATCGAGTCCGCATCGCGCATGATGAGTTAAAGGGCCCGTGATTTCCTCCACGGGCTTTTTTGTTTGTTCGCATAAGTCCCCTTTAGCTGTTTGCGCCTTCGCCGATTCCCTCGGCAACGAATCGCTCAATCTCGCTGCTCGGAACGCGAATCCCACGTTCACCGATCTTCACGCCTTTCAACCGATTCGACCGCAGCAATTCGTTTAACTTTGTCCTGCCAATACTTAGCGCTTCGCAGGCTTCGCGAACGGTCAGTAAGACCTTCCGATGGTTGTTAATTTCGTTCATTAGGCTCCTTGCGGCATGTATCGCCGTTGTTGCGCGGTATTATGGCGTGAGTTGATTGAGGAGACCCATAACATGACTCGTGAACTCGAACTCAAGCTCGCCAACATATTTATTGGAGCGGAAAGGGA
>JBBREX010000134.1:0-8379 GCA_038225245.1 Fimbriimonadales bacterium | reverse complement strand
TAATTTCGAGTCTATGAGCTTCGTTTGCCGATGGATAGATCCCAAGAAAAGTGAGCAGATGAGAAGAAAGCTTGGACGATTAGCCTCGATCTTACCGCCGCTTCCCGTCCCCTACTTCGAGCATCACACGAATTGGAGAGGGGTACCTCTCTCCATCCGAGCGATCGAACGCATGCTTTCACAACATGGGGCCTACATTCTCGGAGTTGAAAAGGATTTGGGAACCGAAGAACACACGTTTTGGCTTACGGCGAGAAAACTCGCGGGAAAGGTCCGCAATGTCGGAGATTCGAGATAGCAAAACCGCGAGCCTTGATCAGCGCTCCTTTTCCCCTCGCTTTGAGAAATTTCTTAGCCACCGGCTTTATCGAAGCCCTCGCCGACAAGGGATTCGATTCCTTTTTTCTTTCTCCGTACGAAGTAGAGGCCTTGCCGCGATTCGGGGGGGACCCGATTCCGAATATCGAAATCCCCTCAACTCAGGGCGACAGTGGTGTTCCTCATCTCACTGAAATTACAGCCCTCGATCGCTTACTGAAAAGCATTCATCTCACGGGCTTTGCTCAAGAGTATCCGGACGGTTCTCTCCAAAATCTCACTCTGAGCAGGCGGCGAAATGTCCAGTGGTTTATCGCTAAGCTCCTGACAAGCATGGCGCCCCGGGAATCCACTACGCGAGAAACGCTGCGCAGTATGTACGCGAGATATCGTCCCAAGCGAAAGTCCATTGCCAGAGCTTTCGATTCCACCGATCCGGCGGTCGTCATAGTAGCTTCGCCGGGGCACTATTGGTTGGATCATTTTGTTCTCGACGAAGCGGCAAGGCGTAAGGTAGCGTCTGCGTGCGTGATGCTGAGCTGGGATAATTTATATTCTCGAGGGCCGATGGCTCGAAGACCGGACCTTCTATTGGTTTGGAGCGAGGAGATGCGTCGGCAAGCGATCGAAGTTCATGGATACCCGGAGAATCGAATCGAAGTGGTCGGTCCGCTTCAGTTCACGTGCTATGAACAGGCACCGACGCCTCGTGAGGGTTGCGCCATGAGGTCTCGAGTCGGCCTGTCGGAAGACGAGCCGTACTTAGCCTATATTTGCGGAGCTCGAACAAGCGAATATGATGTAGAAGATATCCTCGCTTTGCGGAGATCGCTGAGGAATACCGAATTTTCGAGCTTGAAGATCGTAGTGCGGCCACATCCTCAAGGTGATCGGGCACGCTATCGGAGCCTTACAGCTCGCGGTATTTTGTTAGACGACCCCCCTGATTTAACTCAAGAATGCACGCACCCGGAAGCCTTGGATTTTTTTGAAATAAGGCATATGGCGGCCCTATTATCGGAAGCCCAATTCGTCGTAAGCAGCTGGGGCACGACCGCTCTTCTCGAAGCTTGCATTTTCGATACTCCGACCATCCAGTTACGCTGGATGGATACCGTCCCCCACGCGAACAAATCTGAAGTCTCCATGGTTCGCGATTTTCAACGCTATATCCACATGCGAGCTTTCGACGAGACTGGAGCGCGTTTGTATTGCGATTCGCCCTCCGATTTGGCAAGTCTGCTACGAAAATTTTCCGACGAACGTGAAGCTTTCTCCGAACGTCGTCGGAGCGCCGTCGAGCGGTTGGCCAAGCTTCCGTTGGGCGACGCTCCGGAGAGGGTAGCAGAATCGGTTGCGAAGCTGGTTCGAGAATCATGAAAGATTGGACTTTCTTCGGTCTGAGCCTGATTGCCCACTCGACTCTGGCTCTCGTAGTTTCTGCGGAAGCGAATGTCTCAGATGACCGGCTCGGCTATTGTCTTGGGCATTTTTTGCTCGCCGCCATTCTGAATGCGCTGTTGCTCCGAATCATTAGACGCCGCTCGCTTTCGCTTCTAGGTTCCCCTGCGCTTGCCTTCGTACTCATCTCCCAACTCTATTTCACGATGAGCGCGATCAAGTACTTGGAGCCTTTTCCCTTGTATTCGATGTTCGATCTCGATTATCGGGAGCGTTTTGTTGGCACGCTCGTGGGTTTCGGTTCCCTCCTAACGGCTCATGTTCTGCTAGCGGCGGCTCCACAGCCTAAACTGGAAAATCTGCGAGACTTCTTTGATCGCAACTCGCTGAGCATCGCCCGGACCCTGGCGGTTACTCTGATTCTCGATTTGTTGATCAAGGCTTATCTTTTCTCGATCGGTTTCGGCAGCGGCTACGCGGATGCCGGCTTAACCGTGCGCGAAACTCGCAACCCAATCGAGCTCTTTGCGATCTTCGCCGACGCCTATATAGGCCCGTTCGTCTTCATTCTCGCGGGAGGGCTGCTGTTGCAAAGACATTTGCGCATCGGCAAAGGATATACACTCCTGGCGGCGGCAGTGGTTGTTCTCCTGCCTGTTCTGCTAATCACCCTTTTCAAAGCGCGGATCTTAATTCTGATTTTTGCAGTGCTGATTCTCTTTTGCTTGCAGCTTCGCTCAGCTCGAGCGGCGCAAGGCGCGTTGCAGGGCTTGTTCATAGCGGGACCGATGGTCGCAGTCTTCGGGGTGTTTATCGCGACAATAGCAATGGGTCGCGATTTTCGAGAGTTTGGAGTCCAGCCCTCTCTTTCATTCAATGCGGGCCTTGTCGGCTGGCGCACGGATTTGACAGATTTTGGATTTGCCTTAATGAAGAAATCTGATGGAGCGGCGCTCGATCCCTTGATCGTTCCGCAAGCTCTCCTCAACTCGGTTCCAGCCGCCCTATGGGTAGGCAAGGATGAAGCTCTCGAGGACCGTTATACGGCTTCGCTGAATCGCCTGGGTTGGCCCGCCGGCCTTGGGGAGAACGAAGTTGTGGATTATAACGACAACGCTATGAGCTCCATGGCGATGAGCTTCGGCGCGGGAGGAATGTTTCTGGGATTTCCCCTCTACGCCCTATGGCTCTCGATCCTCACCTGGATGGTGCAGAGCGGGCTGCGTGGGGGATTGGGTTCCGTTCTATTAGTGTTTCTCGGCATCATTGGGATGCGCACCGAGATTGATTGGTCGGCCATGTTCCTTTACGCCCGAGATTTTGTCTTGTTTTCTGTCCTGTTCGCGGGTTTGTATCTCAACGCTCGAAGGTTTCCCGTCGAATTCTTCTTTGGACGACGCTTTGCTCCGAATTAATCCTTCAATCCGTTGAACGAACGAGGAGAGACTGGCTTTTGGGAGAATGGCCAAATCATTCGATCACCGCTAGTCGTCTAGAATAGAGCAAGACCTTGCATGGACGAGCTACAGGTTTTGAAGCTTAAGGAGTGCTTTTTTGAGCATAGCTGAACGAATCAGACAGTCGCTGAAAAAGCCAGCTTCGCGATGGGTGCGTTTTTTCCGAGAAATCTTCATTGATTTCGGATGCGTACTCTTGGCCCTATTCATAACTCATGTTCTCTTTGGAAGGTCTCTCGACGAAGCCCTGCAAGCGTGCCTTCGACAAGGCCTCCCGGTCGCCGGTTTGGCGATTCTTCTGCTCCTATGGCGAGGGATTTATAGCATCGATGCCCGCTATATCGGACTCCATGATTCCCTAAATATCGGATTTGTAGGCATCTTGCTAGCGGCGGGATTCGCGGCCGCCAACCGTCAGTTGCTCACGACATCCTCAGAAGTTTTGCCCTGGGGAGGAATTCTGCTCTTCGGCTTCATCGCGATGACCCTCCTTGGGGGCTCGCGGATAGCTCAGCGAATGTACACGTGGCGGCGACTTCCTCAATCGCAGCGTCGTGATGGAGGCAAGCTCCTGAACACCTTGATCGTCGGGGCGGGAGATGCCGGCGAAATGATTATGCGGGAGATCAGAAGGTCGCGATCTTCGGTTACTCATGTGATCGGGTTTGTTGACGATAATCCCGAAAAGCTCTCGCTGCGCATTCATGGCGTTCCCGTTCTAGGAACAAGCCGCGATATTCCAAGGATCGCTCACGAATCGGGAATCGATGAAATCATCATCGCGATTCCTTCCGCCGAAGGCACGGCGTTAAGGCGGATCATCGACGCCTGTAATGAGACGGCTGCTCGCGTGCGCATCCTCCCGGCCCTCGCCTCGGTCCTGCGAGGCAGCCCCCAACTTGTGCACCACCTGCGTGAAGTCGATATCGAAGACCTTCTCCGACGCGACCCGGTTAAAACCGACCTGAAAAGGGTAGCGAAGTATATCAACGGGGAAACCGTCATGATCACGGGGGCGGGAGGTTCGATCGGAAGCGAATTGGCTCGTCAAATCGCCGAGCTGCCACCCGCTCGTCTCATCTTGCTGGGTCGCGGCGAGAACAGCATCTTCGAGATCGAACAGGAGCTGATCCAAGCCAGCAGTTTCTGCCCAACCACGATCATCGCGGACGTTCGGGACCGTCAAAGCATGGAGGCGGTTTTTCGAGATCATCGGCCTGCCGTGGTATTTCATGCCGCCGCTCATAAGCATGTGCCGCTGATGGAGGCTCATCCCCTCGAAGCGATCAAAAATAACGTTCTGGGAACCTGGCTTACGGCGGAGCTGGCGATCAGATACGGCGTAAAGAGCTTTATTTATGTCTCGACCGACAAGGCAGTCAATCCCTCGAGCATCATGGGCGCCACAAAGCGAATCGGCGAAATGATCGTTTCCGCTCTCGGCCAGCGTTCCGATGTAGGCTTTTCCATCGTTCGATTTGGAAACGTGCTTGGAAGTCGCGGTAGCTTGTTACCCCTTTTGAAGGCTCAAATCAAGCTCGGCGGCCCCGTGCGAGTGACTCACCCCGACATGACGCGCTTCTTCATGACCATTCCGGAAGCGGTCCAATTGATCGTGCAGGCGGGCGCCCTTGGAGCCCAAGGGGAGATTTTTCTTCTCGATATGGGAGCTCCGGTTCGGATTCTCGATCTGGCGAGCGACCTGATACGTTTGCATGGGCTAGTCCCGGGAGAGGATATCAAGATTCAATTCAGCGGCGTGCGCCCCGGCGAGAAAATGCATGAAGAGCTCAGCTATAGCCAGGAACAGCTCTTGCCGACTGAGCATCCCAAGATTGGCATGATTTCGAACCACAGGAGCATCAATTGGGACTGGCTCAAGCACGAGATCGATGCTTTGCTGGGCCTATGCGAAGAGGGCAGCTTGGACCTTGCGCGCCAAACCGCTATGGACCTCGCGTGGGGACGAACGCCAGGGTCTTTCGCGGTCGTCGAGGACATGCAGGAGGAAGCCGATGCCTCAACCGAGCGGGCTTAACCAGATGTTTCCGGAGATTTCCTTTCGCAGAAGCGAGGGAACCTCTCGTATTTTGCTGATCTACTCAACCATCCCCTTACGAGCTTGGCTTGCGTATTGAACAACCCAAGGCATCCTCGTGCGTTTGCGGCTTGTAAATCGGTCGATTAGTTCGGCGACTCGTTTCGGATGGTGAGGCTGGAGATGCCCCAGCCCGTGCAGCCCGCCGATTTGGCAGGCCACAGTACGACATTGAAGCGCCGCTTCCAACACCCTAAAAATGGGATCGATCAAGTGCTCCTCACCTGGAAACATCGCCGCGCCTTCCAAGCCGTTCATGTCCCAAATCATATAGATCGATCCGTCGAGATCATTGAAATCGTTCGTAGAGCTGGCGGGCCTTTTGCCACCTTGGTCGGCAACTTTGTCGAAGACGTTCTGATACAAGTTCCTCATGCTAAGCACCACCTCGCCTTGCCGCAGCTTGTTTACCGAAGTATGCCTGAACTCACGCATGTACTCTGATCCGACACCGAAGATGAACCAAATGCCCCGTGCTAAGCATTCCGACGGAAGTGCAGTCTGATACGAATCGGATTCGCTGAGGAGCCTAATCAGCCAGTCCGAGAGCAGGATCGGCTGGAGGAGATGAAATCGTGTATCGATGTCTTCGTCATGTGGGTTGTCGAAGCAATACCCCAGCCAGTCTTCAAATGAGGGCCCATCCGACGTCTTTGACAGCATGTCCGCGACTCATTTTCGCACAAACTTGAAGACATGGAGCTTGTGGCTAGGTACACCAGGGCACGGGGTTTTGCACGTTGACCTTTCTGAAGCCCATCTTGCTTGCAGGTTCCGTTCTATTGCTCTTGATCTTGATTTACGCGGGGCATAGCTTGTTCGCCGGCGGAGCGCAAAAGCAAAAGCTGCGCGTGCCCTATTGGAGGGGCTTTACCACGATCGAGCTTCAAAAGCCGAGGTTAGACGGAAGCTCGGGAATCCCAGGGAAAGCGAAGGGGGAATTGACTATTTCACGCTCAAGGTAACGTTCCAAGATGCTGAGGGGGTCGTAATCGAGTACGACAAGAGTTTTCGGGTCAAGAGGATTGTAGTCGACCTAATTCCCATCCACTAAGCCTGGCGAATACCGATATCTCCGTCCCTTTTACACAAATCTCCGCTACAATAGAAGGAGCAATGGATCCGATCCTCTCGTTTCAAGATGCCATCAACCGCCGAATTTTCCTCAAGCGGGCGGGTGGGGTCGGCCTTACTGCTCTCTTCTCCTTGCTTGGGGGAGAGGGCCTGGCCAACGTCTTGGATGATAAGAAGCGATTCGGCGGCTTGCCGGGTATCCCCCATTACGCTCCCAAAGCCAAGCGGGTCATCTACCTCTTCCAAAGCGGCGCGCCGAGCCAGATGGACCTCTTCGACCCCAAGCCAAAGCTTGAAGAGCGAAGAGGCGAGGAGCTACCGGACAGCATCCGCAAAGGCCAACGCCTCACCGGAATGACCTCCAACCAGAAGAAATTCCCTGTCGCGCCAACCTTGTTCAAGTTCGCTCAGCACGGCCCCGGGGGAATCTGGCTCAGCGAACTGTTACCTCATACTGCCGGGATCGCCGATGAGATCTGCGTAATCACCTCGATGCATACGGAAGCGATCAACCACGATCCCGCCGTTACTTTTTTCCAGACCGGTTTCCAGATCGCCGGAAGGCCCAGCATCGGCTCTTGGCTCGCCTACGGCCTGGGAAGCGAGAATTACGATCTGCCTGCGTTCGTGGTCCTGACCTCGAAAGGAACGGGAAGAACCGACGATCAACCGCTCTACGACCGTCTTTGGGGATCGGGATTTCTGCCCACTCTTCACCAAGGGGTTAAGTTCCGCAATCAGGGCGATCCGGTGCTCTACCTATCCGACCCCGAGGGCATGGATCGATCGACACGTCGAGAAATGCTGAACGATCTGGCGAGCCTCAACAAGATCAAGCTTGCCCAAGCCGGCGACCCTGAGATCACCACCCGCATCGCCCAATACGAGCTCGCCTTCCGCATGCAAACTTCCGTACCGGAACTGACCGACATTTCGAAAGAGCCGCAAAGCATCCTCGAGATGTATGGGCCGGAGGTGAAGAAACCAGGCAGCTATGCCTACAATTGTCTCCTCGCGAGGCGGCTGTCGGAGCGCGGAGTGCGCTTCGTCCAGCTCTTCCACATGGGTTGGGACCAGCACTTCGACCTACCGAGGGCGATCAAAGGCCAAGCCTACGACACGGACCAGGCCACGGCCGCCCTGATCAAGGACCTCAAGCAGCGCGGCTTGCTCGACGAAACACTCGTCGTCTGGGGCGGCGAATTCGGGCGAACGGTGTATTCGCAGGGTGAACTGACCGCCGCCAATTATGGGCGCGACCATCATCCTCGATGCTTCACCATTTGGATGGCTGGCGCGGGAATCAAGAAAGGCATCAGCTACGGCAAGACCGACGACTACAGCTACAACATCCTGGAAAACCCAGTGAGCGTCCATGATCTTCACGCGACGATGCTGCACCTCCTGGGCATCGACCACAAACAGCTCACCTATCGATTCCAGGGCAGGGACTTCCGGTTGACCGACGTGTTTGGCGAGCGGGTCGAAGCGCTTCTGGCCTAGTGGCCCAGACCTAAGTTCAGGTTCTGATTTGGGTTAGGTTTTTTTAGGCCTATGCAACCCGAAGTGCCCGGATGCCGTTTTTAGATTAGGACAATTTGCACATCGACTATTGTATATTGGGGCAGGGTTCGGGTCTGGAGCTGATTTGAAAATCGGAATGCCTGCGTATCGCATTTACATCCGGTATCCCCGAATACACGCTCGCAACATTTAGGAGAAAACGATGCCCACTTGGGCAATACCTACCGCAGTTTCCATCTTCGCAATTCTTGTTATCATTCCGCTGATCATCAAGTTCTCATCGGGCCCCGCTTTATCGGCAACACGGAAGTCGGGATCGTCGAGAAAACTTGGGGGGGCGGCCATCTGTCGGGACACCTCATCGCCCTCAACTTCGAGGCGGGCTTTCAGCCGGATGTCCTTCGGGGCGGCCTCCACTTCAAGCCTGGCTACCGATTTCGCATACACAGGGTTCCCCTCGTCACCATCCACCGGGGACAAATTGGTTACGTATTCGCTCGTGATGGC
>JBBREX010000133.1:0-8444 GCA_038225245.1 Fimbriimonadales bacterium | reverse complement strand
TCCTTTGGCCATAAATAGGCGGTAAATTTCGGCTTTAGCGGCCATGCTTCCGGAGTCCGAGGCGGATTCGGTATCGACCCCTGCCAGATAATCCTTCCCGTCGATATTTGTCCCCACGCCGGCAAAGTATAGGAACACCGTTGCGTTTTCAGGGATACGATCGGCGAGCGCTTTTGCGGCCATCATGATTTGAGTCGCCGTACCATTCACCACCATATCGATGTTTTGCTCGGGGTACCCCGCGCTTTGAAGCAACGATTCGCGTACGAGCGCCGCGTCAGTGCTCGCGAAGGGAAGGGCCTGGTCCGCTATTTTGCTTTCGCTGTTTCCGATGATAAATGCGAATTTGCTGGTAATCGGGGCTACCCGGCCGATCAGCGGAATCACCGCTGGATTGGTGCCGGTTACGGGGGGATTTGGCTGAGATTGACCTCCCCCGATCTTGATGGTTTGGCCGCTTGTGGGGTTACCTTGCTGCTGATTTCCTTGGTCAATGATTTGGGTCGCCGCGTTAATGGCCCCGACTTCCTCGGGGGTAAGAATATCTTGGTCGACCCGCCACTTGAATTTTCCATTCAATTCGGTGAATTGCTTCTCGAGCTTCGCTGCGTTCTCAACGTCTCGCAAAGAGTTGTAGGCAAGGTTGAGAAAATAGAATGTTTCCTTGCTCGTTTGACCCTTTTGGAGCAACGAGTCGAATTCGCCTGCCACGGTCTTGGTGAGCGCCTTTTTGTCTGGAGTGTCGTCCATCGTTTGGGCGGCGTGAAGCCCGGCGTAGGCAGCTCCGAAATTGGGCGAATAAGGTGCTCCGTCCCTCCACCGGCGTTGGTCGGTTACCGGTCCAGGGAGCATGGTTGGTGCCGATTGGTCCTCAGCCCTCAGAGCGGCAGCCTGCTGAAAGGCGGTACGAGCATCGCTCCATTGCTGAGACTTGATTGCAGTCAACCCTCGGCCATAGGCATCCGCCCAGCCTTGGGCATGAGCGACTGTCGAAGCAAACAACGACAGGCAAAAAATCATCCGTGAAACGCTCATTCTCATGGTCTCCTATTTATGGGCAAATCGGTAGGTGATGGCTAGGGCAAAGTCAAAGTGGCCGCCTCGACTGCTCGGCGTGGCAACATTGAAGTCCACTGCTGTACTCCCGGATACCGGTCGGTATCCAACGCCAAAGGTGAATGCGTTCCGCTCGCTAAATCCGTCCCCACCACTTGGAATAGCGTTGAATCCGAATCGTATCGGGTATCGCACGTTCGACATTAGATAGTTGTATTCGAAGCCTCCCCCAAAAGCCAAGGTGTTTTTCCGACTAAACGTCTTGTCTCGCTGGCCACCGAAATAGTCGTCTAGCTGCACCCCGTAAACGATAAAGTCTCGACCATTTCGGACGTTGTCGCTCCTCGCCGCGAAACCGGCAGAAATTCGACCCGGGATGCGGTCATAGATAGATTCGGTGGCCGCATTGCCTTGAAGCGTGATGGGAGATCGGACGCTGATGCCTACGCTCGTTTTCGAATTGGAAGGCGTGAATTGAACCCCTGCTTGTGCTCCAAAGCCATAGCCGGTTTTAGATAAATCCACGTTAATATCTCCAAGCGTGGTGTTACCTTGAACAAGAAAGCCTCGGCGAGTGTCCTGCAGAGAGCTGGTAGCGTATATCAATCCGACTCCGTAACTGAATCCCCCGGACTCACTGCTTTTTCCAAAGGAGGCCGTAAAGAAATCATTCTTCAAGCGAAGCACTTCTGTATAGGTGCGGACCAGCAGGTTGCCGTTCTGGAGATTATCTCCCGAACGCGAGTCTCGGATGTATCCTCCAGTCGTATAGGCAAGCCCAAACGCACCCTTCGAACCACCGCTTCGTGAACGGATCGGTGCGACGTAGCCCAGATGAGTGAGACCGTTGCTGCCTGCGCTTCCCTTGGTGGAGAACCTCGGATTCTGAAAATCCCCGCTGACTTCAGAGTCCGATTCGGGCAAGTTCCGAAAAACAACGCCCAAAGTTGGAGTGTCGATATTACCGAGTCCAGCCGGATTATAGTAGTTCGACAACGTATCCGAACCAGCGGTGTAGATTCCTCCACCCATTCCCATCGCCCGACCTCCAGCGTCGAATGCGTTAAGAAGGTCGGGAATCTGAGCGTATGACCCGGTAGCGCCGAGCGTTACGACGCCTGTCAACAGTAAGAGCTTCCTTGCACCCATTCTTTCCATTTTCTCCTAAGCGGGCCGAAACCCGGCAAGCTTTCTTCCTAGACTACCTGCCGCGGCCTACACTCAATGTTACTTCTTGCGGCTCGGCTTGATTTCCTGCCCGGTCGACCGCGGTTACGCGCAGGATAAAACTTTCCGGCAATCTCGTCGTCCATCGAACTCGGCCTACCCATTGCAGTGTGGTTCCGTTCACGCGAGAGGCCCGCCTCGAACCGCGCGTAATGAAGCGACGTTGAGAATCATTGGAAAGTATCACGACATCGATTCCAGATACGTCGACCGAACCGCCGGATTGATCATTGATTTCGATGGCGACCGAGATATTCGAGCGGGGCCGAATCGTCGTGCCAACGGTTGGGGCAAGAATGGTTATGGAAGGTGCGATCCGGTCTAGGCTGACCGTAATAGCTTTCGTTGCCTCATTCCCGGCCAGATCTTTGGCACTGATGTTGATCGTTTTGGAGCCGTCGAGCTCGATGTTGGTGGTGTCCCAGAGAACTTCGAATGATTCCGTGGTCCCACTATTGTTGGGGATGTCTTGGTTGTTGATTTGAACGCGCCATTCTTTGATATTTGGCTCGCGCAAACGGACCCGGATCGTTACGATTCCTTTGACAAAGCTATTGTTGAGCGGCTGAACCTCGACATATTCTGGGCTCTTAACGTCGATCGAAACGCTCCGATTTTCGTCGTTGTAAGGGTTTCCAGGTTCGACGACATGGACCAAAATTGTGTAGCGTCCTTCGGGGGTGGCGTCGTTAAAGTTAAGATCGATATCTCCGTCTACTTTTTGCAGGTTATCCGGCGTAAAGTCCTTTTGAAAAGAAAACCGAACGTTGGGATCGTTGTTATTCGTAACCGTCACGAAAACGGTGGAACGGACAATGGAACCGGTGAGCTGAAATTTCAGCTTATTCGTACGGCCCAGAAAGTCGTCGTTGTTAGGTTGGGTTACGGTAAGTGTGCCAGCGTAGGCGGCACAGCTTGCGAAAACCGATGACAAGAGCAAAAGACGAGTTGCAATTTTCATATGAGGTTTGTTTATCCTTACGAGCGCTGTTGTTTTATTGTAGACGATTAAGTAGACGAGTTCGACTGCACAAACTTAATTTGGGTCGAAATCTCGATCTCTGCAGAGGTCAGGACTAGATTGGGGTCCCGCCGTCCCGATTGTTATGTACGCCTGAGAGGCGAATAATGTTCAAGATATGAGCTCTAAGCAGAAGCTTGACGGCCATGCCCCAGGTAAGTTACCGTCTGGAGGTTGCCTTCGACAATCTTCCGCCGCAGCTATAAGCAGGAGCCGTCGAAATGCCAAAGATTGAGATAGCGATGGAGCTACAGCCGCTTCGACCTGCCCGGCGTTCAGGTCGGGCCGGCCTAGAAGGGAAGCTATCGACATCGTCTGGAATCTAAACATGAGCCTACCCGCACACCAACAGTCCGTTAAGCGGTACATCGCGAAGGCGATGGAAGACCTACCCGCCTTACCAAACGCGGTAACCCGAGTTCTCGAAGCCACCCAAAGTGACACGAGCACGGCAAAAGAAATCGAAGAATTGGTGAGTTCGGATGTCGCCCTAGCAAGCAAGCTTCTGCGGGTTGTCAACTCGCCCTATTTTGGTCTTTCGGGAAGGGTTGGTAACGTCAGCCAGGCGATCGTCATTTTGGGTTATGTCCAGGTTCGAAACATCGTCCTAAGCGTCAGTGCGTTAAGCGTCTTCAAGGCTCAAAATCCTAGATTGAGGGAGACTCAACGCGCGATTTGGGAGCATGCCTTCGGAGCCGCATCCGCCGCTCAGCTGATCTCCAGACATAAGAATCTGGAGCTGCGGGACGCGGAAACCGCTTTCGTAGGCGGACTCCTCCATGATGTCGGCAAGTTATTCTTCCTCAGCAGCTTCACTTCTACTTATCTCGAACTTCTAAAATCGGCAAATGAGCAGAACCTAAACTTATCTGAGCTCGAGGTGCAATCTCTCGGCATCGACCATGCAGAATTAGGCAAGGAATTAGCCGTTGTCTGGAGATTTCCCGATACTTTGGCTTTTCTCATCGGTAACCATGAAGGGCCCTTCCTGGGAGCCCCGATCGATACCGTCTATTGCGTCCACGCGGCCGACCGATTATCGACCAGGGCGCTTGGACCGGCGAACTCGACCGACCGCGAAGCCATGGATCCCCAGGTGGAGCGTTGGCTCGAACTGGATGAAGCGAAAACCGAGGCATTCATGGAGGAAGTCCGAACTCGAGTTGAGGCGGCCTCCGAATTGCTCGGCCTCCTGTAACAACTCAAGAAAGGCGAAAGCAAACAAAATGAGCGTCAGCGGAAATCTTGCCGGTATCAACTTTTCGGGCTTGTCGAGCGGAATCGACACGAGCTCGATCATTCAACAGCTTCTCAATTTGGAAGCACTACCGATTCGTAGGCTCCAAACTCAGCAAGCTCAGCTCACCGCGAAGCAGGGAATCTATGAGCAGCTCAAGTCCCAAATTTCGAGCCTTCAGTCGGCCACAAACACGCTAAATGCAGTTAGCACTTACAATACGCTGAAAGCAACCTCCTCGGCCGTGGACGTGGCTACTATTTCGTCGAATTCGAATGCGAATGCTGGGACCTATAACCTGGCCATTTCCCAGCTTGCGCAAACGCATAAAGTCAGTTCGTCGGCCCAGGCCAGCGCTTCCACCGCTCTCGGTTACACCGGGCTTCTGGAGGTCAACGGCAAGGGAGTCTCGGTCGATAACTCCGACACCTTGAATACCATCGCCGCAAAAATTAACGCCACTCAATCGGGCGCCATCGCGAGCGTAATAGATGGCGGCGCCAATAGCGCGTATCTAACCCTTACCTCGGGGCAAAGCGGGGCTAACAACAAGATCCAGATCGTCGGAATCGGAGACGACACACTTGTCAACCAGCTTGGATTGCTATCGGGCGGAGCTTCGGTGCGTGAGGCTATCACCGGAGGCGCCGCTGGTTGGAAATTTGCCAGTAGCACGCAAACAATGGGCTTGATGTTGAATCTGACGGGACTCGGATCGACCGCCGTCACAGTTGGGACAGGCTCGGTTACCATCGATCTTCAAAATGACTCTCTTCAAACAATCGCAAACAAGATCAATGATCCTTTGAATGGGACAGGAGCTACCGCGACGGTAAAGGCAGTCACCGATAACGGAGTGACCAAATACCGATTGGAAATCACAGGCACCTCTACTTTCGGGAACCAAGGCAACGTATTGCAGTCTTTAGGAATTCTTCAGCGAGGCTACGGCAGCCAGCTTGTAACAGCCCAAGATGCGAACTTCACTCTAGATGGGATTGCCATAACCAGTGCTTCAAATTCAGTAACGGCGGCGATTCCTGGGGCAACACTCACCCTTCTGAAGGCAAACGCCGTCACTCCTCCCACCTCGGTCCTCTCCCTAGTACGCGACAATGACGCGGCAAAGACTGCTCTCAAGGGTTTTGCGGATGCCTATAACGGAGTAAGCGACTTCATTAAGCAGAATGGCGAGTTCAACAAGGAAACATTTGAAAGCGGGCCGCTCTTTGGCGACTCGCTTGCTTTCCAGGTGCAAAACTCGATTGGCGGGTTGATCTTTAACTCGGTCTCGAATACCGGCGGCCAATTCAGCAACCTGACACAACTAGGATTTTCATTCGACGATAAGGGCAAGCTGGCCGTCGACGACGCCAAGTTAGATGCCGCTCTCGTTCAGGACCCCGACTCTGTAAGTAAGCTCATGCGCGCGGTAGGTTCGACATCGGTAAGTACGTTGGGCTTCGTGTCGAGTTCGAACAAAACGAAGGCGAGCGCGGGGGATGGCTACGACGTGGTAATCAGCCAGACTGCCACCAAAGGCAACTCGGTCGCGGGAGTGGCCCAAACCCTGGCCAACTCGGGCGGAGAGCAACTCACGTTTAACGGATCGATCTTCGGAAATATCGACTATGTCTTGCCGATAGATACCGGTCTTACCTTGAGCCAGACAGTAGACAAGATCAATAACGACACCAAGCTGCGTGATTTGGTGACTGCCAGTATTACCGGTGGCAAGCTCACGGTCACTTCGAAAAAATTTGGCACGAACGGGAACTTCACCGTGATTAGTAACCTCGTTGGTGCAAATGACAACACGGGTGTCGGAAAAAGCGGTTCAACGTACACGACGGGAGTGGACGTCGCGGGCACGATCAACGGCGAAGCAGCTGACGGAAACGGCCAATTCCTGAGCGGTAAATCCGGGAATGCCAACACCGATGGACTTCAGATTCAATATACAGGAGCGGCTATCGGGGTGGCCGGCAAAGTTAAGTACGTCAAGGGCATTGCCTCCATTATTTCAGACCAGATCGACGGATTCACGGACTCTGTTTCGGGTCTGTTTACTTCGACGGACAAGTCGCTACAAAGCACGATCGATGACCTAGCCAAAAATATAGGCTCCTTGCAAGAGAGATTAAAGACTAAGGAGCAGGAGCTCAAGGTGAAGTTTGCGGCTATGGAAACTGCGCTTGCTCAGCTCCAGCAGCAAAGCCAGCGCCTTGGAAGCATTACCCGCTCGACCGGCTAGGCGTTTCAGATTGGCGCGGTAGGTATCATTTAGCGTTCCTGGAGGGATCGCTCTTGTCCATTCTTGTAAATCGATCGACGCGCGTTGTGGTGGCCGGCATGACGGGCCGCGAAGGCTCATTCCACGCTCAGCAGATGATCGAGTATGGGACCCAGGTCGTCGCCGGCGTAACTCCTGGTAAAGGTGGCCAATCCCTTTTCGGAGTGCCCATTTTCGACAGCGTTAAAGAGGCCGTTTCCGTTACGGGGGCTAATGCGGGTTTAGTTTTCGTACCCGCTCCATTCGCCGCCGACTCGGTGCTCGAATGCGAGGCCGCCGGACTGCCATTCACCGCGCTAATAACCGAGGGAATCCCCATCCTCGACATGGTGCGCGTGGTCAATCGCCTCCAAAACAACGGCAAGATGCGGTTGCTCGGCGGAAACTGTGCAGGGATCATTACTCCGGGCGAGTGCAAGATGGGCATCATGCCGGGACATATCTTCAAACCGGGGCCGATCGGCATGGTCAGCCGTAGCGGAACGTTGACCTATGAGATCGTGTGGGAGCTGACGCGCGCCGGCTTAGGCCAAAGCACTTGCGTGGGCATCGGAGGAGATCCCCTGCCTGGTACTCGGTTCGTCGAATCACTCGAGCTATTCGAAGCCGATCCGCTGACGGAAGCAATCGTTTTGGTGGGGGAAATCGGTGGCTCCGATGAAGAAGCGGGAGCGGAGTTCATCAAAACCATGCGCAAACCAGTGGTGGCTTTCATTAGCGGACGTACCGCGCCGCCTGGAAAGAGAATGGGCCATGCCGGAGCGATCATCTCAGGCGGCTTAGGCACCGCCGATAGCAAGGTAGCGGCGCTCACCTCGGCCGGAGTATCCATAGCGGACAAAACCAGCGACATTCCGAATTTGGTTAAGCAAAGCCTCAGCGTAGGCGCTATACAAAAGATAATGCGATAGCTGGCACTTTCAGGACGCCAATCGCGTATTTCATAAGGTATCTCTTGACTTTAGGTTCAAACCAGCCATGTCAAAAGACCTGCATCCACTCTTAAAGATGCAACGTACGGTGAATATCGACCGTCTGGAAGAGTAGTACAAAGAAGTACCGCAGAAAAAGCAACGAAGTCAAAAACTCTGCTACAGTTATCAGCAATTTTATTGGGCAATTTCGGCGGACTGTGATACCTTATTATGAGGCTCGCAGCGGGCAGGAATCTTCGGTGCAAAAAGAGAATTGATCGTTTTAAGCGACCTAAGTCGAAGCTCGATGACTCCGCGAAGGGGAAAGCGCCTTGACCGGTCTCCCTGACAGACCTTGGAGGTTATCTAATCATAATGCCGGTAGAAAACGGGTTACCAACTCAAGCGAGGCGAGGGCGTGCCATTACGGTACGTACCCCTGGCCGTCATGGATTCGTCGAGAATGCCCCCCATAGCTTGACCGACGACTTGAGCGCGGAGCCCGCAGATGACGATTTGTTGGAGCTTGCGGAAGGCGAGGATGAGGTTGAGGAAGTCGAAGCCGCTCCTGCCGTCCATGACGATTCTGAAGAGCTCGAAATGTGGATGCGGCAAACGCGCCGTGCCCAATTGCTTACCCCTGAGCAAGAAGTGCACTTGGCCAAACGCGTCCAAGCAGGCGATCCTGACGCAAAG
>JBBREX010000132.1:0-8450 GCA_038225245.1 Fimbriimonadales bacterium | reverse complement strand
CTTGTTATCCCCCGTCATGAGCACAACTTCGATCCCAAGCTGGCTCATCTCCTTAACGAACTGACCCGTGTTCGGCTTGATGGGGTCGGCGGCAGCAAGGATTCCTGCGAACTTGCCATCGATCGCGATGTACATGAGCGTACGTGCTTTGCCAAGGAGGTCTTTTTCTGCCTCATCGATTCCGTCCAAGCTGACCTTCTGATCTTCGAGGAGTTTTCTGCGACCAACCAAGACCGGCTTGCCTGTAATGTTGGCTTTCAGGCCGAGACCCGTGAGATTTTCGAAACCGGCTACTTCGACTATCTCAATCTTTCGCTCCTTTGCTGCCTCGATGATCGAAAGCGCAAGCGGATGGCTAGAACTCGACTCGGCCGAAGCTGCGAACTGGACCAGCTGCGCTTCGTCTTGGCCTGGCGCGGTCTTGATGTCGGTGACCTTAGGCTTGCCCTCAGTGAGGGTCCCCGTCTTGTCAACGATAATCGCGTTGATTCTAGCGGTCTGTTCTAACGTCACGGCGTCCTTGATCAGGACGCTGTGCTTTGCTCCGAGCCCGATTCCGACGGCGACCGCGGTGGGTGTAGCCAGACCAAGGGCATCCGGACATGCGATGACGACGGCGGAGATAGCGAACGTGAAGGCGACCGCGAATGGCACTCCAGCACCAACCTTCCAAGAGAGAAAAGTAATGAGGCCCGCAGCAGCAGCGACGACGACAAGATAGGCGGCGGCCTTGTCCGCGATCCGTTGACCGGGCGCCTTAGAGTTTTGTGCTGTCTCGACCAGCTTGGTGATCTGAGCCAACACGGTATCGGTCCCAACTTTAGTTGCCTTGAAAGTAAGCACGCCTGAGGTGTTCACCGAGCCGCCGACAACCGCGCTTCCAGGTCCCTTCTCAACGGGCAAGCTCTCGCCTGTGACGAGTGACTCGTCTACGGCTGAAGTGCCAGTCAAAACCTCACCGTCGACCGGGATCTTTTCGCCCGGTTTGACGATGATCGTGTCGCCAACCACCACATCCGCTGTGGCGACTTCCTTTTCCTTTCCGTCGCGAACTACAAGCGCCATTGGCGGCACGAGGTTGAAGAGCGCGCGTAATGCATCTGAGGTGCCTCGCCGTGATTTCATCTCCATCCAGTGGCCAAAAAGGACGAATGTGACGAGGAGGGCGGAGGCTCCATAGAAGACCATCCCTTGGGGCGACAGGCTCAGGTAGACGCTCGCGAAATAGGCGGCGAGCACTCCAAGCGCGATCAGCACCGACATGTCCAGCTTGCGGTTTCGGAGCGCGTAATAGCTCCCTACGATGAATATCCACCCGCAGTAGAACACGACCGGAGTGGTCAGTAGAAATAGAACCAAGTGCTGAACGTGACCAGCCAGCGGAACGGGAAGTCCGGGAATTTCTCCTGACAACCACGCGATCGGAATCGTCAGAGCGAGCGCAATCCAGAACCGTCTGCGAATGTCCTGCTCCATAGAAGCGGCCATATTCGGGTCGGACATGGTGCCATGGTGATCATGGCCCGAACTAGGTGTCGCCGTGTGGGGCGATGCACCTTGGCCCCCGTGGGCATGATGATCGTGCACGTGAGTTTCGGCCTTCATAGAACTTCCTCCCATTGACAGTTACACAAGTCGCACCCGCACACGATTCCAAGGAATGTTCCCGCAAAATCCTGAACAATTAGCTCCTGAACGCCCCGAGCGCGCATCACGAGAAGAGCGCTCTCAACATCGCGATCATCGCTGATCCTCACAGGGTCATCGCTCATGATTTCGGCCACAAGTGTGGAAGCCGGGTCGAGTCGTTTGGCAACAACTTTCTGCGAAATGTCACGATCCGTAAGGATGCCTATCAGGCGACCGCCTTCCATCACTGGGACGGCGGTCGCCGAGGCATTGGCCATCAGGCTTGCGGCACTCTGAACCGTCTCGCCGGGTCCAGCGACTGCCGGATTCGGTCGAATGAAGTCCCGAAGCCTTACCGCTCGCATCTTCATATTTGCCCTAGTGATGGCCAGCGTGAGCCGGCTCCGTTGTATAGCTATCCAATCGAGTTGTGGGGGTCGAAGACAAGAGGTCCTTGGCCCGGTTGGTTTCGGCTTCGTCGCCATGGGCCAGAAGCAGGAAACTACCGGCCTTCAACTCACTCTCGTATTCCACGACTGTGTTATCGGGAACACCAAAACTCGACAGTGCGCCGCCGATCACGCCGAAGCTTCCGCCGACGAACGCACCCTGGAGCGCACCGATGATGTAACCCGCGAGCATGACATGGCCGATGCCTGGCAAGAACATGAAGGCCGAGCCAAACAATAGGCCCCAGATCGTGCCCCAAAAGGCGCCGTATTTGCCCCAGGACCACATTCGATTCTCGGTGTTAAAGAAGCCAATCGGGCGTTCTTCAGTGTGGTAATCCTGGCCGACGATGCTCAGCTTCTTCATGTCGAAGCCTTCTGCGCTCAACTTGCGAACGGCGTCTTCGGCCTGATCGTGGGTCGCGTAAACCGCGACAGTATGGTTCTTGTAAGTGGTGGTTTCGCTCATATTGATGTTCCCTTGGCCTTTCGGCAGGCTTCTGCGCATCTACGGCACGCTTCCGCACATCGACGACAGATATCCATGTGGTTGGCGCCCTTTTCGCACTCGGTTGCGCAGGCTTCGCAAATGCTCACGCACGTCTCCAAGTGGTCGTGGCGTCCTTCGTGAACCGCCTTTGCATGGCGGTCGCATTCGTCGTGGCAGAGGCGGCAAAGACGAACGCATTCGTCCATGCCTCCCATCTGCTCGCAGTGCTCCGCGCACTCAGCACAGAGTTTCATGCAGCCCGTGCATGAGTCGATACAGTCCAAGACTTCCTTCGTCATAGTCATTTCGCCCTCGTGACGACGATCTTTCCGCTGAGCATTCCCATGCCGCACGTAAACGGAATCTCGCCCGCTGTCTTAGGCGTGAACTTCACGACGATCGATTTGCCCGTCGCTACCTGCTTGTCGTACTTCAAGCCCTTAATGACGACTTCGCCGCCACAGCCCGACTTCTCAGTCCGCGTAAAGGTGAGCTCGACCGGTTTGCCCGCGACAACCTGAATCGTCGAGGGGCTATAACCGCCGTTGATCGTCACAGTGGCCTTTTGAACGCCCTTGACGACCGTCGCCTTGGCATCTGGTCCACTCTGACCACCCATGCCTGCACAACAGTTCTGCCCTCCAGGGGCGGCTGCGAAAGCGGCGACGATCAGCGTCGCCACTCCAGCCCATGTTAATAGATTATTGATTTGCATCTGATTTTCTCCTGCTAGTCCGCTTCGAGGCGGGCGTTGCTGGTTAGATGATGGCTTCCTCGTTCCTCCGTTGCAAGTCGTCTCTTTGATGCCGTCCCTTCGGATGGCAACATTCGACTGACTTGCAGAGGCGGTGCCCCATCCTGCATCCTTTCAACAAAGTGGGGCTTCCAACGCCCACATCAGGAGCAGAAATATCTATGGAAAACAAGAAACGCCGACCGTGGCTGATTCCCGTTGTGGTCGTCGCCGTCCTCGGGCTTTGGGTCGCATTCAGCTACAACGGCTTGGTGTCGAGCGACCAACAGGTTCAATCGCAATGGGCACAAGTGGAAAGTGTCTATCAGCGACGGGCAGACCTCGTACCCAACCTCGTGGAAACGATAAAGGGCGCGGCCAACTTTGAAAAGAGCACCATGTTGGAGGTTACGCAGGCGAGAAATCAGGCTGTTCAATCATCGAGCGGTTCTGGAAAGAGTCCGGCTAGCGATCCGGCTCAATTCGCGAAGTTCCAACAGTCGCAAGACGGTCTGTCCTCGGCGCTGTCCCGGCTCTTGGTCGTCGTCGAGAGATATCCAGACTTAAAGGCCACCGCGAACTTCAGAGACTTACAAGCCCAGCTTGAGGGAACCGAAAATCGCATCGCGGTAGAGCGGATGCGCTTCAATGAAGCCGCCCAGGCCTTCAACTCAAAGCGCAGCAGCTTCCCGACGAACATTATCGCGGGAATGTTTGGCTCTCGCTTTCAGGTCAAGTCCTACTTCAAGTCGCAGCCTGGAGCTGAGACGGCTCCAAAGGTGAAGTTCTAACATCAAGCGGCTTCGCCTAGCACCGATATTGTTGGTCCTTCTCCTGCTAGGTGCAAAGACGACCGTGGCTGGGCCGCAATCAATTCCGCCGTCGCCCGCGCAATGGGTTACTGACACTGCGGGGTTCCTTTCCCCCGGAAGCCGCGACGCCCTTAACTCTCGACTCGAATCCTACCAGCGCACGTCGGGGCATCAGCTTTTTGTCTGGATCGGGAAAACGACCGGCCAGATACCGGTCGAGGACTGGAGCGTTCGTGCCTTCAAGGCCTGGCGGCTTGGTCGCAAAGGGATCGATGACGGCCTCGCACTGTTCATCATGGCGGACGACCGGACAGCCCGGATCGAGGTCGGTTATGGGTTGGAAGGTCAAATACCCGACGCTATCGCTTCCCGAGTTATCGCCGAGACCATCGTCCCGCGAATCCAGGCGGGAGATCGAGACGGGGCTGTCACGGCCGGCATTGATAAGCTGATCGCGACCATTGGTGGAGAGGGAGCGCCCGCCGCCCCTTCGATACCGATGCCCTTATGGCAGAAGATCCTTCTCGGTGTCGCCCTAGTCGCTGTGATCATCCTCGCAATCCGCTACCCAATCGTAGCCTATTATCTGTTCTATATCCTCTCAATAATTGCGAGGCGGGGAGGAGGCAGGGCCGAAGGTGGTGGTGGCAGGTCTGGCGGCGGCGGTGCATCAGGAAAGTTTTGAGGCGGGAGAAATTCTTGGGCGTCGTGGAAAGACACCCATTTGATGACAAGGAAAGAAACGATGAATACTCAAGCAACCATAAGCGATAGACTGAGCGCCCTTTTGGCGCTGCCGTTTGACCAAGTTATCGCAGGCGTGAAAGAGGCCTTCAAAGGTGAAGGCTTTGGAACGCTCACGGAAACTGACGTTCGAGCGACCCTTCAAGAGAAGATTGGCGATGAGATCGAGCCGTACTCAATCCTCGGCATGTGCAACCCGCACTTGGCCTCGCGGGCGATCAAAGCTGAGCACGAGATTGGACTGTTCCTGCCGTGCAACGTGTTGGTCCATGAATGCGGTGGTCAAGTTCACGTCCGCGCCCAGGATCCTACCCAAATGATGCAGCTTGCCGGCAACGATGCCCTCAAGCCCATTGCCGACGAAGCAAAGGCGCTCATAGAACGAGCGATGATGAAGATCCGTGCTGGCGGAGACGCCCAGGAATGAAACCGAAACGGCCCTTCATTCTCGGCATCGCTGGAGGCTCCGGTTGCGGCAAGACCTACCTCGCCCGAACCATCGCCGAGAGCGTCGGGCGCGAGCACGTGCAGGTGTTGAGCATGGACCAGTATTTCCGCTCAAACCACGGCGACGAGCGTGCTGTCGACATCAACTTCGACCACCCCGCTCATCTCGATTTCGAACTCATGGTCGATCACATCAAGGCGTTACGCAAGGGCAAGCCGGTTACCGCGCCCCTCTACGACTTTCGCGAGATGGCCCGCCAAAAGAAGGCGATGGCCGTCGAGGCGACGCCGATTCTCATCGTCGAAGGCCTCTTCGTGTTGGCCAAGCCGATGGCCGAGCTCTTCGACGTGACCTGCTTTCTCGACGTTGACGACGACCAGCGGCTGCTCGGGAGGATCATGCGCGACGTGCCGGAGCGCGGATCGACCATCGAAGAGATTATCGATCGGTACCAGCGGTTCGTCCGCCCCAGTTACCAGGTCTTCGTCGCGCCGACCAAGCAGAACGCGGACGTAGTCGTGGATTTCACCTACCGCCGCATCCTGTTCACCAAGCTCCTGGGGCTTCTCCTCGCCGAAACCATCCGGACGGGCTTCGATCTCAAGGCGCTCGTCAAGGAAATGCGGGTCGAGTGCCACCATCTGGGCTTCACGCCGACCGGCGGAGAAATGCCAGTATCGGTCGATATTTTGAAGCTGGCCAAGGACTATCCCGAGTCGCTCTCTGCCAAGCCAACCATGCAAATGGCGGAGCTAAGCGAAGGAATCTAAAATGAATCAAGAAACAGAACGCGTGACGATTCACCTCCAGAACGTCCATTACGAGGGCTGCGTCCAGAACGTCGAAAGGGCTTTGATGATGGTGGAAGGCGTCAAGGCCGTCCAGGTCCACAAAGCGGAGCCTACGGTAGACGTGCTCTTTGAGCCTCCCGCAACGCCCCTCGCGATCCGGGAGCAACTCATTCTGGGCGGCTACCTTGCCGAACCCGATCCGAAGTAGCGGACGGTTACACCCCATGAACCACAGCCGCGTCGGTCGATTCGCGCCGATTCCTCCCATCAGAAGTCCACAAGCGACCTTGGCGGTAGGGCGACGCGCAGGGCGTTGAGGACGGCCGCCACATCGATTACCTCTTGCAGGATCGCTCCTGGAACCGGGGCCAAGTAGCCGGTCGCCGCAAAGCCCATCCCAATCAAGCTAAGAGCCATTCCACCGAACGCGCTTTGCAGGGCGATGGTCCGCATCCGACGGCTGATGTGTAAGAGCTCGTCCACCTTCTGGAGCGAGCTATCCATAATGACCGCGCCGGCCGCTTCGGACGTTATATCGCTGTTCTGGCCGAACGCGATGCCAACGGTTGCCGCGGTGAGAGCCGGGGCGTCGTTGATGCCATCGCCGAGGAATACCGTAGGCGAAGCCTTGGTCTCGTTGCGCACCATTTCGAGCTTTTGCTCGGGGGACTGGCTGAAAAGAACCTCCTTTATGCCGACCTGCTCCGCCAGGTAGCGCACCTCCGACTCGCGATCGCCCGAAACCAGCACGATTCTGCTGAAATGATGTTTCGGCCCGAGGTGGTGAATGAAGTTCGCACCGTCTCGCCTGGGTTCGTCACGGAATCGAAAGAGCGCCGCATAGTGCCCATCGATGAGAATAACGCACTCCATGCCTGCCGAAACCGAGGGAAGGATGCTCGCTTGCAGTGGCTGCGCCAGCTCCAACTTCTTGCGGCTGGTCACTTGGACGGAAGGTCCGCCAATGATGCCGCGTAGCCCTTCACCAGGACGCTCGCTGATTTCGCTGGCATCCCGAAGAGCGAGTCCCTTTTGTTGCGCAGCTTCGAGGATCGAGGCGGACAGAGGATGCTTCGAATAGCGCTCCAAGCTGGCGGCGAGCGTCAGGACCTCGTCGACTTCGAAGTTAGGAGCTGGGATGATTTCCGTGAGTTTCGCTTTGCCGTAGGTCAGGGTGCCGGTCTTGTCGAAAATCGCGACACGGCAGGTATCGAGTTTTTCCAAGACGGAAGGGTCTTTGATGATAATGCCCCGGCGGGCAGCCAAAGAGATCGAACTTATGATTGCCACGGGAATGGCGATCAGGAGCGGACACGGTGTCGCAACGACCATGACGGAGAGAAACCGGTTCGGCTCCGCGCTCAACCCCCACGCCAAGAGAGCGATAGCCACGGCTACAGGCGTATACACGGCGCCGAGCTGATCAGCTATGCGCCTTAGCTGGGGCTTGCGCTGTTCGGCCGCCCGCATCACTTCCATGATCTTCGTGTACCGAGAATCCACGGCGAGCTTTGTTGCGCGAATCGTGAGGGCGCTCTCTCCATTGATCGCACCCGAGAGGACCTCCGAACCTGGCGTCTTGGATATCAGGTAAGGCTCGCCTGTAAGGTAAGACTCGTCCATCACGCCATGCCCCTCAACGACGACGCCATCGACCGGCGATATCTCATGAGGGAAGATCACCGCCTCGTCTCCAATCGCCACGTCCTTCAGAGGCACATCGAGAACCGCGCCACCCTTCTTTCGGTGTGCGATTGAGGGCATTCTCTTCGACAAGGCTTCGAGCACGGACGATGCCTTACGCACCGCGAACGCCTCAAGAGCCTGTCCACCCGAGAGCATCAGCACGACGATGGTTCCCGCCAAATACTCGGACAGGGCCACGGAGGTGACAATCGAGATTCCTGCAAGCAAATCCGATCCGAACTCCCGTTTCACAAGTTGGCGAACGAGATCCAGCAGTAACGGAACCCCGCCGACCACGAGCGCAAAGAGCAAAGGCAGATCACGGATCGAGATTCCGCCGACCGTCTCTGTTCCGAGCCCACCAATGAGCATGACAAGGTAGGCCGCGAGCGCGGTAAGCGCGAGCGATGCGATCATCACCTGCTTGTTCTTTAGGAGTGTCACTCTGGGTTGCTTATCGGGATCAATCGGCTACTATGTCATTGTTTACGGCTTAGTAAGTTTTACTCCTCTGCGGTCTTTCCTATATCCCTTAAGCGAAGCGGCGTAGCCGCAAGGAGTTCAATAGTACAGAGATGCTGCTGAACGCCATAGCCCCCGCCGCGAGCATCGGGTTCAGCAGGCCGAGGGCGGCGAGTGGGATCATCACCACGTTGTAGATGAACGCC
>JBBREX010000131.1:0-8516 GCA_038225245.1 Fimbriimonadales bacterium | reverse complement strand
CGGAGCAATTACCACTAAAGATGGCAGGACGATGGTGGCCGTCCAGAACGGAGATAAATGGATCGATACTCCAGTCGTAACTGGTATCAGCGACGGGGCCCTGATCGAAATCAAATCGGGATTGACGGAAGGGGCAGTGGTGCGGGTGGTAAGCAAGGCCGCCGAGATACACAATTTGTAATTGCTCGCGCTTTCCCGCTTTGGAGCTCGGATCGTTAAATTGAGCGGCTAATCGTCAACCACGTCAACGGCGTTAAGCGACGGACGTGGTTGAATGAATTGATGCTCGCCATATTGGCCCTAAGCCTCGTTCATTCACCCTACGCTCAAGACCAACGCGCGGTCGCCTCCCAACCGGAGGAGGTCCATCTCAAGAACATTCGCCAGTTGACCTTCGGTGGACAAAATGCGGAGGCGTACTGGAATGTCCGGGGAACGAAACTCATCTATCAGAGTCGGCAGCCCGGTTACCCCGATGAGCAGATATTTACCATGAAGTCCGATGGCTCGAACAAGAAATTGGTGAGCACCGGACTCGGACGCTGTACGTGCAGCTATTTTCTTCCCGACGGCTCGGGGATCGTTTTTAGCTCCACGCATCGCCGCGATCCCGGTCCCCAAGCCAAGGTGGACATGAGCAAGGGCTACGTTTGGATGGTGAATCCTAATTTCGCCATGTACCGGGCCTCCTTAGATGGAACCCACATCCGCCCGCTGATCGAAAAACCTGGCTATGTGGCAGAGACCACGATCAGCCCTCGCGGAGATTTCATGGTGTTTACTGGCGGCTTCGAAGGCGACCTTGAAATCTATCGTTCCCGGCTCGACGGATCACACATTCAACGGTTGACTCACGAATTCGGTTACGACGGCGGACCGTTCGTAAGTTGGGATGGCAAAAAAATCGCTTACCGACGCGACGTCATCGATACCGAGGCAAAACGCAGGGATTACACCGAGCTGCTCCAAAAGCACTTGGTCCGCCCGACTACCCTGGAAATTTGGGTTATGGACGTCAACGGGAAGAACAAGCGGCAAATCACTCATTTGGGGGCGGCGTCTTTCGCCCCCTTTATTCATCCAGACGGGAAGCGGATCATTTTCAGTAGCAACTACGGTGATCCCAAAGGAAGGGAATTCGATCTTTACATGATCGACATGGATGGAGGCAACCTTCGCCGTATTACTTTTGCTAAAGAGTTCGATGGATTTCCGATGTTTACGCGCGACGGTAAGAAACTTGTTTGGGCCTCGAACCGTTTAGGCAAAGCGCCACACGAAACCAACATTTTCGTCGCCGATTGGATCGACTAGAGCTCGGAGGCTAAACTCTTGCCATGGATTTTGGTCTTGAAGGCAAGGTTGCGATGATTGCGGCGGCAAGCAAGGGCATCGGTCTCGCGACCGCGATCGAACTCGCTCAGGAAGGCTGCTTGATCTCATTTTGCGGCCGAAGCGAGGAAGGCCTGGAAGCCGCCAGCGAGGAAATTCCCGGCGAGCCGCGTTCTTATGTTTGCGACGTCGCCAAGTCGGAAGACCTGGATTGGTGGTTATCCGAAACAGAGAGTGACTTGGGCCCCGTCGATATCTTGGTTACCAATACGGGAGGACCGCCCGCCGGTTCATTCACAAGCATGACCGATGAGCAATGGCAAGCCGGCGTCGAGGGGACCCTGATGAACGTCGTTCGCCAAACTCGCGCGATCGGACCCAAGATGGCGGAGCGAGGATGGGGCCGCATCGTTCACATCACGAGCTTGGCCGCGAAGGAGCCGAGCCCGTTGCTCCCCATTTCCTCCACGATTCGAGCTGGAATAGCATCGCTGACCAAAATTCAAGCGCTCGAATGGGCCGCCCAGGGGGTGACCGTCAACGCGGTGCTTCCCGGCCATACCCTGACCGATCGCCAGCGCCACTTAGCCGAGATCAGAGCTGAACGAGAGGGCATCATTCCTGAGCAAGCTCTCGCAAAGCAGGGGGGCGAAGTACCAATTGGAAGGTTGGCAGATCCAAAAGAAATCGCTGCCGCGGTTGTGTTCCTATGCTCGATACGAGCCTCGTACATCACGGGGGTGAACCTACTCGTCGATGGCGGGCATACCAAGGGGTGTTCTTAGCCCTCAAGATTGCCGGCATCCCTTCCGACAATCCAAGCGGGATGGTTTAGGCTGCCCCAAAAAACCTCAAGCAGGTTCTCAGGAATGCAGGTTCAAGAAGTTGAATGCCAGCTCGCCCAAGCTCAGATGAGCCGATACTTGGCGGGCGATCCAATCCCCGATGAGGCTCTACGCCAACTCGAGCGGCACGTTGCCTCATGCTCGGATTGTAAGGTGATGGTGACGGAGCGTCGCCAAACCCTCAGAGCGATGCTCAAAATCGAGACAGGGCCCGATCCAACCGACAGTGAGCAAACTCCGCACGCCAGGCTCAATGCTCCCATTGATCCTATCGACGTACCTGCCGCATTTGCGGGGCCGGTTGCTTCATCCGACGCCAAGCACGGATTCATCGACGTGCTGAAAACTTTGCCGATTCAAAACTGGAAACCTTTAGCTATTTCCGGTGGGTTGGCAATCGTACTTGTCGCGATCAGTTTCCTCATGGGCAATCCCTCGAAAATACTTGGCGCGAAGGCGGCCAAAGGAGCAAAATCCCCGCCTGCCCCCGTTACCGCTAAAGCCCGCCTCGATTCGCCCCAGAAGAACCCTGCACAAGTAGCTCCACAAGCACATGCACTGGCCAAGATTCTCGCGAAAGCCTCTCAGTCGCCGCTGAAGACGAAGGGCGTCAAAGCGACATTGAAAGCACTCGTCCCCGCAAAAACGCCTCCGCGATCGGGTTTTGCCCCAAAGGCTAAGGCCGCAGCCAGGTGGTCGATCGAGAAGCGGCAAAGGCCGATTCGCAAGAAACACCGGTTGACCTTGCGTGCCCGCAAAGAACCCCGCCGTGGAACCGGCAGCATCAAGGTTTATGACCCTTCCGGTCAGCCCATTCACCACTAGGAGATTAAAATGCGTCCATTCGTTCTTACCCTTATTTTCGCTCTCACCGCGTTCGCGCTCGCTCAAGAAAAGGCTACGCCGCCAGTTCATGACGCAACAATTTCCATCACCGCACGTGGAGACGATGTGCGCAATGTCTTGCACGATCTATTCAAGCAATCCAAAAAGAATTTTGTACTTGATTCCTCTGTCCATTGCTCGCTTTATTTAGCACTGTCGGATGTGGAGTTCGAAGAGGCTTTGGCGATCATCGGCAAGACCTGCTCCCTCCGATATGAGATTCAAAATGGAATCTACTTCGTGAGCAAGGCACCCGCCTCTACAACTCAAAAAACTCAGCCGGATACGCATCCAGTCGTCCATGGCAAGCTTTCTCCCGAGGTTCTCCAGAAGCGAGTGACGACGCGTCTCAGGAAAATCGATTTGCGGGACCTAGCCGCCGAAATGAGCCGACAAACCGGCGTGAGCGTTCAAGTCGATAAAGATGTCCCCGCTTATAAGCTCGATGCCTATCTGATCGGCACCTCGCTTAAATATGCTCTGGATGTAATTACGAAGGCTACCGGCCTCAAATACAACTTGACCGAGAACCGCTCGATCGTTATTTCCAGGTCGGAAGAAAATCGCGTCGTATTGATTAAGCCCGAAGGCTAAGTTCTTCTCGACCGCCAGCTTGCAAAGAGCAGAATGCACCCAAAGAGGCTGAAGGATAGGGCGATCGCCACTGGCCCTCGAGCGACAAAGAGCTCGACTCCTCCAAGGAGAGCCAGGCATCCGCATATAACCATAAGGGCATTGATGAACCGCTCGGAAAATCGACGCCAGCCCTGCCAAAAATCGGCCATTGGCTTTAGTTTAGGCGAACCCGCCATAATCCTTGATGATGGTCACGACCATGCTCGATGGCGGAGATATCCGGCGAACGCTCGGGCGCATGGCTCATGAGATATTAGAATCCAACCAGGGCGCGGAGAATCTCGTGGTAGTCGGTATCCTGAGGCGCGGGTGGCCGATCGCCAAAAGGCTGGCCTTCTTGATGACTCAGGTCGAAGGGACTACCGTGCCCTGTGCGAAACTGGATCCTCGCGCCAAGCGTGACGATCACCCGGAAATCGAAACCGACGATACGGAAATCCCATTCGGCGTTGCCGGAAAAACGGTGATTTTGGTGGACGAGGTCATTTTCACCGGCCGGACGACGCGAGCGGCTATGGATGCCCTCATGCAATTCGGCCGACCAAGCCAAATCCAACTTGCGGTCTTGATCGACCGAGGGCATCGGGAGCTTCCAATTCAGCCAAACTATTGCGGTAGGCATCTTGCCACTGAGAGAGGAGATCACATTGTGGTTAAAGTTACGGAATACGACGGCGAGGACGCGGTCATCTTGGAGCGCGCCAACGATCGAGAGGCCTTGGTTCGATGAGCCGACACTTATTGGGAATCCGGCACCTCGAGCGGAGCGATATAGAAGAATTGCTCGCCCTATCCCACGAGTTCAAACGCAAGATCCAGGCCAGTAGAAATCTTGAACGCTACGATCGAAAGGTCGTCGGTCTCATGTTTTTCGAAGACTCCACCCGAACACGGGTTTCCTTCGAGCAAGCTGCCCACTATCTAGGTTATCGAGCCACCAATTTCTCCTCCGCAGGGAGTTCGATGTGCAAGGGAGAGACTCTCAAGGATACGATCCTCACCTTGCGATATGAGCGTCTTGAAGCACTCGTGATGCGGCATCGCTCCTCCGGTGCCCCAAGTCTGGCCGCCCGCTATTTCGGAGGACCAGTTATCAACGCAGGTGACGGCCAACACGAACACCCAACCCAAGCCTTGGGAGACGCCCTCACGATCATCGAGCGCAAAGGCGAACTAAAGGGCCTCACCGTGGCCATCGTCGGTGACGTGTCGCATTCGCGAGTCGCACGCTCCAATGCTTGGCTGCTTTCGAAAATGGGAGCGGAGGTGCGCTTCGTCGGCCCTCGAACCCTAATGCCCTCAAATACATCCCTGCTTCCCGGCACCGTTTATTACGACCTTCCTTCGGGAATCGAAAATGCGGATGTCGTCATCACTCTCCGGCTGCAGCGGGAACGTATGACCGATGGACTCCTCAGCAGCGTTAACGAGTACACCCGGCTTTATCAAGTCAATCGACAAACTTTGAGGCTGGCGGCAAAAGATTGCCTGGTGATGCACCCTGGCCCCCTCAATCGGGGAGTCGAGATGGATGATCTCGCCGCCGACAGCGATGCCTCGGCGATCAACCAGCAAGTGGAAAACGGAATATTTGTCCGGATGGCGTCACTGCACTGGGTTTTTGAAGATACTCCCAAACAACCTGTAAAGCCAACCAAGAAGATTGCCGTGAAGGCATAGGCGCAATAGATTTATGAAGACCCTGCTCAAGAATGGACGCATCCTCGACCCTTCTCAAGAACTCGATCTCATCGGGTCGCTGGTGATCGAAAATGATCAGATCGTTGCCTATGGGCAGGAGGTGGACGAGCGCGATGCGGATGAAGTTTATGACTGCACGGGCTGTTGGATTACCCCTGGCCTCGTCGATCCCCACGTTCACCTTCGGGAGCCGGGCGACGAGCACAAAGAAACCATTCTTACCGGGACCCAAGCGGCGGCTGCGGGCGGATACACCACTATCTGTTGCATGCCCAACACGACACCCGCGTTAGACACGCCCTCTCTCATCGATTTCATTTTGGATCGGGCCGCTTCCCCTGAAGCGGGAGGCGTATTTGTCGCCCCTGTCGGAGCCCTAACTGTGGGACTGAAGGGCGAGCAACTGAGCGATCTCGCAGCTCTGAAGAAAGCGGGAATCGTAGCCGCCAGTGATGAAGAGAATCCGGTTCAAAACTCGATGATCATGACTCGGGCCATGGAAACTTGCGTGCAACTCGACCTGCCCATAATGGCCCACTGCGAGGATGCATCGCTCAGTAACGGCGGCGCCATGAACGAGGGTGCCATGAGCGCCATGCTCGGCCTTCAAGGCATGCCGAGAAGCGCGGAAGAGATCATGGTTATGCGCAACTGCCTGCTGTCTCTGCACACGGGCTGCCAACTGCATATTCTGAGGGTGAGCACGTGGGGCGCGGTCGAGATGATCCGGCAAGCGAAGTATTTAGGTGCGCCCGTTTCCTGTGAGATTTGCCCCCACCACTTTGCCCTGACGGAGGAGGCGGTTGGGGAATTTAACCCGCACTTCAAAACTACGCCCCCCCTACGCACCCAGGTCGACATCGATATTCTAACTCAAGCTCTAGCCGATGGCACCATCGACTGCATCGCCAGCGACCATTCTCCCCACGCCACCTACGAAGTTCAAGTACCTTTCGAAGAAGCCCCGTTCGGCATGGTGGGGCTTGAAACCGTAGTTGGAGTCACCCTCACCTATCTCACTCACAAGAACATTCTGACCCCTCTCGAAACGGCGCGAAAGCTGAGCACAGGGCCTGCCGATATCTTGCGTTTGGAGGCAGGAACCCTCAAACCGGGCGAAACACCTGTCGCTCAAGTGACCGTTATCGACCCTTCTCTGGAATGGACATTCGATGTTGCGAAAACCTTTAGTAAAGGCAAAAACACGCCGTTTCATGGCATGAAATTCCGCGGCAAAGCAGTCTTGACATTTTGCGGGAGCGAGATCTATCGGGATGCTCAGTTCGACGCTCAGCGCTACGCCGCCGTATATTAGTCAGTGAGGCGATTCATCTTTCTTTTGCTGCCCGTCATCGCGGGTTGCAAAGTCGGCCCGATTCCAGACCCAAACGATCCGGATATGGCGGGAGCTAATCGAATCGAAGTGCTCCAGCGCAACCTCGGATGGGCGTACTCTGCCCTGCAAGAACGCGTAAACAAGGGTGAGATCAGCGTGGCCGATCAGCACCGCCTGATTCGCTTAAAAGCGGATAAGCTTCTGGAAAACGTCGATCCCCGAAGGCTTCGCCCACAAGATGCTTGGCGATTTGGAGATGTGTTTCGCACGGCGCAGCGATGGGAAGACGCGCGTAAAGCTTATGAAGTCGCCGTCTCAACGGCCCAGTCGGAAGATCGGAGAGTAAACGACAACTTGCGCTTGGCCCAATGCTTGGCAAAGTTAGGACGGATCGACGAAGCGATCTCCCGAGCGCGGTCAGCATTTAAGACCCCTCCCGCCGAAAGGGCTCCCATCTTACCAGCCGTCTTGTATGAGGTCGTCCCAGCGGCCCAAGGCAAGGGCAATGACGGCAAATTGGCAAGACTCTTGGAGGAAGCGATGCGTGAGCATCAAACAACTCAGATAGACGTCAATTCGCAAGCTGGACGCGCGTTCTTGACCGCTTTTCCGCACCACCTTCTTCTTGGCTGGAAGAAAGTGTTGGAGCTTTACCGGTCCGCCGGACAAAGGGGCCAAGAAGCTGCCGCTCGCAAACGGGCCATGATCGCCTTCCCGAATGGTTTCTCGGAGCCAGTTAGGGTTTGACTGAAGCTGTTTTTTTGTGAACCCTTTAGTTGGCAAATCTCATAAAGTTTTATATAATGAGAGTCGAGGGTGGATCTAACCAGACCATTTCTCGAAATGCAATCTGTGTTCGCCCCTAAAATCGGGCGAGGAGGGTTCGAATGAAAATCTTTTCTTTATGGTTTGGCCTTGTTGCGGCATCTTTATCGATGACCGGCGTGGCCAACGCACAATATCTCAACGACGGAAATATGGACAGCCTAACGGTCGGCACAAACCCCGACGTCGGCGTCCCTGCGGGTGCTTGGGCGTTTCCCGACGGCTATGTCACGGCGGGTGTCGCTGAGCTAGATCCAAGCCAGTACACCATTGTGGCGACGAATTCTTTCGAGAATGGAGCCAACGGTAACTCGTTGCGGATGCTGCTCAACGATGCCGTGAACAATATCCATCTTCCCAATATCTTCAATCAGGTTATTACCGAACTGCCTGGACGGATCGTGCGCGTTCAGTTTGACATCTGGGTCGTTGCCGGATTCGATGGCGGAGCGGTCTATGTCGGCGGCGATCACGGCGGCGGCGGGTTCTCGAATGCTTCTGACCGAGGTCCGCAGTTGGAGTGGCTTCCCGATAACACGATCGTCTACACGGTCACGGGTGGCGTAAACAACGTCATCGTGAACAACTATCCGCACGACGCCTGGCAAACTGTTCAACTGGACATTAACCTCACGGCGGACACCTACGACATGAAATACGGTCCTCGGAACGGCCAACTTCAAACCGTCGGTACGAACTTGACCTTCCGCTCCGTTGCGCTCGATCATCTGGATCGGTTTACGTTCGTTCACTTCGCCACCGTTGTGCCGAATAGCAACGCCTATATCGATAATGTCAGCGTCACGATCCCAACATCCGAGGTTCGCGTCTCGCCAAGTAGCGTTAACGCTTTCCGCGGCACCATCGAATCGGGTGGACTCGCTCAGGTTCTGACCAGCGACGATACGTATCTTGTGGTCAAGAACGGCGTCACCGCTCTGCGAACCGAATCGCCG
>JBBREX010000130.1:0-8597 GCA_038225245.1 Fimbriimonadales bacterium | reverse complement strand
CCCAATTTACTAGATCGCAAGGACGATGCAAGCTCAGAGCCCTCGCAAAAGATGACTTAGCAAAGGGCTGCGGAAGTCGGCTGGCCGCACCCGGCTCGCGGGGCGAGTAAATGGGCACCCCGGATGGCCCTATTTTCTTTTAACTGGCGACGTACCAACTCTTAACACACGAAAAGCATACCAACACGGTACAGGTGCTGGGTGCGGACGCACTATGTTCAAAAGGAAGAAGGAAAACAAGATGAATAGGCTAGCTTGTCAAAGGCAATTCCCCCAATACGCGTTAGGCGCGGCAGCATTAATACTTATCAGTTGCCCACTCGCGCAAGCCCAGTTCCACAAGAATCCGAACGCCGAGAAGGATATGAAAACCGTCGCCAACCGAGGCGACGTAAAGTTCTTGCCGGGCCCCCTCAAACACCAACTCGTTGAGATGGCACGAAGGCCCCACACTTTCTTACCGATGCAGGTCTATGCTGAAGCGGATGATCCTAGCATGCTGTTTCAATACTTCTTGCTTGATACCCATGCGTTTCAGCCAAATGTATTCACTGCGATTATTCCCGGCGTGAACGACACCGCCATGAGAACGGCCGCCAATGCAGCAAATGGGCTAATGACCGTTGGCTCCGTTCGCTTGGTGGTAGAGCCAAAGCCCGGTTTGCCTACAGACCCCAACGACATCCGTGCGTTCATTGACATATTCACTGACATCTCCGGCCTGTTTGTCATCAACAATGAAAGCGGTTGGTATGAGGGATGGATGCTCCACGACATCACGGTGCCGGATATTGCGGCGCCGCGAAACGATGGCCACGCCCAGTTCGGCAAGCTTACGGTAGCCGACGCCCAAATGCTTGCCTTGATGGGCACCAACAATAACATCCCGGGCAACACGTTCACGATAGACGGAAACCCGGTACGTTTCCCTAGGGATGATGACCACTTCCCAGACCGCCAAACGAACGTCGTACCGCTTCAGCTCAGCATGGGGGCATATAACGCGATGCAGCAAAGCGACGTTCATGCTTACTGGGAATTCAATTACACCACCAACTGGATTCATCCCACATATGAATTGCCCTTTACCGGCGGGCTGCCTGGCACCTATCAAGCTGGCTTGCAATACAACTTTTTGTCGCTCATCGCCGGGCCGGGTCCGAATGGACCGCAAAATGACAAGCTCGTGTACGGAGATACGCCCGATCGTCCGCGGGACCCCGACCTCTTCGACGCGACTGACGATGCGCAACGCGAATTCCGTGAAAGGTTTATTCCGAGCGGGCTGGCCAACGAAATTTATTTAGACGCTTATGAAAGGCTCGCTTCGTTTGAGCCAAACGTTTCGGATTTCCAACATAGGCTCTTCGATGCTTATGTAGCGGAGGTGAGAAGAGTAGATCAAAATGGGGACAGCGTCATTTCGGCCCTTGAAGGCGACGTCGATTCTGCCTCCGACGGCTTTGAAGACAATACACGTCTCTTCCTGCCGCCGACCGGTTTCAACCGATTTGCCGTTACCAGGGAGATCAATGACGGAATCCTAGCCCCGCGCCTGGCTCCAAGCCAAAGAGCCTGGGTGCTCACCGGTCGTATTGTGCGGGTTGATCCACCGGTGCCAGCTTCCGAAGGACGCGACGGCGACGATCGATAGCCATGAAGGTCGTCCGGTTTTAAGTGCATGCACTTCTCGGCAACCGCCATATCCCGGCGTTCCTATTACCAATGTCTTCGAGCCTTCCTTTGGATAATCTGCCACTGAGCGATGAATTTTCAGTATTATCGTGCCAAAATGCCCTGTGCATCGCTTGACCCTTGAAAAAGCGACGTATGATAAAGATCATCTGAGCTCCCTAATTTTGGGGTTCAGTGCTTCCTCTAGCCGCTGGTCATAATCCCCGACTGGCGGCTCCCAGTGTGCGCAAGCTAAGAAATTCGTTGCCCCTCACATCCAACCCACGGCCGCCAGTAACAATGCCGTTCCAGCTATCGCCAGGCCAATTGAGAGAAACCAAAACCATTTCTGCCGCATGAGAGCAGCCATTGCTGAGAGCGCGATGGCTATCTGAAAGAATGTCACGGAGGTGGCCGCTTTCTCATGCTTTTGGAGCAGCCGCTCAGAGCGTTTGTTGTCTGATTCTGCCTCCCTTTCTAGCTCCCGAGCCTTGGCTTGAATGTCTTTCTGCTCAGCGGCATATCGTAGCGCCTCCGATTTCAGCTTCAAATTACCGTTTCCCAGAGAAAGGGCATCGTCTATGGTTCGCTTGATGCCCTTGGCCTGGTAGTAATTCCACTGGTCGCTCGCCTTGCTTTGCATGAGAATTGCATCATTCTTAGCCAGCAGGGCGGAGTTGGCGAGGTTGCCAGACTTCATTGAGGCGAGCGCGGCGAGCACCGCTATCATGGCTGTCGTGATCGCAAGGTACCGGGTCCAGCCACTCTTGTGCTCGGCCAGCTCGTCTAGCTGCTCCTTGGCTTCTAAGGGGGTGTCTTCTTCCATGATTCAAGTCCTGGGCGCGGTTTCCGGCCCGATTTTCTCGGCAATGACTTTTTCGGCCAGGTCTTTCTCGGCGGTCAACGCCAGTAGATCCTCTTCGGAAATCTGGCAGTTCAGATGCTTCATGAGCTGGATGGTCAAGTCGGTGTTGTGTTCAAGGTGGCGAAGAACTACCATTACTTCTTTTTCAGCCTTTTGATTTGTTTCAAAATCAAGTTCGGCCCGCGCTTCACTGTGGCGCGATTGAAGATTTTGGCCGACCATGATGAGCGGCATCAGCAGAATTTGAATGACGTTACTAATGAGAAGATAGGCAACGAATGCGGGGAAGGGATCAAAAGACTTCAAATGCAGCCTTGGTACCTCGGTGGCGAGGATATTGTAACCGCACCACAAAACTGTCCACGAGAAAATAATCAGGAAGAAGCCCATCGAGCCAACCTTGTTGGTGATCGCCACTGCTAGCCGATCGAGCGGAGAAAGCCTCTCTTTTTGCATCTGATTGACGTTGCCGCCAGGCGCCGCAGTGCGCACGTAGGGCTTGAGCTTGAGCCGGGCCCAAGGAGATGAGGGGATTGGAACGGAAGGATTGTCCATATGACAATTGAACCCGGTTTGTGTCCTCGACACATTCCCCTTAATACTTGGCCACACGGATTGGAAGGACCAGAGTCGAAGCTCGGAAGGATATATTAGGCGTTTCCAGATTGAAAGAGAAATGCCTTTCGGGGGAGCGGGCTTACCCGACTGGCACGTTCCAAGACACCACCATAGGGATAAATCTTGTGCCCCGTAGAGTTGGCGACATAGAGCGCCTGATTGATCTGAAGACGCTTGTTCGGGCTTATAAGTGAATCCGCAGGTGGAGTAGTTTCTCCACGATGCCGTATTCGGCGGCCCGGGAATGTCTCTCCCGGTGCAAGCCTTGGAGCGCCCGGCCAGTCCTTGATAATTCGCTTTGCTTTTTTCGACAATATGCCTGAGACAGGCGTCCTTTCTAACAATGTCGACAGATTCACTTGAACAAAAGCGTGGGCTTCTCGGCATCCTTGGGCCGGGTCTCATCACCGGCGCTTCGGATGACGATCCCAGCGGCATTGCGACCTACTCACAAAGGGGAGCGCAGTTCGGTCTGGGCATGTTGTGGACAATGCTTTTCTCCTACCCCCTCATGGCCGGCATCCAAGAGACTTGCGCCACCATCGGACGTGTTACCGCCCGTGGCATCGCCGGCAACCTTCGTCGCTTTTACCCGCGATGGATCATGCTCCTCCTGGTAATCATGCTCGTGACGGCCAATACGATAAACCTCGGCGCGGATATCGGAGCCATGGGGGACGCGATGACCTTGCTAATCGGTGGGTCACAGCTCTTGTGGGCTTCCGTCCTAGCCATCTCCTCGCTCCTCCTGCAGGTCTTCGTTCCTTACCATCGCTATGTTGCGTATTTGAAGTGGGCCACGCTCGCGCTCTTTGCCTATGTCGCGACCGTGTTCGTTGTAAAAACGCCATGGGCCGATGCGCTGAGGCATACGATCCTTCCAGAGATTCGATTGAATTCGGCCTCGATCACCGCGCTCGTCGCCATACTTGGAACGACCACAAGCCCTTACCTTTTCTTTTGGCAAGCCTCGCAAGAAGTTGAGGAGGTTCGGCTGAACCCAGAGGAAAAGCCCTTGAAGATGCACCCGGAACAGGCCCCCTACCAGCTCAGGCGAATAGGGCAAGACACCTACATCGGCATGGGGTTTTCAAACCTCGTGGCATTCTTCATCATTCTGGCCGTGGCGGCAACGCTCCATTCCAAAGGCATCCTGGAGATCCAATCGTCGGCCCAAGCGGCCGAGGCGCTCCGTCCGGTGGCGGGCAACCTAGCCTTCCTCCTCTTTACGTTGGGGATCGTCGGCACCGGGCTCTTAGCAATTCCTGTCCTTGCCGGCTCGGCTGCCTATGCGGTTGGGGAGGCATTCCGTTGGCCCACCGGCCTGGAGCGCACAGCGTTGCACGCCAAGGGTTTCTATGCCTTACTCAGCGCCGCCATTCTTATCGGGCTCGGACTGACCATGTTGCACGTCAACCCGATTAAGGCGCTCTTTTGGACCGCCGTAATCAATGGAGTCGCGGCGGGGCCGATCATGGTCATGACGATGCTGATGGCGACGAACCCAAAGGTCATGGGCGAGGTTACGTTAAAGAGACGGCCACGAATATTGGGCTGGATGGCGACGGTTGTGATGATCCTTGCCTCGATCGCGATGTTCGTCTTTTGGGGAAAATAGACCATGCCCGTAGCCCCGTTCGTCGCGTGCGTGATCACCGCCATTCTCGCGCTTTACACGCTCATGCAGGTCCTTAGGGCATATCGCTGTAATGCGCGCACCCATTTCTTATGGCTCGTGCCACTCGCAATCTGCTTCATCAGCTTCAGCGCGGCCAACGTCCCCTTCGCTTTGGGCTTGCAGACCGGCTCCATTACGAAGTGGTCACTCTCCGCCTTCATCACGACCTGTATTGGAACAGGCTCTCTCCTTCTGGGCATCCGGAATCTCGCCAAGTATCGCGATCCTTCGCGCAAATGAGTGGCGGACGCTCAAACCACAAGCTCAGATTCGAGCCCGCAGGGGTGTTGGGGATTGCCTTGCTCGATTTGGATCGTCGCGTGCTCGATCTTAAACCGATCGTTAAGGTTTGCAACCGCTCGGGCGAGCAAACTTTTGGTGACCTATCGAACGCTCTTACATTCGGCTACGCTACCATTTTTGCGATGAAGTAAGCCGCAGCGGCGGCCAGGCCACCGACAAAAGCGGTTTGGAGACCGGACTTGAGCGGCGAGACACCCGTAAATCGTCCCTTAACCGCTCCAAAAATCAGCAGCGCCAAAAGAGTTACGCCGACGGACACCGGGAGGGCGTCCGGGGCCTTGGCGAAGAAAAAATAGGGCCCGAGCGGGAGTAGGCCTCCGACGATATAGGAAATAGCAATGGTTGCTGCGCTCTTTGGAGCGCGCTTCGGATCCGGCTCTTCGAGGCCTAATTCAAATCGCATCATGAACTTGACCCAGGCATCCGGGTTTCTGCTCAGGGACTCGACGATTGGTACCGATTCTTCTTTACTTAGGCCAAAGCTAATCAAGACCTCCCGAACCTCGGATTTTTCGTCCTCTGGCATTTCCTCAATCTCGATCCGTTCTCGCTGAAGTTCGCTGTGGTAATGTTCGCTGTCGCTTTTCGCCGCCAGATAGCCACCAAGGCCCATAGCGATCGATCCCGCCGCAATCTCCGCGATCCCCGCCGTAACCACGATAGTTGTTGAACTGACGGCACCGGAAAGACCAGCCGCCAATGCAAATGGCACTGTAAGACCGTCGGCCATACCGATGACGACGTCTCGGACCGCTTCACCGGAAGTAAAATGTGCCTCGAGGTGCGGGGTGCTCGGCATCCCGATATTATGCAGGAGGATACGCTGATCTACAAGGCGGTTTCGTCGAACATAGCCTCTTTACACTCTGTAAACAGCGCCTCCATGCTCGGCTCGCTTTACGAAGCTCGCCAGTAAACCTCGTCGAAGAGCATCCGCCACGTATTTACAAAGGTCGGACCAGCCGGGGCGATGCGGACTTGGGCTTTGACTGCTGCCGTGCCACTCTCGATGTAGTGGGCGGGAATCCAGGCGAGCACCGTCGTGCTCGTGGCGTTCTGGCTAGCTGCTCGCGCGTCGTATTGCACGTATCGACCCAAGCTGAAGTCGTACAGATCGATTCTCTGTATAAGTCCGGTAATCGAGGCTTTCATGATTGTGGTAAAGCTCAGAGAATTAGCGGTTGAACGCCGGGAAGTACCCTCAAATGCAACCGTAATCGGAGATTCCGCTCTGTTCAAGGTGAGACCGTTCCTAACGATCAGGTAGTCCCCGTCTCGGGTGAGCAGGCTCGCTAGGTTTCCGCTTTCCTGGCGGCCCCGCAAGACATGAAAGGCGGTTGGGGGAATCGAAGGAGCCTGCCCGCTCGTCAGGTCGTTCGGGAAGCGGACGGGCGCAAAGGTGCGGATCCATGCACCGGTAGCGCCCTCGAATTCATCTACCTCGCCGGCGTTGACGTTGGTGAGATAGACGTTCATATCTGAGCCAAAGGTAATGCCCGCTACGCGGGTTAGACGGGCGTCGGAAATGAAGGTGCCCAGATATGCCCCGGTATGGCCATCGAGCCGGACAACGTTGGCCGAGGAGTAGCCGCCCACCCAAAGGTTGCCGTCCGGCCCCCATTCGAGGCTGCGTGGGAGGTAGGCGTTGGTCGTCGTCCATACGCCGAGCACGGCCCCGGTCTGGCCGTTGAATTTCCAGACCTCGTTCGTGCCGGAGCTGCAGACATAAAGGTTTCCGTCCGGCCCGAAGCGAAGCTTGTACGGCATACTCAGACCGCCGCTGGCGAAGACCCCTTTGTTGGCTCCGGTCGTACCGTCGAGGCGCTCGACCGTGCCTGATTGAAAGCCCGTCGCATAGATGTCGCCGTCAGGACCAAAGGTGATTCCTGTCACCCCAAAGTTGTGTGAGAAGCTGCCAAACACATTTAGGAACGCCCCGGTCTGACCGTCATAACGAAGGACTTGATCGGTGCCATCGCTAGCCACATAGAGATTGCCGTCAGGTCCGAATTGAACGCCCAGCGGCGAGCTCAGGCCACCTCCCGAAGCAAACGCGCCAAGGTCGGCGCCGGTGCTGCCATCCAGACGCTCCACGACGCTTTGAGTCACCGAACATACATAAACGTCGCGCTCCGCCGCAAGCGCTGCATGGCCCATCAAAATCGTTGACAGCAGAATCGAACTAGCGACGAGTTTCACGGTTCATTGTACGACACAATTACCTGGATTTTTGGAAGTGCTTTCTGAGCTTTCCTTATAGCTTTCTAAGAAAAAACGATAAGGTTCTTGATATTATTCGAGCTACACTCAAGACCTAAGCCGCAAAAGGGCTGTCGTACGATGGCTCTAAGGAGGAAAGAATGAAGCACTGGAAAGGCAGGTTTCTTGCTGCAACGTTGACTGCCATGGCAGCGATACTCATCGTCGGTTGCGGTGGCGGAGGCGCGGGCACAGCTCTCGATAACGGCGCCGGCGCCCGTGGCACAACAGGCGGAACTTCAGGCAAGACAAGTGGAGAAACGACGGGGAAAACGACCGGTGGCGCAACCGGCAAAACGACTGGCAAGACGAGCGGTGGCGCGACCGGCGAATCGACCGGAGATACTACGGGCGAATCGACTGGAGGTGAGAATTCCGGGGGAACGGATGGTGAAACCGGGGGCAACGAGACCGACGGCCATTAGGAGTCATAGGGGTTACAGCTTCGAAACGAGTATATTTGGCGCAAGGACCGACTAGGCTATATTCGTCAGGTGGCTTGGCGATGCTGAATGGAACAGGCCATCGGGCGTTAAAATCCTGTCTTGGCCTAGCTGCTCTCCTCCCATCGCGCTCAAGTTTGCCCTGCTCAGCTGACCTTCTTTTGACCATAAAACGACTGGCCAACAGCGTCGTATTTTTCAAAGATATTGGGCTCGATGGTTTCATCTGCCCAGAGGAATCCCTTCTTCGTTGGCATTTGAACCGAGCGCAAGATTCTTTGCCGCCGAGATCGTTTTGGATCAGAATAGATCCCATTTCGCTCCTGGATGATGCAGGAATTACCTTGCGATGTCTTCCTGCTAGTCGAGCGTCGTCCCAAACCCCCTGAGACACCTGTTGACTTTTTTTCGCAGGGCGGTAGATGGGCTTGATCGGCCCTAAATTTCGTTTCCATCACGCATCCGTTTTTGACAAGGAGGGGAGTGGTTCATAGACTTGATGGGTTATGAATGCACCTTTAATTGGACTTAACCATTCGTTTAGACCTCAAATCTTGCCACTCTCATCAAAGACCGGCTCTGCGGCTTCAACGCCAACAGTCCTTTCATCTCCCTCCGCTGGTACCTGGAGGCATTTCGATGTTGCCAGCGCCTGATCGGATTAACTTCGCTACTCTGAGCCGGGCATTTGCTTCTGGCCACGTCGTTCTTCTAGAAGTTCAACGTGTCCGAGACGATCAAACTGTCAGCGCCGTCT
>JBBREX010000129.1:0-8658 GCA_038225245.1 Fimbriimonadales bacterium | reverse complement strand
ATACGCCGGTTGCGCCACCCTTGCAAGAGCTTTGGTCGCTCGTGGAATCGGTGCCACCGGGCATGGTAACGAGCTATGGGGCGCTGGGACGGGCTCTGCGGCACCCCGCCTCGGGCTATATGGTAGGACGGTGGATGGCGAATTGTCCGGAAGGCTTGCCCTGGTGGCGAATCGTGGCGAAGTCAGGCTTGCTACCTATCGGCAAGCGGGATCCTCGACTGGAAGCGATGCAGCTCGCGCGGCTCGCGGAAGAGGGCGTTCCGGTCTGCGATGGCAAAGTATCGCCGGACGCATTTTACGAGCCCTGAGTACACTTCAAGCATGTCGAGCTCTTTCGGCAAGCTTTTTCGCATTACGACTTGGGGAGAATCCCACGGGGGAGGGGTTGGCGTGGTGGTCGATGGCTGCCCGCCACGGCTCCCAATTACCATTGACGAGATTCAGCTTGAACTCGACCGACGGCGGCCCTCGCAAAGCAAGCTAGTTTCGCAGCGCAAGGAAAGCGATACGGTGGAGCTTCTCAGCGGAGTTCTGGACGGGCTCACGCTTGGAACACCGATCAGCCTGCTCGTGCGGAATGAGGACGCGCGCTCGAAGGACTACGACGAGATGCGCACCAAATATCGACCTTCCCATGCGGATTACGCCTACGATCAGAAGTACGGCATTCGGGCATGGTCGGGCGGAGGGAGAGCGTCGGCCAGGGAGACGGTGGGGCGCGTGGCGGCGGGAGCGATTGCCAAGAAGCTGTTATTCACCAATTTCGGAGTGACGGTTCTGGCTTGGGTGGAGAAAGTACATCATATCGTGGCCGAGATCGATGAAGAGTTGGTCACGATGGAAGAGATCGAGGGGACGCCGGTGCGATGTCCGAATCCGTCCGCGGCGGCAACGATGATCGCTCACATCGAGGAAGTTCGGAAGGCGGGCAATTCGGTTGGCGGCGTGGTGCGCTGCATCGCTCGGGGGGTGCCTTCCGGATGGGGGGAGCCGGTCTTCGATAAGCTCGAAGCAGACCTCGCGAAGGCCCTGATGAGCTTGCCGGCGAGCAAGGGCTTCGAGATCGGAAGCGGCTTCGGGGGAACCGACCTCCTTGGCTCCGAGCATAACGACGAATTTTTCGCCGATGAACGCAAACGCGTATCGACGCCGACCAACCGAAGCGGAGGCATTCAGGGCGGCATTTCGAACGGGATGACGATCACGATGCGCTGCGCTTTCAAGCCGACGGCAACGGTGATGATCGAGCAGCATACGGTAACCACCGAGCACGAAAACACGACGCTAAAGGGAAAAGGAAGACACGATCCCTGCGTCTTGCCGCGGGCGGTCCCGATGGTGGAGGCGATGGCGGCCTTGGTGCTGGCGGATCATGCGCTTCGGCATCGCGCGATGACTGCGTAAGCTCAGGAGTTCATCATTTCTTCACGTGCGGACGTTATACTCAATAGCTGATGCAAGTCGAGACTCCAGGCAAGGCGGTGGCAGCGGAAAAGCCAAAAATCCAGACCCGCAATTTGGATTTCTTCTACGGAAGCTTCCAGGCCCTTAGGGGGGTCAATCTGGACATCGCTCCGAACAAGGTCACGGCTCTGATTGGCCCATCAGGTTGCGGCAAATCCACGTTCTTGCGGTGTATCAACCGCATGAACGAACTCATCGATGGGACCCGCATCGAGGGACAGATTTTGCTCGAAGGAGTGGACATCTACGGGCCTGGCGTCGATCCGGTCGAGCTGCGCAAGAGCGTGGGAATGGTGTTTCAGAAGCCAAATCCTTTCCCCATGTCGATCTTCGACAACATCGCCTACGGCCCCCGGATCCACGGGGTACGCAAGCAGTCCGAACTGAGCGAGATCGTCCGGAGTTGTCTGACTAAGGCTTATCTATGGGAAGAAGTAAAGGATAAGCTCGGACAAAGCGCGCTCGCGATTTCGGGCGGACAGCAGCAACGCCTATGCATCGCTCGGGCGATGGCGGTCGATCCAAAGATCATCCTCATGGACGAGCCTTGCTCGGCCCTCGATCCGGTGGCGACGGCGCGAATCGAGGATCTGATTTTCGAATTGAAGGCCCAGTTTACGATTGTGATCGTGACTCACAACATGCAGCAGGCGCAGCGGGCGAGCGATTTCACCGGCTTCTTTATGCACGGGCGCCTCGTCGAGTTCAACGGGACGCAAGACCTATTCCTGTTTCCTCAGAAGCGAGAGACCGAAGACTATATCTCCGGCAGATTCGGATGACGCCAACCGCCAACTGCCAACCGCCTATTTGTATCCGAGTTTGTTTGGATCGACGGTAAGGCGAACGTTGCTCCCATCGAAGGCAATTCCCCGGGGGAAGCCCTTTTCTTTGCTGCGGATGATCCACGTTGGATGATCTGCAAATTGGTCGCATTTCATGCCGGAAAGACCGGGGTTGAATTCGCCGATTGGCCTGCCCACCTCGTTTCCGAAGGAAAAACGTCCAAATTCCGGGCTCGTACTTGAAATGAGATCACCTTCGGTGGTCTTGCCGGGTAGTTTGCTCAGCAGTTCGGCCAACGTGCGGACGGGGGGAAGAGGCTTGTCGTCCTCAATTGCTAGCGGAAAGCGCTTCTCGAGCACCCGAGTCAAGTGGAGCCATCTCTCGTACCAGGTCCTGCCTTCCAGCATATGATAAGGACGCGGAGGTAGCAGGAATATAAAGAGCCCGATCGGGACTCCGAGCAGGTGGGCCAAAGTGCTCCGCCACAGGACGGATTGATACTTGCGAAGCTTAAACCTCAAAAACTCCCAAACAAACCATTCGGCGACGCCGGAAACCAAACTGAAGATGGTGAACAGGAGAAGTGCGTCGGGAAACGGCTTCGGACGGTATTGAGTGCCCAGCACTGACTGATGCATAAAGCCTCCCCCCACGCCGGCGCAGCAAAAAGCGCTGAGTGAATTCGCCACAACCGAAACCGCGAGGCTTCCAATCCAGGAGTGGCCATACCATCGGCCAATGAACCAAGCCTCAAATCCTACGATGACGGCAATGTACATCACCCAGGTCCAGAGCTCGAAGGTTTCCAAGCCATAACCCATCGATGCGTTTGCGACCAAACTCAATGCGGCGTGCGGGTTTAAGTGGGAGTGTGAGGCCAAGGGCCGATAATTTTAGCACCGAACAAAAAAAGACGTGTTATCATTTATGTGGAGGAGCGGAGATCGTGGTCGTTATCAAAGTCTCACTGATAGCCTTGGCATTGTTGGCAGTCGTCGTTCAAGGAGCGGCCCAGAAGGCGCCAAACACGAGAGGTGGTGGTCCATCGGTCAAGGCCCTTAGACGGGAGATCAGCATAAGTGGCCGAAAACGGACCAATGCGTCTGAGGGGACCAATTCGCTGGACGCGCTCCTCTATTTCGTAGAGCCGCGCGCGTATCCCTACGACCGAATGGATTGGTCGGCGTATCCGGCGGCGGTCCAGCACACGCTCCAAATGGAAAGCGCCCCAATGGCGGAAGACATAACCTGGTCTTACGTCGGCCCATTCGGTTTGAAAACCGCTGCTCGCCAATATCGTGGCGAGGTGCGGGTGAGCGGGCGCATCAACGGGATCGCCGCATCGAGGCGCGACCCCAAAAAACTCGCCATCGCAACGTCCGGGGCGGGAGTTTATGAGACCACCGATGGAGGAAAGAATTGGGCATCGTTAAGCGACAGGAGTTTGGAGTGGTACTTCCCAAACACCACCGCGATCGCTTACGACCCGCAAGATGAGAACATGCTCTACGTGGGCATCGGCGATTATCACGGAGCGAACTCGAGCACCCGCTCGAACCTATACATGCCCGATGATATCGCGGGGCGAGCCTATCCTTACGGACTCCTCCGCTACGAAGCGAACATTCGAAGGTGGGAGCAGATCGGTCGATTCACGGGCATCGGGATGTACGGCGTCGAGTATTTTGACAACCAAATCGTCAGCCATATCCTCGTCGACCCCGACCGCCCGAATATCATTACCGTTTCCACTGGTCGAGGTCCGGTGCAAAGCGGGAGCACCGCCGCCCGCATGATGAAGGTTTGGCGCACGGAAGATTACGGCTCGAATTGGAGTGCTGTCCTGAGCGTGCAAATCCCCGACGATTTCGGGGGGCCCGCTGGGTGGTCCAACGTCATCATCGCTCCGAAGCCGCGTGGCGCGACCGACAAAGTGATGTACACGATTGCCGAGGGCAACACGGAGCCATATCTTTATAAGTCTTTGGATCGCGGAGCCACTTGGACGAAGCTACAGTTTAAGGATGACCAAGGTAGAGATTTGTTTGGGGTAAGCAAACTACGCGGTGTGGATGTGGCCGCGTCGCCCGCCTATCCGGGCACGATCTACGTGATTGCCGGCTGGAAACACGCAGGCAACGACTGGCGTGGCATGATTCTACGCTCGAATAATTCGGGAACAACTTGGAAAGAGATCCAGGCCGGCTTTCCGAACGCGGGCGACGCATGGAAACAGGTCTATTACGATTGCTATCTCTCTTGTTCATCGAGCGGCCCCATCTTGCCGCGAAAAAAGGAGGGCGAGCCGCAAGACGTCAAGGACGTGCTTTACGTCGGCTTGATCGACTTGGTAGCCTCCACCGATGCCCGAGCCAATAACCCCACATGGAAAACCGTCGGCAAGATTTACGACGCAGGGGCCCTGACCCATGCCGATCAGCAATGCGCCACCCCTTCTCCCCAAGACCCAACGACCATCTTCGCCGGAAACGATGGCGGCATCTACAACTTCCACTACGACGCTCCCAACGACCGGTTCGATCTCATCGGATCGCTCAACGATCGCATCCGAGCCACCGAGTTCTACCACTGTGCCTTTCATCCCACCGACGAAGCCTTAATGGTTGGGGGCACCCAGGACAACGATTGCCCCGCCGTGATCCTCGACGCAGATGGACGGGCCACCATCAAGAGCTGGGCCAACATCTTCTCCCCAGGCGATGGAGGCTACTGCGCCATCGTCCCCGAAACTCCCGACACCCAATACGCCTCCGGCAATCAGCGTGAGGCCAACGGTTCCTTTTACATCCCGATCTCCAAAACCACCACCGACTGGCGGGACCTCCCCGGAGAAGACGTCCGCCTCGCCCAACCCGACATGCCCAACATGTTCATCGCCACCATGGCCCCCAATCCCCTCGACTCCAAGGTCTACGTCGCCACCAATCGGCTTTTCTACCACGACAGCGCCCAAACCTGGAAGGAAGTCGAGCCCAAGACGAAGTTCAGCTCCGAGCGCTACGTCCTCGCCATCGCCACCTCCCTCAAGGATTCCCAAAGGCTCTACCTCGGCACCCTCGAAGGACGCATCTTCATTCGCCGAAAAATGCCCGGCACCAATGATTACAAGTGGTTCCGAGTCGATGATGAACTGGCCACCGGCTCCGACCCCATGCCCAAGCGATCCGTCTCCAAGATCGTCGTCGATCGGTTCAACCCCGACAAGTTTTACTTTTCCGTCTCCGGCGTGGGCACCAAGCATTTCTTCGCCGCCACCATTCAAGATGCCAGGGACAAGCCCAAGCTCAAGATTGAGACCCGAGACAAAGGATCGGGATCCTTCCAGGGCCTTCCCGATATCCCCCTCAATGCCATCGCCCTCGACCCCGCCGATAGCCAAAACATCATCTGGGCGGGAACCGATATTGGTATCTATGTCACCTTCAACGCCGGCATCGATTGGAACTGGGTGCGCCCCGAAGAGGGAATCCCAAGGCTGCGCATTAGCGAGTTGGCGGGAATCCCCGGCAACGGCTTCGTCTTCGCCGCAACCTACGGCAAAGGCATCTATCAGAGGGACCGACTCGTCAGCGAAGAAGTCTACAACGGAGACTATAGCGACCGCAGAGTTCCCACCTTCAATCGAGTCCCCCCCGATCCCCAAGGAGGCGATTACCTGAACGACATGCGATCCGCCCTTGTCTTCGATAGCCTCTACTCCCGAGGACTGTGCGCCGGGTTCTTTGCCAACCACTTCTTTAAAGATGACAAGCTCCCCGAACGCGCCTACTACGAGCTACGCGTGAAAGTTCATGAGCGAGATGGCGGAGAGCTCCTCGATTCCGGCGTCCTACCCGTGCGCTGCACCCCTACCGGCCGCGAATTTACCTTGGCCCGTCTAAAGGAATACCGAATGGAAGCCCCCCTCAAGAAGTATTTGCAGCTCGGCCTGGGACAATCCACCTACTGGCTGTGCTTGGTCCCGATTCTTGCCGACGGGCCTTCTCTGCTCTCCCAAACCGCCAATCGCGGGGATAGTTTTTACTATCACGGAATCGATCGCTGGAAGAGCTTGAAACAGCATTACTCGATGGGGTTTCTGAAGGCGAGGCGGTAGGTGCGACATAATTAAATCTCAGATTATGAGCAGCCTTCAAACGAAACCCCCATCCGCCGGCCAACAAGGCCCATCTCCCGAACGCATTATGAGCGCCTTCGCCGGGTATCAGCAAACCCAAGCCCTTCGCGCCGCTATCGAACTCGACCTTTTCACCGCCATCGCGGACGGAGCTCATACGTCTGATGCCCTCGCCAAGCAATGCCAAGCTTCGAACCGGGGGATGCGGATTCTTTGCGATTATCTTTGTGTGAATGGATTTTTGACCAAAGAAGGCGGCCAATACAATCTTGCCCCCGACGCCGATGCGTTTCTCAACCAACGCTCGCCTGCCTATCTCGGAAGTGTAAGTGGCTTCTTGACCTCAGACCACCTTACGTCGCGATTCGCGAACTTAACCGAAACGGTGCGTCGAGGGAGCCCGGCAGACCGTGGTTCTCTGGAGCCGGAGCATCCGATGTGGGTGGAATTTGCCCGTTCCATGACTCCTATGATGCGGATACCCGCGGACATGCTCGCTCGGGCCCTAAACGCCTCGGCAGGCGAGCCCTGGAGAGTCTTGGACATCGCGGCCGGGCACGGATTATTTGGTCTAACCATCGCCCAACAGAATCCAAACGCTCATATCACCGCGTTGGATTGGCCGAACGTCCTGGAACTGGCAAAAGAGAACGCGCGGAATATGGGGATGTCCGAACGATATTCCGTTATCCCGGGGAGCGCCTTCGAGGTCGATTTTGGCGATCCGTACGACGTTATTTTGCTAACGAACTTTCTCCACCACTTCGACCATGAGACGAACGTCAAGCTCCTGCGCAAGGTGCATGGGGCCCTAAATCCGGGTGGACGAGCGGCAACTCTGGAATTCGTGCCCAACGAAGACCGCATCTCGCCGCCTTGGCCCGCGTCCTTCAGCTTGATGATGCTTGGATCGACTCCGGGCGGAGACGCTTACACCTTTCCTGAAATCGAACGCATGTTTTCGGAAGCGGGCTTTGCCGCGACCACCCGCATGGACTTGAAGCCGACGCCACAGACCCTCTTGATTTCAACGAAGTGAGCGAGCTCGGATCAGACCAGTAACTTTGCTGTCGATGAGATCGTCGTAACCCGTATGCGGAATCCGACGCGACTGTTCCAGCTCTTATTCTTCCTCTGTGCGGCGAAGTCCATATACGCTCAAGGAAGCGCGGGAGGTTATGGCCAGGGCGCACAAGGCGGAGGCGGAGTCGGAGGCGGGGGACTTGGGAACTATCGCGGTCCGATGGAGCAAGCGCCTGAAGACAAGAGGTCTAGGCTGGACGAAGAAGAAGTTCCTGGGCTTTGGGATACAAGAACCGCGATCCTCACTCCCGGCGATCGCGTCGAATTCAAGCTGAAAATGGGCAAGGGTGAAACCTTGCTTGCGTCCGCCACGAGCGACGCCTTCGACCCCGCCCTCGCCGTCGAAGATTCCAAAGGCAAGGTTTTGATCAAGAACGATGACCGAGCGGAAGGAGATCAGTCTCCGTTTATCGTTTACCGATTTAGCGAAGAAGGAACTTACACTCTGAAAGTCCTGAGCTACAGGTCCGTGTCCGGCGGCAAGTTTACGGTCAAAATGCGCACTTTCGTGTCATTGGACGCGCCGATGGGTTCCGTGCTCCATACGAGTCCGCGTCCAGCCGAGGCGGAAGGCGAGAGTCGCGTCGTCTTCAGAATTTCCGCCGGCAAAGGCAAGGTGTTCGATCTGCGCACGGTGCAAGCAATAAGGCCTTATGGGGGCTCCTACGCGTATCGACTCCATATCATTGGTCCCTCCGGCGTGCCAACAAATGACTTCAGGCTGATTCTAACCGCGGACAGTTCCACCGTATTCGAAGCCCTCAAGGACGGCGACTACTACCTCGAATACCAAACCTCCGGCGCCGCGCAGTTCAAAACCGAGTTTCGCCAAGTAGTCGTTATCTCCGCAAAGGCTTCTGGCGAAAAGACGTTCGAGATGGCTGCAGGGGAACTGACGGTCGTAGAGTTTCCGGTGGAATCCAATCAAATCATCCGAACCAAGCTCAATGGGCCAGCGATCGTCTCTTCGCTAAGCAGCCCGGACGGCCAACGGAGGGCCAACGAAGACGCGGGTGATGAGACCTATGGTGCCGATCGCCGCTGGCTCTGGTTCAAGATGAATAAGGACTCCGACTCCGACATCGTGCGGGTTTTCCATGGCACCGGCATCGCCCGCATCGCTATCAGATCGCGTGCCTCCACGGTCCAAAAGGTCACTTTGACCAACACCGAGTCTCTGCCCTTGT
>JBBREX010000128.1:0-8736 GCA_038225245.1 Fimbriimonadales bacterium | reverse complement strand
CGGTTTTTGCCACCCTTATCCTTCACAACCATAAATGGCCCGGTAATGCCCGATCCGGACTCGTGATTTTCAACCGCCGCAAGATACACTCGACCGGGTATTTCCGGGATTACCGCGGGAGGCGAAAAGTCGCGCACGATTGCTTTTGTTTCGTCCGAATCGCCGATTGGTCTTGCTGGACAAGCGATCGCCGCTTTCAAGGTCCCCAAACTCGTTAATGCTTGGTGAAGTTGCTCATCTCCCTTGCCCCGAGAACCTGAAAAAAATATATCAAGGATAACCACCTTTGCTTTGGCATGATCGAGGCCACGTAAGAGCTTCCCATAATATTCTCTCGGAAGAAGATTGATAACCGGATCGATATTAAGCTTTTGAAGAGTGTCGTCCGTTACTTTGATCAAAAGGATAGCGGGGTTGGGCTTTAAGACTGTTTGCTCCGAGGTTTGTTTACGATGAACTAGATACTCGATACTCTTTAAGAAAGAACTCGCTTCAACGAGCCGATCCATGGCGAAGGTCGATCCTAAAGCGACTGCCAATACGGCGACAGCTTGAAATATTCTTTTTCGTGTTCGGAGATCTGCCGGCCAATTCATAGAATGCACCAATTGTACACTTCGCTCTTCTAGTCCATGCAAAATTCAAGGAGAAAAGAACTTATGTGGCTCATAATAACCTAGCGGTGCGCGATATTGTATGAAGGGTCGATTTCGAGGAGTTGCGCTAATAGTTTTGGCGCTTGCCTTGGCATCGACGGAAGCTTTCTCACAAGTTGTTCTTAAGCCTTCTTCCGTTGTGGTTCAGCGCGGCCATTTGGAGGAAGGCAAGCTTGATAGTCTGTGGCGGAGCGATGACGACAGGCTCATTGTTCGCGAGCAGCCGGATGCATTTGCTCGCGCGTTGCTCGTGGAGCTCGACGTTTATGCCAGTTCCCCTATCTTACGTCCGGCAAGCATGTTATTTGTCTGTGAGTCGAGCGGAACGGCAATGGATCTGAACCAAGATATGAGGCTTTGGAATTTCCGCACCCACTTATGGGACATCATCGACGCCCGGGTCATGTCGAGACTCGATACAACGCTGTCGATCGTTGTTCGAAATCCCACCGACTATGTCGAGCCGACGACCGGACAGATTCATGGGCGACTACGGATAACCGGACATGGCCCTGTCGATCTAGAGGTTTGGCGACTGCGCGTCGATCTTGTTCGTTGGCGACTGGGTCGCTAACCCTATATAACCGCCCTAGAGCATAATTGCCTTATGGCCGCCAACCGCCAACCGCCAACCGCCAACCGAGCCAACCTAACCCAAGTCGACCCCGCGATTTTCGATCTGATCGAAAAGGAGGAGGAGCGACAGGAAAACAACCTGGAGCTTATCGCGAGCGAGAATATCGCCAGCCTCGCCGTTCGCCAAGCCATGATGAGCGTGCTGACCGATAAGTACGCGGAAGGATATCCCGGGAAGCGCTATTACGGCGGCTGCCAAGTGGTGGACGAAGTTGAAACGCTAGCTATCGAGCGGGTGAAGAAGCTCTACGGGGCGGAGTTCGCCAACGTGCAGCCGCATTCCGGCGCGCAAGCTAATATGGCCGTTTACTTTGCCCTCCTCAAGCCGGGCGATACGCTAATGGCCATGAATTTGGCCCACGGCGGACACCTCACCCACGGTTCTCACGTGAATTTCAGCGGCCAAATGTACAACATCGTGCCCTACGGCGTGCGGCAAGACACCGAGCTGATCGACTACGACGAATTCCGCAAGCTCGCCCTCGAGCACCGGCCCAAGATGATTGTCAGCGGCGCTACTGCTTATTCGCGTGAATTCGACTTTAAGAAAATCCGGGAGATCGCCGACGAGGTGGGGGCCATGCATATGTGCGATATGGCCCATTACGCCGGGCTCATAGCCGCGGGAGAATATCTAAGCCCGGTCCCCTATTGTGATATCGTCACGTCCACCACTCACAAAACCTTGCGCGGTCCCCGGGGCGGCCTGATCCTTTGGAACAAAGAGGAGCTGTCGAAGCCAATCAACATGAGCGTATTCCCTGGAATTCAGGGTGGCCCCCTCATGCACGTGATCGCGGCCAAAGCCGTGTGCTTTCACGAAGCCGCGCAGCCTTCTTTCAAGGAGTATCAAGGGCAGGTCAAGAAGAACGCCCGCGCCCTTGCCTCGGCATTACAGAACGAAGGCTTCCGCATCGTAAGCGGCGGCACCGACTCCCACCTCATGCTGGTCGACCTTCGACCGTTCAGAGTCACCGGAAAGGTGGCCCAATCCGTCCTCGACAGCGTCAACATCACGACGAACAAAAACGCCATCCCCTTCGACCCCGAAAAGCCCTTTGTCGCCTCCGGCCTACGGCTGGGTACTCCTGCTGTGACGACGCGGGGTATGAGGGAAGGGGAGATGCAAAGAATTGCTTCCCTGATCGCTCGATCGTTGGGCACCTGTGACAGCGAAGCCGGACTTGACTCCTTACTAAAGGAAGTTGTGCAGCTTACAAAAGGCTTCTCAATTCACGCCATGCCATCGGACTCATGAACAAGCGCAAGACGCTGGTTAAGGCCCTCAACAATCCTGGCGGTCTGCGCTTTGTTGAGCTTCGTGGCCTGGCTGAGGCTTTCGGGTTTCGGCTTGCAAGAGTATCGGGTAGCCACCATATCCTTCGAAATCCTGCGATCGGGGAAATCCTGAATGTCCAGGATGTCTCGGGTGCTGCCAAACGATACCAGGTACGGCAACTCCTAGCACTCGTTGAGGAATATAATCTGAAGTTGGAAGAATAATCATGCGGGATTACCACATAAACATTTTTTTCTCGGATGAAGATGGAGGCTACATTGCAGATTTTCCTGATCTGAAGGGCTGCACTGCATTTGGCGCTACACCCGAAGATGCGTTGCACGAGGGCATGGCCGCTAAGGAGGCTTGGCTTGCAGTTGCCCAAGCGGAAGGCCTACCGATCCCAGCGCCTCGATACCGACCTGCGATATACCAGGCCTCATGAGCGACTCCCCGGGGAATTATGTCTACGACTAAGCTTCTTGAAGGTGTCTTTACGAATTGAAAGCGAAGATCGTTTTTGAGGTACATCTTTTAAGAAAGGACCATGCATTCGCCCGACCCGCATCTTTTCACCCAGAATCCAGATGAGCCCTATGCTTTGGCGTCGCCTGAAGAACGCCATCGGCGCCTTGGTTTGCTCGTTAAGTCTCACATGACCCCACTGGCAGCATTGGTGGATACCATCCGCGAGCGAAGGGGTGCGACGTACGCGATTCCCCATTCGATCCGCTGGACGGTGGCAAAGATGCGCGCATTTTGATACTCATGGAAGCTCCTGGTCCCAAGGCCGTTGACACGGGCTTTGTCTCACGAAATAACCCCGATCCCACGGCTCGCAACCTATGCTGCTTATTGTCGGAGCCAGCGATTCCGCGAAGCTGGACCGCCCTGTGGAATGTAATACCATGGTACGTCGGAGAGGGAGGGCGTATCCGAAGAGCCAAACAGTCCGACCTCATTGCGGCTCGGAGTCCGTTGGCCGAAGCGTTGTCGATATTCGAGAGTCTTCGCTGCGTCGTTTTGCTGGGAAAAGCTGCCGGGCGCTGCGAATCAATGATCTCCGCGGCGACTCCCTCAAGAGTGCTCAAGACATGGCACCCTAGCGCTCGCGTATTCAACGTCTGGAAAGAAGCCATTTGCGATGTTAAGCGAACTCTTCAAGAGGCCCGCGAAATGGCTGAGCGTTAGTTTAGGGGACAAAATTGTAACGGTAGAGACTCGGAAAATAAAAAACCCGCGAATACTTTCTACATCGGCGTTTGGACCAAGATCACCTGATCGATTGGCGGTTGGCGGTTGGCGGTTGGCGGTGAAATATCGAAGTGAAAGCAGGAAGAATTAGCGCGATCATCGTGGCGAGCCTGGCCGTCGCCGCTGACGTATCGTTATCGGCAACGGGCTTTGAAACCATGGCGACGAGAGTCGCTTCTTGGCTTGCCGTGCTGATCATCGCCGGTTTCACATGCGTCTGGCTGGCATTCAAAGGAAAGGGGCGCAGGGGAGTTCTATTCTTTGCCCTCGCTGCTGGCCTGTCCGCCTCTGTGGGGCTGACCGACTGGCCGCTGCGCCTCGCCTTTCTCGCTTCGAAGAGCCAGCTCGATCGCTTGGCAGATCGCTTGGAGCAGGGCAATGCGGTCGCACCAACCTGGGTGGGGACTTTTTGTATTCGGAAGGCCGAGCTTCGCGAGGATATGCCTTGTCTCTGGATATCCCTCGAGCCTTCGGGTTTTACCGGACTGGCCCGTCCCGTTGATGGCATCGCCTTAGGCAAGTACAACGACTGGTCGGATGCCAGACTGAGTTCGAAATGGCATCTGATAAAGGAAGATTGATCTGCGACGGTGGCGGACGAGTATCATCCAATTTATGCTTCCTGTCGTCATCCCATCCCACCCAGCGATTGCCAAGTCCCCATTCCAGGTCGCGTACGTCGCGAGGTACTACCACCCACCCGGCGACAAGCGAGAGAGTCATTTTCAAGTCTATGTCTGCGATATCCACGGTACGCGCCGTAAGCAAATCACCTTCGGCAACAAGGACTGCGAAGCGGTCTGCTGGTCGGACCAGAACACGCTCACTTGGTTGCAAGGCGAGGACTCTTGGACGGCCAAGTTTCCAAAGCTAGTGCCAATTCGGTTAGGTCCGGTCGGGGGCGAGAATGCGAGGCAGATGCGCGTCGGCATAACCGGAGACATCAATCCCATTCCGCCGTGGACGGAGCAAGATACTGATGAGCAGGGCAATGAAGTGTGGCATCCGAAGGGCCAGCAACCTGTCGCAAAAATCGGTATTGATGAAGGGACTCAGGTTCACACCGATGTTCCGGGAGGGGGTTATGAGGAAGGGGCGGCGAGTATTGTGCAACGCGGTGGCCGAATCTACACTTTGAAGCTACCTGGCGAGCTGCGCTCTTTCGCTCCTGCCAGAGAGGAAAACCTCAGCTACGTGTACTCGAACGACCTAGCCGCATCGGCTGGTAGCTACGCATGGATCCATAAAATGGATTGGAGGGCGGGCAAATTAACGCTCATCGTCGAAAACGCCATAGATATCGAATTCTCGCCAAATTCACGCTACTGGTGCGGGCTGCAAGGTGGCAGGCAGACCAGTGCCTTTGGCAAGAATCATCGAGTTTGGACGTGCGAGGGTTGGGTCGGAAAGACGAACTCGAGCAAGTACTGGAAGATTGTTAAGGGTCTCGCATGGGTAACCGCGATTCGCCTGCGGCCACGATGATCCCGATCAGTGCGCACTCGAAGCGAGCTGATCGTTTCTGGCCCGCCTTACGTAAATGTGTTGGTTACGCCGCCACCGAACTCTCCGCATCGTCCAAATCAGGCTCGCCATAGGCGGATCGAATGGCGATAAACTGTGGAAGATGCAGTTCCAGCAAATCGACTAAGTTCGGGTCGAACTGCTTACCCTTTTCCAGATGAATCACTTCGAGCGCGTCGATGTTTGTAATGCTTTCCTTATAAGATCGCCGTGAAGTAAGGGCGTCGAATACATCGGTAACCGCCGCGATCCTTCCCGCAAGAGGAATTTCCGTCTGCTTCAGGCCATTGGGATATCCGGAACCGTCCCAGCGTTCGTGATGGGTCAGTGCAATGGTTTCCGCCATGCGCACGAGCGGAGTTGGGCTTTCCGTTAAGATTTTCGCTCCAACCGTGGTGTGGGTCCGCATCACATCTCGCTGACCATCATCGAGCCTGCCTGGCTTGAGAAGGATGCTATCGGGGATGGCGATCTTCCCCACGTCGTGTAGCTTGCTGGCAAGCTCGAGGAGCTCGCAATCCTCTTCCGATAATCCATAAGCCCGACCCAAGAGGCCGCAATAAAGACTGACCCGAGTGATATGCCGCCCCGTCTGGTCGTCTCGAAATTCAACGGCGCGAGCAAGCCGGTCGACGATCTCACGCCTGGCCCGAAGCAGCAGAGCCTGGGCCCGGAGGACGGCGGAATGGTGCTGATGGACTCCAAGACACAGCAGGGTAGATGTCACGAACACGAATCCAAGGTCTTTGACCAGCTTCAGTTCTAGGACGCCGGTTTCCCCGACTCCACTCCAGCGGGTCGAAGGATCGGGCACCAGGATACTCAGCCCCGCAAGCAGCGCGTACATAAGCGTGATTTTGAGGGCGGCGATCGTCGCCTTCCGGTCTACGAGCTTCCTTTCCTCTGGATTAAGCTCGGAATTCAGTCCCAAGGTCTGGTGTCTTCGAGGAAAGAGCATTCTTGCATGAGATTATTGGCAGCTCGGGGTGCTGAACACACTCGTTCCGGGCATACGAAGCTTAGGCCGGGAAAGATCGATCAAACCCGGCAAAACAATATGCCCCGGCAAAGCGCCAGGGCATATCTCGTGGTTCGACCTACGGTGTGAACTGCCAAAGAACCTGGTCAGTCGAGCTGGTCCAGGTATTCGAGAACACGGGGCCGGCCGGTTTCACACGAATCCGAGCCGCCATATTGCGGGTGCCGGCTTCGATGTGATCGTTCGGGTTCGCGATAGTCGAGGTAATTACGGTGTCCGATTGGGGCGCAGCGCGGGTATCGAGGTTGTCATACACGCCGTTCGTGAAGTTGAACGCATCGATGAATTGGTTGAGCCCGTTGATGCTGACCTTATTTTCCACCAGCAGCTTTAGGTCGCTGGCCGTTTGACCCGGAGCAACGGAGTAGATTCGCACCGTGATCGGCGCTTCCGTAGGCAGGGCCACGACGCCATTCTGGACGATTACATACTGGTCGTCGCTCGACAGCAGCTCGGCAAGTCCACCACTCACCAAAACCCCGCGGAAGACATCGAAGTTGGTTGGATTGACATTCTGCGCGCCGCCTCGTTGCAGCGAACGGAACACATTCACTCGACCGCCTTGGCTGCCGTTGCCGATGCCATAGCGTCCATTGTTGTCGGTCGTTTGTTCGATGTCGTCTCGAATGGTTTGGTTCGAAGTGTTGACGCCGTTCTTGTGCCACAGCAACGCGGCTTGTCCGGCCACGTGGGGGCAAGACATCGAAGTGCCGCTTAAGAGCATGTAGCCGCCGTTGAACCAGGTGCTATAGACGTTGCCACCCGGAGCCGCTACATCGACCCACGTTCCGAACTCGCTGAAGCTGGATCGGAAGTCGTTGGAATCGACGGAGGCGATGGCGATGCAGACACTGTAGAAAGCGGGATAGTTCGCGGAGGTGTTCCCGTTATTGCCTGCGGAGGCGCAAATGATGCAGTTGTTGTTCCAGGCGGCGTTACAAGCATCGGAAAGGGCCTGGGTGCCGCTACTCCCGCCGAGGCTCATGCTGAGAACCTTCGCTCCGTTGCGCCAGGCATAGTTGATGCCGTTGGCAACGGCGGTAAACGATCCGCTGCCGCCCGAGTTCAGCACCTTGATTGGCATGACGACGCAATTGAAGCCGACGCCGGCTATGCCGTTGGCATTATTCGTGGCGGCGCAGGCGATGCCCGAAGTATGGGTTCCGTGGCCGTTGTCGTCGGCGGCATTTCTGTTGTTGTTGTTGAAGTTCCAGCCATGGTCGTCGTCGATGAAGCCATTGCCGTCGTCGTCGATCCCGTTGTTTGGTATTTCGCCAACATTCGTGTAGATTTTCGATGCAAGGTCGCTGTGGGTCATCATGGTGCCGGTGTCGATGATGGCGACGACGATGTTCGATCCGCCTTGATCGATATCCCATCCGTTCGGGCAGTCGATCAGGCGAGGGCCATACTGGTTGCCCCAGTTCGTGTCGTTGGGAATGAAATCGGCGTGGAGGATGCCATTGGCGTCTGCATAGCGGGTGGAGGGCTGGCGGTCGAAATAATCCAATCCTCTTGCGACGCTGATGCTGTTGGGGAGCTGGACGAGGAGCCAGTCATGGTTGAGGCTTTCCTCGATGACTCGGGCGTTGATGCGGGAAGCGGCGGCGATGGTTTCGCTCTTGTGGCCGGGCTTTAAGCCGACGATAACTTGATGGGGAATATATTCCTTGGGAAGCTGGCGGGCGGAACAAGCCGCAGCAACTCCCAGCAAGCACGATAAGGCAAGAATTCTGAAGTTCACGATTGACCTCTCATAGTGTGTAATTACTCAACGGGGCGCCTAAGGATGGGCGGCCGAACTGAATTAAACGTTATTGTACACCGAGTTTTGGGATTCTTTAGGACTCAGCCGCCGATGGTGGGAGGGACGTGGGCTTCGAGCTTGAAGTGCCGCAGCCCGGGCTCGCCGCGAAGCCACAAACGATAGTGCCCGGAGTGGGGGGGCACGAAGTACTGGACCTCGACCTTTTCGAACCTAATTTTTTGGCTTGGCAAGAATTGGCCGTCGTCGTCCAGTAGGTCCGCTCTCAAGAATCTTGCCGGTTCATCGGTGGTGAGTTGAACCCGTTTGCCGGCCTCCAAGGTCACCGAGTAAAGGCCGAAGTTGGAGCCATCGAGGTTCATGGTCTGCGGGGTGCCGAGGGAGTATGGGACTGGGAGGAGGGAGGTGCGTTTCATGGAGAATGTGCCTGAGCCGCCATGGCCGTCGCAGGAGAGCCGGACGAGGAATGTGCCTTCGTCGGGGAAGTAAAGATCATCGGTGGCGGTATGGGTTTTCCGGTCGCAAAGAGAATTCGCAAGCTCGCCCGTAAGGCGGAAAATATCCAATCGAGGCTGAAAATGAT
>JBBREX010000127.1:0-8869 GCA_038225245.1 Fimbriimonadales bacterium | reverse complement strand
TAGTCTCCATATCGCTCGCCGGCGTCGGGTCAGTCCAGAGCGCATCCACGTCCTGGGGCTGCAAGACATGACCTTCGAGGGTTAGCGCGAGATACATCGCGTATTCGAGCGACGGCCCCCACTGAGCGCGCTTGCGCATGGTCTTGGTTTTCAGCGGGCCGTACAAAACCTTGAGGCTGATTCCACTGGCCGCCTTAAATCCTGAATCGACCTTGCCAAACGCCACCTTCGGCGTCTCACTGATTTCGCTGATCGCGCATTCGATGCGGTCAAGATGCTCGCTGATTCGCTCCTCGTTTGGCTGCCCCGAAGTGCTTACCTGCCACGCTAGCGGTTCGCCTGCGAGCCATCCTGCGGCGGTGTGGCAAATAGGCCGCCCAAAGTTAAACACCATCTGACGCTTGGCGTCCTGGGTGATAACGTTGTTCTGGTTGCGGAACGTATAGCCGTCGTACGCCGCCCGGTAGCGGATATAGTGGCGGATACGGTCTCTAGCCGCCGGATCGGTGCCAAACCCTTGTTGACCCGCCCTATTCCATAGCGAGGAGACTGCGCCGATCATATTTGTTAGAAAATTCTTCGCCACTAGGTTTCCAGAATTCGTTGTAAGCGGCCTCGTCGGTCATAAGTTCCGCAGGGCCGGGTGGATTCACCGTCGACGCGCCATATCTCAGTGCTGCCATGAGGTGATACTTTTGGTCGTTTTCGGGCTTCTCGTCACGTTCGACTTCGCCGTTATCACCCACTGGCCACGCATATTCCTCGAGTTCCTCCCAGAAGTCATCTAGCCCATGCAAAACCATTAGCCGGTCTTCGGCAAACAATGCGTATGTCTGAGCGATCTGTACGTCGAGCTTGTTAACGGCAGGCTCGCTGACCGGCAGCCCCGCTTGCGACCAACTTTCGCGCCAACCATCCTCTTGGTGAGAGCCGCCGATTCCGAAGGGCATCATAGGCTCACCCTTGCGAAGGTGGTGAACATGCCCGTCTGGGCCGCCGGCCGTACGCCTTACTCCGGGCTTATAGGCTCCGTAAATATAGTAGCGACTGCCTGAACCTTCGCGCCGCTCCTCTGCGACTTTGAGTGCGCCAGTGTTAACCGAACCAAAATCGAGCCATACGAACCGCCGCCATGCGGGATCTACGGCAAAGCCGGCTGGCATCTCATGTCGAGCCCGCTCGACGATATCGTAAACGATTCCAGCGGGCTTAGTCGGAATCCCGTCGTATTTTAGGGAGAACTTCCATGCCGGCATCCTGAGCTTTTGCCGCTCATATTCCTCTTTAGGGAAAGCAGGATTATCGATGCTCCGAAAGTTAATGACATCGAGCTGTTCGTCGGTAAGTCTTCTATCCCATATTTGGGTTACGAACCAATTCTTTTTGTACGGCCTGCTGGTAAGCAGAATCCGCGCCTGTTCGACTGCGCAGCGGGCCTGGATGCCTTCCCAAACCTCATCACTGATTTGGCCTGGCTCGTCGCACCATAAGGATTTTGCCGTGAACGCTTCGATCGCTTCGGGTCTATCGGCATGCCTGAGCAGAATTCGAGCGGTGCCAGGCTTGCCCCAAAGCTTCTGGGCCCCCTCTTCTGTAATCTCGAATACGTTATCGGATTTCAGATAACGCGCATACCCGGCGAGTCTCGCCCTAAGTTCGGGGAGAGCTTTGTTGCCCAGCAGCGGGTAATTGGGAGCGATTACGCCATGGTCACCGCCGGGTCCGCGCCTTGCAATCTCGCGGATTAACCAGGGCGGGCCGATGACTGTTTTGCCACTTTGCCAACCCGCACAAATCGCGACGATTCGCTTCGTGCTGTTCCAGGCTCTAATCTGTCCCGGATGATTCCCGAATTCAGCGGGCATGACCTCCAGGTTAAGGTCGAGTTGGTTCGTCGGTGCTAGCTGCTTCGGCCGCCTCGAGAAGGCGAATTGCTTTGTCTGTCGCGACCCCATGCAAGACAGCGAGATCGGCGGCGTCCTGTTTTTGGAGCCACTCTGAATTTCTAAAGTGCTTAGCGTGAACAGCAAGGGTTGTTAATGTTTCCTGCAAGTAATCGCCGAGTAGATTTCCGAACGCTTCCAGCCTTTTAGACCGGATTTCACCAGAATCAAGCTCTGCTCCCCACATCGATACCGTTCCTATGAATGAGGGACTGGCTTTGACTCATTGCTTGGCATGTTGAGGGCACGAATCCTCTTCCGCAACTAAATCAGGACCTGAACAGTCCTCCGACGATATCGGTCCAGGCATGGGCCATGATCCCCGGGCGGATGCTCCGGCGGTAATAGGCGAGAATCCCGAAGAGCGCGCCGTACATGGTGATCATCGCGACAGACTTGACGCCCTGGTAGCTGTGCGATACGCCGAAGAGCACGGCTTGGCCGAGGATCGCGACCGTTGCGCTTCCGGAAAGGGCCAGGAACTGATGCTGCAGGTAGCCCCGGTAAACAATCTCTTCCCCAATGCCGGCGGCAATGGAGACGAAGGCCCAAAGGACCGACTCCAGGTTGGTTTGAGGAAGCAGGGCGTTCGCATGGTCGTCGACACCGCCCAGCAACCGCTTCATGCCCTCCAAAACGACAACCGATACCGCCCATAACGCTCCGGCGATAAGCAGGTCGATGGCGATCGCCTTCGCGGACGTCTGGTTCTCACCGACAACGTCGCTCATCTCCCGGTTGGCTCGCCGAACGCCGAGCCGGACCAGCCGGTAGAGGCCATACTGGGCGGCGATCAACGAGAGGTACAAGGTTGCCTTTCCGCCGGCGTCAACCTTTGGCGCCGACGCGGGCTGCTTCTGGAGAAGTGTGCCGAGCACGATGAGGGTCGCCACCACGAGGAGCACCAATCCGGTGTGCCAAAGGGGGGCGATCAACTTGCGCGCAGGTGACGAGGGGACGGGTTCACTTTCCATTTCACTACTAAGCCGCTTTGGGACTCAAAATATTCCGAAACGGAATATAAACTATACCCTGGCGTCATAATCGAGGCGTGGCAAAGGAACGCAAATTGTCTCCGTTGGAAATGGGAGCGCTCAGCATTCTGCACAAGGAAGGTCCGATGACGGCCTACGCCCTGATGCGGGCCTTTGCGGAGTCGGGAGCCGGCTACTATCGCAGCCGGGCAAGTTCGGTCTACCCCTTGGTCGCCCGGTTGACCGAGTCGGGGTTGGTCGTCGGCGAAGCGGTGACGGGCCGGGCGGACAAGAGCTACCGACTTTCTCCCGCCGGATCTGCGGAGCTCAAGGCATGGGTCTCTCCGCCCTTCGCACCGGAAGATTTTGTTTGTGGCCTCGACCTCTTCCGCGCCCGTGCGCACTCCATCGATCTGCTCGCGCCCGATGAGCAAGAGGCGTTCTTCCACTCGGTGTCCGATGGCTTGGAGGAGTTGCTGGAGAAGCTGGAAGAGTTGGTGCGGGCCTATCGGGCAAAAGGGGACGAAGTCTATGTCGTGGCGAGCATGGGGGCGGTCTTCGAAACTCGGGCAAGGCTTCAGTGGGTTCGCTTTGCCAGGGAGTCGTTGGGCGCGGCCCGAGAGTGATCGTTCTCCCTACTTGGCTTCGAGCGCTCTGAAACTTGGGACCGGTCAGAATGAGCCGGCTCAACATCGTCCAAGGCCGCTCTGATCTCATAAGTTCGCAAGTCGTCCAGCGCGGACTACTCCCCCTTTTTGAACCTGGAATTTTCGACCGAGCGCATAGAATTCGAACTAAGCGTCACAACGTGGGTTATGTGCCGCCAGCCAACCAAATGGCAGGGGCCGATACGTGGAGCGCTGCTTCGGGCTGACTCAGCTAGGACTCCCGCCCAATAGCCTATTTTAAATTCCCGGCCAGCCAATGCATTGTGTTCTACAAGAGTTGCTTATTGTCGAACCGTCCGGAACACCCTAAGATCAGGCCTATCGGTTCGGCTTCAGCATGTCAGGAACCTTCCTCGAAATCGATGTCATAGATCAAGTCTCCAGCCGCGAGAGAAAACGCGAAGACGATTGAGCCGTGCTCGAATTGGGCCCTATATCGCACCAGTCGGATAGCACCGATCTTCGTTTCGCTCAAGAAACTGAATGAGAGAAGCGAGCCATGCGGTCGAAGCATGCTGGGGCCCTGCGATTCGATGACAGGTACGAGTTGGCTGGATGCCTTTGCGGTAAATGCTCCCTTGTCTATCTTTCCCCGAGCTACAGACTCAATAACTGCGCGCAACTTGATGGAGAGATGAGGGTGCGGATCTGTGGTGGAAGCGGTATCAGGGCTCTTTAGGCCCGGAATATAGAATGTCGCGATATGCCTGGCGATTTCCGTCGAAGGTGTCTGTGTCAAGTTGCCCATTATCAGTTATACTGCCAACAGCTTTCATAAGTAATGCTTCCTTTGGATCGTCCGTCCATACATACTCCGCATTGGAGGCCAACATCTGAGATACAAGATATCGAAATCGCTCGGCACCCTTTAGCTCTGAAGCATCTACAACATCCGAAGTCCAAGCAAAGTAAAATTGAACAACTTGCACGTCCCGGTAAAGTATGCCTAGCAGGGCGGCTGCAATTATTTCCCTGAGAACACCAAACGTCGCCTCTCTTGGTTCGATCCTAAATCGACGCCAACGATGCCAAAGCACCCAGTGGTGTGCGATGGTGAATACTTGCTCGAACTTGTGAAGATGTGGGGGCACAGGAATACGAACCAATCCGCCAATTGACGTCGACTTCCCGAACAGTTTCGGGTTATATAGCACAGAAGTAAGTCGATGTTTAGGAAAGAATATATCAGTAAGCTTTTGTAAGGCTTCGCCTCCTTCCGTCAGGAATTCTGGATAAGGAATCTCCCGATTGAGTATGTCGCTTACCTCGTTGAACAATAACTTGCCATCATCGTTCATTCCATCACTGCTCTGCCATCATCGACAATCGTGGTCCCCCACAATGCTATTATCCCTAATTGCTCTAGGAGTCCATAGGATCGTAGACGCAACCTTTACCGATTCACTCGCTTCCAATTAAATATAGGCTCGCTTTGGGACCTTGACACCATTGACAGGATTTACTAAATGTCGTGCTAGAATCGTCGCTGTAGGCAAACCGACAATAAGGGAGCGAAATAAGTGGCAGGCGAAGGTGGATCCAGAAAATATTGGCCCATGCATATGGGGGTCAATTTATCGAACGGCAACTTATTCTTCTCGTTCGGAGCGGATAGCTGTGCGACGTGCGGAGGCGGCCCGGCGGACGTATATGAAACCTCAGGCGACATCGCTTACCGGTCCCGTCTCGGTTTTCAACAGCCTAGGCACCCCCGATACGGATTTGGGTCCGACTTTCGGAGCAAAATATGCTTCGCTCTCCGGAGCTCTAAGGTGGGGTATGTTAACAACGATGAAGTGGAACGTTAATAATAAATCGTCCGAATGTAAATAGGGTGGTGAATATCTTTGATTCGCTTCCAGCTAGATTTATTTTGAACATCGACCACCATCACCATATCTTGACCGGATCGGTCAGCTCCTATGGCGCATATCAATGTCTTCGATATCCATGCACCTCTGCCAATCTGAATTCCAGGGAAAGATATCTTGCGTTGGTGGATGACCGATTTAGAAATAGTTGAAATTTGAAAGTCGCCGGAGGAGCCACAAAAACTAAGCAATTCCTCGCTTTCGGGACTCCAGCAGTAGTCGACATCCCCTGTGCTGCAAACCTTGAGCGTCTCTTGGGTACGCGGGTCTACAAGGTAAACCGTATCAAGCCCGTCGGCAAGCGCTACTAACTTGCCCTTTTGGGACACACGTAGTGCCATAGGTGCGCGAAGATCAATTTTGAGGCGCTCACGTTTCTGAAGAGCGCTGTTTAACCATAACAACTGCCGGCTCGGTATGCGAAGGCCTGGCGGTTTGAGCTTTGGATTGGTCTTCTCTTCCAAGGTCGCCAGAAATGCATGCTCCGCATCAAAGCCAACATACGCGAGGTCATCAATTCTGAGGTTAGACCGCTGGCTCTCGTCCCGCTTGCCCTCAAAACCAAAAATAGGGGTAATTGGAACCCGCTTGCCATAAGTAAGGAGTGTATCGCCACCAGCCCATAGTACATTTTGAGTATCGGCGGGCATCTCTTTGGACATGACAGGACCATGTGCATCATAAACCCAAACCTTTAACGGTCCAATGAAATCACCAGCGACGACGGCAGCATACTTTCTAGATGGCGAAAAGAGGATTTCCCGAAAATGTTCGGGCTCGGTTGTAGTTGCAATAACTATACCAGTCTTATCTAGGAAAGTTACAACTCGTAAACCGTGATCTTTACTCACAACGTACGCGCACGGGTGCTTCCTGAACAGTTCCGGCCAAAAGCTCCCATATTTCGTTCCGGGTTCTCCTTCCAGGGAAGATTTCTTCAACGCGGTTCGCAACGACACCAACACAACGTCGGGACGTGCTCCGCGAGCTTTGGCGTAAGCTTGGCGGATCAATTTCGGATATCGGACCTCACAGATTGCCAGTAATGCCTCGTTCGGCCAGACCTCCGTGCTTAAAGATCCGCTAGGATCGGACTTTTTGGGAGGCGGAATAAGATTCTCTCGGCAATACTGCTCCTCCGTCATATACTTCGTCTTAGCCCACCAATCCGTAATCTCTTTATCCCGAATCCAGCCCTCGTTCATATGCGTGTCCTTCGTCACGAAAAGAAAAAGCGCGTCACGCACCACATCGCCAATGGTCATGAGCCGGGGCGGCGTGTTGTTGAAGCCTTTATACACCATCCGGGTCAGACGCCGGTCGTTAAGGTGAGCGATCATGTCAGGTATCCCAGCAAATCCTTGCAGGATCAGGGACTTAAATGGCCAGTCCGGCATGTACGTCATGCCGAGTGGAGTTGGCCCCGTTGCTTGCAGCAGATCGTTAAGCCGGATTTCGGTGGCCCTTGCTGGTCCCTTGCCAGGCTCCAGGGCCGCTTCCATGCGTTCCCTGTACGATCGCAAGAATTCGATGTCTTGAGCTGTGCCTTGATACAAGCCGGCACTTTCGACCTTACGGACGCTGTCCAGGATTCGGGCTCGGTCTGTACCGGCTGTGGCCCACTCGTTGAGTGCTTTGGCCATCACGATACAGGCGACGGCCCTCTCGGGGCTAGCATCCGGTGGCTGATATGGAAATCCGTAGAGGTGCCCCACGCCCCAATAAAGTGGAAAACAATTTTTCAGCAGCTCTAATGCCAAGTGCTCGCGACCGATAATTGCGAGCTGAATCGCCGTCTCGAGGAGATTGTTGTGCTCAAAGGGCCTAGACCATACGAATGGTTCAACCATTATTCTAAATGGCACTGCCTGACCTACGGCGGGTGATTCTTCGCCGACGTGCTCGTAAGTCTTCTTGTGCAAGTTGGGGATACCCTGAAGCTGCGTTTCCGATAGGCCGTCTATACCGTGATAGATAGTTGGCTGCGCTCCATGCACCAGGAGTCCCAATGTAATGTCCCCCCCTTGCGTTTCAATCCGGATCAGTTCCGCATTGCGCGGTGGAACTGGAAGCCCGAACTCTTGGTAGAGCGCGGCCATTCGCCGAAGCCGGAGGTCTCCAACTTGCACCATCGACCTATGTCCGGCAGGGAAAGGGGCGCACGCGAGCCCCGGCAACGCCAAGGCGATTAACAAGCAAGTAAGCCGAGCCACTTCGTTCGTCACACCTCGCCACATTATGGGCTCGATGTTGCAGGAAGCCCCCCTGAGCATCCCGCAAATGCATTGGCCAAGCTAGAATGGATTCCTGAGGATCGGTATCGTCGCTGTGCTTGTCCTGAATCGAAAGTCTAAGCGCTTTTGGGGCGGGCGAAGGTGGTAGCGGGGATTTGAGGATCGATGCGGACGTCCGTGAAGTTTTCGGTAACTTCCATGGTCCCACTCGTTGGTAAATCGGGCATTCCCATCCGCTTCGGCAACTTGAATGCCGTTTCGGAAAGATCGAACCGACGCTGTAACCTCATGAGGAGAAAAGAAGACGAATCGATCCAATAAGTGCGGCGCTAAGGCTATGAAAGGCAAAACGGTCTGCTACCATCACGGCGGCAAATCGCCAGGCCGACCGATTAAGCATGGCCGGTACTCCAAAAGCCTTCCCAAGCAACTCTCACGAAGATACGAAGAGGCTCTCGCCGACTCCGAACTGATAAACCAGCGCGAGCATCTCGCGGTCTACGTTGCCCTGATTGAGCAAAAGCCTTCGCAGATGGGTGATGAGAGTCATGCGCAACTGTGGGAGAGTGCAATACTCGCAACGGCAAAACTAAAACGTGCTCTCGAAGACGAAAATTTAGTAGCGGCGAATGCCGAGGCTAAAGCCTTGGAGCGCATCCTGCAAAACGGCGCGGGAACGGCCCAAAGCGAGAAAGAGGCGCGGGAGCTGATGCTCGAAGCGAGAACGCTATCGGAGACCGAGATCAAGCGGCTCGAAAAGATGAACCAGTTTGTAGCCGTTCGCGAACTTGTAGCCGTGTTCGGAGCTATCCATCATGCCGCAACCCAGTGTATTCGAGATGCTAGAGACCGTCAGGACTTCGCTGCCGAGCTTAGCCGGATCGCAGCTGCGAACTTTAGCTGAGCGGACTAGAGCCGCCGGACTGCACGCAAATAAGTGCTTCGGAACTATTCAGCTGCGGGCGAAAGAAGCCTTCTCGCTAGATTCAATGATTGCTCCTCTTCAGAACGAATGGACTCCAGGAATTTCAGCATTTGTTTGTCAATGGATTTTTTGTCTTTCTGACGTTGAGCGCTGAGCTTTTGCCATTGGCAATGCAAAAGTAGTTCGGGTGTTAGTCCAGACGACGTCTTTGCTTTCCGATCTGCACCAGATTCCACCAGCAGACGCAATGACCT
>JBBREX010000126.1:0-8955 GCA_038225245.1 Fimbriimonadales bacterium | reverse complement strand
ACGCATCGAGTCTTTGCTCGAATCGACCCGCTTCGTCCATCCGTAAGCGGGCGTTCGACGACCAGCGCTCGGCCACAGATGTAGGTAGTCGATATTCTTCGCGAAGACACTCCCCTGAGAGCCCAAGGAAGGTATCTGGGTTCAATCCGAGGAGATCATTGCGGGCTAAGATTCGCGTGATCGTCTTGCCGCCGATGCCGGGCGTCATGGCGAGTGCGAGCGTTAAAGTGCGTCGATGAGAAGACATTTACTTAATCAAGGTCTTTGCGGCCTCGAGCAAGATCTGGACGATCCGCTTGCCATTGGCTGCCATGACATTTGTTACTTCGGAGTGGTCGAGCCTCCCCGGGGCCAGTCCGCAGCCAAAATTCGTCACTACCGCGAGGCATGCGTAACGAATGCCCGCCTCCCGCATGGCGATCGCTTCGCTTCCCGCGGTCATTCCAACCACGTCCCCCCCAAGATTGCGCATCATCCGAATCTCGGCTGGAGTCTCGTAACGGGGACCGTTTCCGTTGACGTAGGTCGCATGTGTCTGCACGGCGCCTCCGCACGATACCAGTGCGGCGGCAGCATCTTGGCCAAAGGGTTGCGAAAAATCGGTGTGGCAGACGGTCTGACTGAACAGCGTAGTCTGACGTCCCGATAGATCGATAAAGTCGTGGCAAGACGCCATCGTGCCCGGCCCCCAGTCTTCTCGCAACGATCCCACGGCGGCAGTGGATAGGCAGGCCCGAACGGCGAGAGATTGCACGGCCAGGGCGAGAGCGTCGTATCGCACCAAATGGGGAGCTGTACGATGGCCGGAGGCGTGCCTTTGCACGACGAAAATTCGGTTTCCGCTTTCTTCGACGAGCTTCCCCCTAACTATGCCGGCCCCCGTGGGGAGATGAACCGTTATGCCCGGCAGCGCGGCAAGAATCTCCCCGATTCCGGTTCCCCCGATCAAAGCTATATCTGCCTGCATCTCGAGGATGTTACCAATTCTCGCACTGACGGTAACATCGCGAGCATGCCGCAATCGATTACCTTCTACGGAGCCGCGGAAACGGTGACCGGCTCTAAACATATGCTCCGATTTGGAAAGAACCAGATCTTGATCGACTGCGGACTCTTTCAGGGTCGGAAGGAATTGCGCGAGCGAAATTGGCAGCAGCTCGGATTTCAACCTCAAGAGATCGACACCGTGGTGATCACTCACGCCCACATGGATCATATCGGATACCTACCGCGTCTGGTTGCCCATGGTTACCAAGGCCCGATTTACGCCACACCAGCGACGATCGCCCTCGCCCGAATCAGCCTTCCCGACGGGGGCAGATTGCAGGAAGAAGATGCGCGTTTCGCAAACAAGCATGGCCTGAGCGCCCACGATCCCGCCTTGCCGCTCTACACCGAGCGCGAAGCTTACGAATGTCTCAAGCAGTTTGAGCCCGTGCGATATGGCCAGTTTCATCCGCTACCGGGTGGCGCCCAATGGCGCTATTTACCGGCCGGGCACATTCTGGGCTCGGCGTATGCGGAAGTGTATTTCGAAAATGGCGAGCGAATCCTGATGTCGGGCGACTTGGGAAGATTCAATACGCCCATCATTAGAGATCCGACGTTAGTCGACCATGCCGAGTATTTGGTGGTCGAGAGCACCTATGGAGACCGACTACATCCGATCGAAGATCCCCAGATCAAGCTGGCGTCAATCATGAACACCGCCTTCGAGCAGGGCTCGGCCATTCTAGTTCCAAGCTTTGCCATCGGCCGCACCCAAGAGCTCCTTTATTACCTTTACAATCTCCAGCAGGCCAACAAGATTCCTCGGATGCCAATGTTCGTCGATAGTCCGATGGCGACGAGCACGACCGCAGTTTACGAAAAAGCAGCCGAAGAACACGACGACGAGATGAAAATAGAGCTCAAAGAGGGCCACGACCCGTTGCAACCGGCGCATCTGGAATTCATTCGCGATAGCAACCAATCGAAAGCTCTCAACTCTCAAAGGGGCCCCATGATGATCATCAGCGGCAGCGGAATGGCGAATGGCGGTCGAATTATCCACCATCTGAAGCACCGGCTAGGGGATTCTTCGACGATCGTTCTTTTTACGGGCTACCAGGCAGACGGAACACTAGGCCGTCGCCTAATCGAGGGGGCGAGTACCGTGGTGATTCATGGCCAGGAAATTGCCGTCAGGGCCAGAATCGAAAAGCTGAATGCGCTTTCCGCTCACGCCGATTACGGCGAAATCATGAAGTGGTTGAAAAACTTCAAGTCTGCCCCTCGACGAACATTTATCGTCCACGGGGAACCTCCTGCTCAAGCTTCTCTGCGAGACAAGATCGTCGGGGAACTTGGCTGGGACGTGACGATCCCTAAGCAGGGGGAGACTTCCACTCTTTAGGTTCGACCACCTTGACTTCGAGCCGGGCTTGCGCAGGACGCAGACATTCGCGCTCGTTACAAGCTTGATAGTCAATCAAGATCACCGCGGGCCCGAGCTGAGCGATGTGAAACGGCACGCTGATATCTCCCTTGAGTCCTTGCGAAGTCAAAACAACCGGTTGCGCTTCTCCCGTTGGGTCGATCCGGATTTCGAGCGTCTGAAGGTGCCATCCTTGAGGAATCTCAATTTTGATGGCGCCTCTCGCCCACTCGTCTTGTCCGATTTGGATCTCATCGGCAGCGAGTTCAAACTGGATGTTTGGAAGCTCGTCCGAAGCGCCAGATTGAAGAAACGCAAGAAGGCATTCGAGTAGGGCGGACGTAGCTCTGGGAGCTTTCACCATCCAACTCTGAAATTGCCGAAGGCACGCCTCGGCTCGTCGGTAATCGCCTAGCTCGAGAAGACACCGAACGGCCACCGCGTTAGCGCTCGGACTCGAACCATCGAGAGCGGGCTTAGTGCGGCCGAAAAGAGGCTCATGTTCCAAGTCGGTGAAGAAAAATCCGCCATTTTGCTCGTCGTAGAAGCGATCGATCATGACGCGGCTAATTCGGTCGGCATCGTAGCGGTAGGCAGTCCCAAAGCAGTACAGCCCGAATGCGAGATGAGCATAGTCGTCGAGGAAAGCACGACCGGATGGCCGGCCTCCAACGACTTGGTGAGGAACTTCGCCAAACAATTCTTCAAGCGCGAGCCACTCGTTGGCGCATCGCTGGGCGAGATCGAAGCGCCCCGCCTCGCAAAGTGCTTGAATCATCATGCCGTTCCAGCAAGCTAGAGCCTTGATGTCGATTTCGGGCTGAGGACGTTTTAGCCTCTCTTCGAGAAGGCGGTCGAGAAATGGGGCCGTATCGATCTCCGGCATCTGACTAAGGTGGAGGATGTTCTGGCCGGTTAATTTGCCACTTGCTTCATCGTGATAGTTACCTTCATCCCGGCACTGGTAGAGATCGATAAGAGACTGCGCATCCCTTCCGAGCAAGTTGCGGATTTCCGAGGTGGTCCAAACGATTGATCCTCCTTCTTTCCCCTCGCTGTCGGCATCGATGGCAGAGTAAAATAGGCCTTGCGGCGAAGTCATTTCGCGCTCGATCCATGACACGAGTCGTTTCGCCGCTTGGCGACAATGGGCCGAGGAGCCCAAACCCCGATCTGCCCGTGACAATAATGAAAGAAGTTGGGCATTGTCAGAGAGCATCTTTTCGAAATGGGGAACCAGCCAGAGCGCGTCGGTGGAATAGCGGTGGAATCCCCCGCCCACATGGTCATGAATTCCGCCGAGCAACATTGCTTCGATGGTCTGCAAGGCCATCGAGCGAGCTTGGTCTTCCCAGCCGGTCGAAGCGAGCTGCTTGCCCGGGTCGGCAAAACCGAGCAGGAACGATAGCGCCGGATGAGGTGGAAATTTCGGAGCACCGCCGAAGCCTCCATGCTCGTGATCAAAATCCGCATGAAGGGCCATGACCCCTTCGTCGAGCATTTTCGGGCTAAGCTCACCGGATATTGCCGGAAGCTCTGCCGCCAGAACGTTGGAAAGTCCTACCGAAAACTCTTCTGAAGTGCTTATGGCATGCTCGCGCTGGTCCCGCCAAACGTCACACACGCTGCGGCAAAGCTCGAGAAAGCCAGGAATGCGTCCGCGCCCCCCTTTTGGAAAATAGGTCCCGGCAAAGAATGGCTTCTTGGCGGAGGTAAGGAACAGGCTCATCGGCCATCCACCTCTTCCGGTGGCCAATTGGACGGCCGTCATGTACGCTTCGTCGATATCCGGACGCTCTTCACGATCAACTTTGATGCTCACGAAATGCTCGTTCAGCATCTGGGCGACTTCGTCGTCCTCGAAGGACTCGTGAGCCATGACATGGCACCAATGACAAGCGCTGTAGCCAATGCTCAAAAACACCGGCTTGTCCTCTTGCTCGGCTTTGGAGAAAGCCTCCTCGCACCAGGGGTACCAATCAATCGGGTTACTTTGGTGCTGCAACAAATAGGGCGATGATTCGTTAGCCAAGCGGTTTGGCATGCCCAAAGTATGGATCAAGCCGGGTTTGCCAATAATTTCATTATTGAGTCAAGCCCCAAATATGGACGCGATCGACGCGTGGAGTCTCATCGACATCCCTTGGGCATCGCTCGAAGGCGGAATCGACGCTTACTTGCAATGCATGATCGATCGATGCACCGCTCTATTTGGAGCTTCGCGAGCTTCCTTATTTGCCTGCGCGGAAGGGTCGCAGACGTTCCAATTAGCCGCTCAGAGCGGAGGCACAAAGCCCTTGCCAGGTGACGCCGCAATCGTTCGCGGAATCGGGATAGCGGGAGCGGCCATTGCCAATCGCCGGCCTCTGATCATGGAAGAACGCCAACCGCCAACCGCCAACCTCGAACTCGACCCTTTCGGCGAGGCAGAGGCGATCACGAGTTCTATGATCGTTCCCCTGGATACGGGCGTCGGGGATATCGTCGGCGTATTGAATGTTGCTCGAGGGCCTGGGCGATCGCCTTTTCGCGAGAATGATCTGCGCTTGGCGATGTCGCTTGCCGCCCATATCGCCCTCGCCGTCAACAACGCGACCCTCATTGGGCGGATGGATTTCGCCAAACGAGATGCGGAGATGTCTTATGAACGACTGCGCAAAGTACTCGATCATCTGGGCATCGGAATGGTGCTGGTCAGCCGCGAGGGCATTATCACCCACAGGAACGCGCAGGCGAGTTTGATGCTCGGAATGCAAGAAGCCGTAGGGTCGACTTTCGAGGAAGGCCTCTCGAATTGTTCGAGGATTCTCATCGAGCCCGCGAAGAGCGTGTTGGACGCGGCGAACCGAGGAGAAATCAAGAGGATTTCGGTCGGTGATCGGTCGAATGATCGATGGTGGTTGTTAGTTGGATCACCTCAGCCCGACGGCGGAGTGACCATTGCGATCGAAGATGTAAGCGCCTTTGAGCGCTCTCGACACGAGCTTGAACGAATGACGCGGCTAGCCGAGATCGGCCAAATGACGGCAGCAATCGCGCACGAAATCCGTAATCCCCTGACTGGGATCATTTCCGCCGCTCAAATGATTGTGTCCTCACCTGATCTGTCGTTTGAATTCGGCCAGATGATCGAAGTGGAGGCGAAAAAACTGAATGCATTGTGCGACGAGTTTCTCGAATTCGCCCGCCCCGTGACGCTGAAACTCGAACCGTCTTATCTGGCGAGCGTTATTGGCCGAGTCATCGATCAATTTTGCATGCATCTACCACAATCCCAAGTTCAAGTCGAGCTGAAAATCGAAGGCGCGCAACCGATCATACAACTGGATACCGCGAAGATCGAACAAGTCATGCGCAATTTGCTTCGAAACGCAATCCAAGCATCGGAGCAGGGCGGGAAAGTACTGGTCACCGTGAGAGGCAATTCAGCCACCATAAAAGATGGAGGCCACGGGATGAGCGCAGAAACGCTGTCCAACCTGTTTGTTCCATTTTTTACGACGAAGGCCAACGGGACAGGACTGGGCATGTGCGTGGTCAAGAAGGCCATTCAGGCCCATGGAGGCGACATCACGGTTCGATCCGAATTAGGAAAGGGAACAAGCGTTACGCTAAATTTCGAGGGAGAAAACTAAATGGACATACCGCACCGAATCCTGATCGTCGACGATGAGCCAAACTTGCGACGAATCCTGCAAGCGGCCTTCGAGAAAAGTGGCGTACAAGCGGCGACAGCGGAAGACGGTGAGCAGGCTCTGCGCAAGTTGGAGTCGGAAACCTTCGCTTGTGTCCTTACCGATGTGACGATGCCGGGCATTTCAGGCTATGAATTACAGCGCCATATCCGTTCGCAATGGCCTGATCTTCCGGTCGTCATCATGACCGCTTTCGGCACGATCCCGCAGGCAGTTCAATCGATCCGCGACGGGGCGTACGAGTTTGTGACCAAACCCTTCGACTTGGACGTAATTCGCAAGGTCGTCCTATCGGCGATCGACCAACCGCTAACCGCTAACCGCCAACCGCCAACCGCCAAGAAGGCTTTGAAGCATGATCGTTCTTTTATCGCGGAGTCGTCGGCGATGAAAGAAGTCTTGGCAATGATCGACCAGGTGGCGGATGCCCGAGCGACCGTCCTCATTACCGGCGAAAGTGGGACCGGCAAAGAAGTGGTTGCCCGCATGTTGCATGAACGATCAAGCAGAAGTCGCCATAGTTTTGTGCCTGTTTCTTGTGCCGCCCTACCAGAATCATTGCTGGAGAGCGAACTCTTCGGCTACGAAAAAGGAGCTTTTACAGGAGCCACACATTCCAAGCCTGGCCGTTTTGAAAGCGCTGATCATGGCACATTGTTCCTCGACGAAATCGGCGAAGTACCCCTATCCATTCAAGTTAAGCTCTTACGGGTCCTCCAAGAACGCGAGCTTGAGCGGCTCGGGTCTACCAAAGCAACTAAGGTAGACGTTCGACTGGTAGCGGCCACGAACCGAGACCTACAGCTGGCGGTCGATGAAGGGGGCTTTCGTCTCGACTTGCTTTATCGGCTGAAGGTCGTCGATCTGGAACTGCCTGCACTGCGCAACCGTGAAGAGGATATTTTGCCGCTCGCGCATCATTTCCTGATACGATATGCGACAGAAAATATGCGTGAGATTAAAGATATTCCTTCGGATACTCAGAGGGCGCTCTTAACCTATGCTTGGCCTGGGAACGTGCGGGAGCTGGAGAATACAATCGAGCGAGCGGTGGTCTTGGCAGGCAAGCATGAAACTGACTTGACCCCAAAAATGCTGCCCTCGTCGATCCGCCTCGCTGCTTAGCGCTTTCGTCAAAAGGTTTGGGCGATCTGCCTCAGAATCTGCATTTGCCGCAGCGTCGCGATGAACTTTTTGGCTAATTTTTGCGACTATTAGTCGTCAATTCTACGTTTGCCGCCGTGAACTCAACCTCTCCGTAAATTTCCGGGAACATTTTGTGGCTTGAAATGGTTGAATTGGAACGAGTCATTCGTTGACAAAAGAACACTAATTCTATGAGCACAGCAGAACTAACGTATAGCGATCAATCCGAATTCAACTGCCTAATGGGACAGAGTTATAAGAAGGTTTATAGCCTGGCTTACCGCCTGTCGGGAAATCGTGCGGACGCCGAGGACCTCACTCAGGACGCCTTTTATCGAGCCTATCGCGGCTTCAACGACTATGAAGGTCATCGCTCCTTTGAAAATTGGATTTTCCGAATTGTAACTCGGCTATTTCTGGACCTTGTTCGCAGTCGAAAGCGCCGAGTTCAGACCGTCTCGTACGATGCCCCGGTCAGAACTGAGTCAGGGGACGATTCGCTCAATCTAGAAGTCGCAGACAAGTCTCCAAGTCCGGCGGAACAATTCCTCCAGACTGGGGTGTCGGAAGAACTAGAAGATTCACTAAATAGACTGAAACCTGAACAAAGGCTGCTCGTTATGTTGGCCGATGTGGAAGGGCTGCCTTACCAAGAGATCGCCGAGATCGTGGGTGTTCCGGTTGGCACCGTTCGTTCGCGACTGCACCGTGCGCATAAGCAACTGAGATCTCTGTTGGAGGCTCACAAGGCTGGCAGAGAACGATGTTGCACGGACCCACGCCTATGCCTTTGTGCGGGATAGGCGGTGTTCGTTTGCGCTTCTGCTGATATTTCCTGTATCCTATAACGTGTTGCTCGCGAGCTATGTCGTGTGCCCTTGGAGTTCACTGTGCCAGAAAGAGATGATGCAGACCCATCAGCCGGGCTAAGCCGACGAGAGCTGCTAAGAGTTGGAAGCGTAGGAGCCGCTGGCTTACTGCTGAATAAGCTTCCCTCTACTCGACCCTTTAAGCAAGTCTTCGAAAGTAGCCTAGCGCCGATTGTCATCGACTTGACCGCTGAAGCAGGAACCATGCAGATTCTGCCTGGGCCCAAGACCGACGTACTTCGCTTCGTGGGGCAAGCTCCGAAGTCCCCGGGAGCACTCCAGCATCTTCCAAATTCCAATCTAGGTCCGGTTATCCGGGTTCGTCGGGGCCAGCAGTTTAACGTGAGGTTTCGCAATAAACTCATGGAGCCTTCGATCGTGCATTGGCACGGACTATCGGCTCCCGAGCGCATGGACGGCCATCCTCGCGATGCAATCGAAACGAACCACACTTATAACTATTCCTTTCCAATATTTAATAGAGCTGGAACTTATTGGTATCATCCGCATCCCGATATGCGCACCGGCAAGCAGGTGTACTCGGGGCTCGCCGGAATGCTCATCGTGACTGATGAGGAAGAGGATCGCCTTGCGTTGCCGCGTGGAGAGCAAGATTTTCCGCTGATCCTCCAAGACCGCCAATTCGATCCTAAGAATCAGTTGTCCTACGAGATGGATCCAAATGGCTATCTTGGCGACACCATTCTCGTAAACGGCAGGCCTGATTATGTATTGGAGGCAGCAACTCGCATTTATCGTTTGCGGCTGTTGAATGGGTCGAATTCTCGGGTTTATAAGGTTGCTTGGAGTCATGGGGAGCAACTGACAG
>JBBREX010000125.1:0-8958 GCA_038225245.1 Fimbriimonadales bacterium | reverse complement strand
TCAAGGGACTTTCCAAAAAGGTCGCTTACGACGAGATCGACAACGCCCCAGAAGAAAAGGCGCGCGGCATTACGATCAACATCTCGCACCAGGAATACGAGACGGCGACCCGCCACTATGCCCACGTCGACTGTCCCGGCCACGCGGACTTTATTAAGAATATGATTACTGGCGCGGCGCAAATGGACGGAGCGATCTTGGTCGTATCGGCCAACGACGGCCCTATGCCGCAGACCCGCGAGCACATTTTGCTCGCCCGGCAGGTCGGCGTTCCTCATATCGTCGTTTATATGAACAAGGTCGATCTCGTCGATGATCCGGAGCTTATCGAGCTCGTGGAAATGGAGATCAGGGACCTGCTCAGCAAGTACAACTTCCCGGGGGACACCACCCCGATCATCAAGGGCTCCGCAGTCAAGGCGATGGAGGCCCTGGAGGCAGGGAAAGCGGTCGACGATCCTGCGTTCGCCTCGATTTTCGAGCTGATGGAAGCGGTCGACAGCTTTATTCCCACTCCCGAGAGGGACACGGCCAAGCCGTTCCTTTGCGCGGTGGAGGACGTCTTTACGATCACCGGCCGTGGCACAGTAGCTACAGGACGTGTCGAGCGCGGCTCTCTCAGCATCAACACGGAAGTCGAGATCGTTGGAATCCACGATACTCGCAAGACGGTTTGTACTGGAATTGAAATGTTCCGAAAGCTTCTGGATAGCTGTCAGGCCGGCGACAACGTTGGCCTGCTCTTGCGCGGCATCGATCGCAAGGATATCGAGCGCGGCATGGTCATCGCCAAGCCTGGGTCGATCAAGCCTCATACGAAGTTCGATGCCGAGGTTTACGTTCTATCGAAAGAGGAAGGTGGACGCCATACCCCGTTCGTTACGGGCTATCGCCCGCAGTTCTACTTCCGGACGACGGACGTCACGGGGACGCTCAACTTGCCGACGGGTGTGGAGATGGTGATGCCGGGCGACAACATTACGATGACGATCGAGCTTATCAATCCGATCGCAATGGAGCAAGGCTCCAAATTCGCGATTCGTGAAGGCGGCCGAACGGTCGGCGCCGGCACCATCAGCAAGGTGTACGAGTAGGAAAATCAAAACCCCGGAGCAATCCGGGGTTTTTTGATGCCGATCGTTCAAATCCAAAAATTATGGCAACAGGAATAAAAGTTAGAATCAGGCTTCGCGCCTACGATCACCGAATCCTCGATCAATCCGCAGAAAAAATCGGGGAGACCGCCAAACGTACAGGTGCTCGCATCAGCGGCCCTATTCCATTGCCGACCAATATTCGAAAGTTTTGCGTCATACGCGGGCCCACCATCGACAAGGAATCGATGGAGCATTTCGAGCTCCGCACTCATAACCGGTTGATCGATATTCACGAACCGACGAACAAGACGATAGACGCCCTCATGCGGCTCGATCTTCCCAGTGGCGTCGATATTCAGATCAAGACGTAACGGTTTAAGATCGCTTAAGGTATAGTTACAGCTTGCGTCCAGGAGGATGCTAACGGCTTCCAGCCTGTCCCCGCCGACCCGCCGAGAAATCGGGCAACGGCATAGATAAGGGCCAAGGCGGTAGAAGCTGAAGAGGAGCACAATGCTGCCAGGAATACTCGGAACAAAAATAGGAATGACCCACCTCTTTACGGATGAGGGGAAAATGGTGCCGGTAACCGTTATTCAAGCCGGGCCCGTCTTCATTACCCAAGTTAAGACAACCGAAACCGATGGCTACGCGGCCGTTCAGGTCGGATACGGTGAGGCAAAAGAAAAGCATCTCACGTTTCCAAAGTTCGGCCATCTGAAGAAAGCGGGAGTTACCCGGCACCTCAAAACGCTGAAAGAATTTCGAGTGACCGATTCTGCCGGGTTTCAACCGGGACAAGAATTCAACGCCGATCTTTTTACCGAAGGAGACCAAGTGACGGTAACCGGAACCAGCAAAGGCAAGGGCTTTGCGGGCGGCGTCAAGCGGTATCACTTCAAGGGTCAGCACATGTCGCACGGATATATGACCCACCGGAGACCCTGCTCCAGCGGCGCCACGGGACCTCAAAGAGTGTTCAAGGGAACCCGCAAGCCGGGGCGTATGGGTGGAGACACGGTGACGCAGAAGGGCCTTAAAGTTTTCAAAGTCGACGCCGAGCGAAATCTGCTCCTGATCGACGGCACCGTTCCCGGAGCAAACGGCACCCTTGTAACGATCAACAAGGTGGGTAAGTAGAATGGCGCAGCTCGAGATAAAAGGGAAGGACGGCAAAGTCGTCGGTAAGCATGACCTTGGGGGCGCTCTCAAGGAAGCAAAGCCGAATTCCGCATTGCTGCACCGGGCCGTGGTCGCCGAAGAAGCAAACTCCCGACAGGGTACGCAATCCGCGAAAACGCGCAGTGAAGTGCGCGGTGGCGGCCGTAAGCCGTACAAACAGAAGAAAACGGGAAATGCTCGACAAGGGACGATTCGCGCCCCGCATTATGCGCACGGCGGCATGGCGTTCGCGGTCAAGCCTCGAAGCTATGAAAAGAAAGTCAATCGCAAAGAACGACGCGCCGCTATCTTGAGCGCTCTCGCCGCAAAAATCGAAGCGGGCGACGTGACGGTAACGGAAAATATCGTATTCACTGCTCCGAAGACCCGCGAAGCGACGAAATTTCTCGCCGGCCTCGGAGTGGGAAATCGGTCCATATTGGTTGTTTTGCCTCAACACGACGAGATTACGTTCAAGTGTTTTCGAAATTTAGCCCACGTGACGGTTCGGACGGCCCCGAGCCCGAAGGCCGAGGAAGGCAAAGAAAGCAAGACCAACACGTTTTCCGCACGCGACTTGGCTATCGCCCACAAAGTAGTGATCGCCCAGGGCGCCCTCCAACTGATCGAAGAGGTTTGGTACTAAGATGAAAGAAGCAACAACGATTATCGTGCGCCCTCACATCACGGAAAAGGCCATGGCTTTAAGCTATGGCGATCCCAGGCTGGCGGACGAGAAGCTTATTCGAAAGTACACATTCGTGGTCGCAAAGGATGCGAACAAGATTGAAATCAAACGAGCGATCGAGCAGCTTTACAATGTCGGTAAGAGCGAGAAAGCGGAGAAGATTCTTGTCACAAACGTGCATACGGTTAACGTGAAGGGCAAGTCGCGTCGAGTGAATTATAAGAATAAGGGCAAGAAGCCTGATTGGAAGAAAGCGGTGGTCACGCTCTCCCAAGGTCAATTGCTCGAGGATTACGGAGTCTAACGATGCCAACTCGAAGATATAAGCCGACTTCTCCCGGCCGACGCCACATGATTGGCTCGACCTATGAGGAAATCACCAAAGGCTCTCCTGAAAAGACCTTGACCAAGGCGAAGCCAAAATCGGGAGGTCGCAACTCGGGGGGTCGAATAACTTCCTTTAATAGAGGGGGGGGCAACAAGACTCGATATCGAACCATCGATTTTAAGCGGAATAAGGACGGCTTGGAGGCAAAGGTGGCGGCCATCGAATATGATCCGAATCGGACCTGCCGCATCGCTTTGCTGCATTATATGGATGGCGAAAAGCGCTATATTCTCGCTCCCAAGGGGCTGAAAGTGGGCGAGCGCGTCAAGAGCGGAGAAGGGGCCGATATTTTGCCTGGGCACGCTCTGCATCTGAAAAACATCCCTCTTGGTACGCTGGTGCATAACATCGAGCTGCAGCCGGCAAGGGGTGGGCAGATGGTGCGGTCGGCCGGGGCATCGGCTCAGGTGATGGCGAAGGAAGGTTCCTACGTTACCCTCCGATTACCAAGCGGAGAAATGCGAATGGTGCATGCGACGTGCCGAGCTACCGTGGGCGAAGTCGGCAATGCGGAGCACGAAAACGAACAGATTGGCAAAGCGGGCAAAAACCGTGGATTGGGACGCAAGCCGCACGTTCGGGGCGTTGTTAAGAGTCCTCGCGATCATCCCCATGGCGGCGGCGAAGCGAAGTCTCCAATTGGGCGCAAGAAAGGCCCGGTCGACCGATGGGGCAACAAGGCTCTCGGCAAGAAAACCAGAAGTAACAAGCGAACCGATCGCTTTATCGTTCGCAGGAGAAACGGCTAAGTCATATGGCAAGAAGCATTAAAAAGGGATATTTCGTCGACGATCATTTGATGAAAAAGGTCGAGGCAATGAACACAAAAGGCGAGAAGAGGCTCATCAAGACCTGGTCGCGCCGATCGACGATTACGCCGGACATGATCGGCCATACCTTCGCCGTGCATGACGGGCGAAAGCATCTGCCCGTATTTGTGACGGAGAACATGATTGGCCATAAGCTTGGCGAATTCGCCCCCACTCGGACGTACCGCGGCCACCAAGGAGGAATTCCGGAGCGGGGAACGCGCCTTAAGTAAGGTGTAAAAGGTATACTCCGAGGTCTTGCGCTCTGCTGAAGTGAGCGCTCAAATACTGTAAATCATGGAAGTTCGAGCAGTCGCCAAATACGTAAAAGTACAGCCCCGCAAGGTTCGCCTTTTAGCCGCCGAGGTCAGAGGAAAGCCTGCGGTGATGAGCGCGCAACTCCTCAAGTACCATCCGAGCAAGGGCGCGTTTACCCTGAGGAAGGTGCTAGTGAGCGCGATGGCGAACGCGGTCGAAAACCATGGGGTGAGCGTGGAGAATCTTCGGATTAGCAATATCCAGGTCGACGAAGGCCCTCGGATGAAGCGAATTTCGCAGCGAGCGCAAGGCCGCGGAAATAGAATTATCAAGAAAACCAGCCATATCATGGTCGTGGTCGAGGATTATGAGCCCCAAGTCAAAGTAAAGCCTCATGGCACGAAGGCAAAAGCTCGGCCAAAATTCGACGCGCCCAAGCCTGCCCGAAAGAAAAAGAGCGAAGAGGCAGTGGCTGAAACTGAGGCGACTGAGGAATCGACGGCGCTAGCGGAAATCGCGGAAGTTCAGGAGGCGGAAGCAACGCCGGCTTTACAATCTGAACCAGTGATCCCTCCACCGGACGCTGTCGAAGAAGTAGCTGCAGCGGAAGCGGATCCTGCGACAGAAGTGCAGAAGGAAGAATAATTTGGGCCAGAAAATACACCCTATCGGATTCAGAATCGGCGTTATCCGTGGCTATGACAGCCATTGGTATTACGATAAGAAGGCGTACCCGGCGGCACTCGTTTCGGATAAGAAAATTCGCAGTTTGATCCGAAAGCGCGTTGGTACCGGCACCGTCTCGCGCATCGAAATCGAGAGAGCGGCGAATCGGGTTAAGGTTACGATCTTCACCTCCCGGCCTGGCGCAATCATTGGCAGAGGCGGAAAAGGGATCGATGAATTGACCGACCAGCTGAATATGATGGTCCGGAAAGAGGATCCGACTTCGGGAGTCCAGGTCAATGTGACGGAGGTTCGTCAGCCAGAGTTGGACGCCCAGTTGGTTGCCGAGAATATCGCGATTCAGCTTGAGAAGCGGGTCAGCCACCGCAGAGCGATGAGGCAAGCGATGACACGCTGCGTTCGCATGAACGGCAGGGGTATTAAGGTTCAAGTCTCTGGCCGTCTCGGAGGCTCGGAAATCGCCCGCACGGAAGGCGACAAAGTTGGAAAAATTCCGCTCCATACCTTGCGCGCCGATATCGACTACGGTGTGGCAACCGCATTCACGATTTATGGAACCGTTGGCGTTAAGGTCTGGATTTATAAAGGCGAAGTCTTGCCGGAAAAACAGCGCGCACATGCTGCAGAGTCCCCGATAAGGCGGCCTCGCACCGAGGAAGCGATTGTCCCGGCCGAGCAGCCTGGGACGGAGGAGGTCACGCCCAGTGCTCCTGCCTAAACGAGTTAAGCATCGAAAGCATCATCGGGGACGGATGCGCGGCCAGGCGGTTCGCGGCAATAAGATTCAATTCGGTGAATACGGCTTGATGGCGGTTGAATGCGCCTGGATATCGAGTCGTCAAATCGAGGCCGCTCGTATCGCGATGACCCGGTCGATTAAGCGCGGAGGCCAAGTTTGGATTCGAATTTTCCCAGACAAGCCGATCACCAAAAAACCGCTCGAACAGAGAATGGGCAAAGGTAAGGCTCCGGTCGAGGGGTGGGTGGCCGTCATCAAGCCAGGACGCGTGATGTTCGAGATGAGCGGTGTTCCGGTAGAGTTAGCGAAAGAGGCCATGCGGTTGGCCTCACACAAGCTGCCTATCGATTGCAAATTCGTCAGGAAGTCGGACTTCGAAACAGGAAAGTCAGGAAGCCCGGCAGGAGAGAAAAAATTGGCTCGGGCCGCTTACGTACCAAATTCGGATCAAGATAGACAAGCCATGGTGGAAAGGCCGAAAAGTGATCGAGAGCTCGACGAGGTGGGCAGTGTGTCAGAACATAAGGATAATGAGGAATGAAAGATCTAAAGCCGTCCGAGCTGAAGGATAAGACAGTACCTGAACTTGAAGAGTTACTCAGTAAGGAGCGAGCAGCTCTTTACAAGGCCCGCCGAGATTTGGTCTTTCGGCAAATAACCGATACAGCAAGTTTAAAGTTGCGAAGGCATAACATCGCTAGAATCTTAACCTTAATCGGCGAGAAGCAGAGGGGATCTTAATGGGTGAAACTCCAGAGCGAACAACGGGCCGTAAGATTCGAACAGGAATCGTCACTTCTAATAAAATGGAGAAGACGGTGGTCGTCAAGTTAGTTAGAAGAGTGCAGCACCCTCTTTATGGCAAAACAGTGCTGGTAACGGAAAAGTTTAAGGTCCACGACGAGATAGGATGCGATGTGGGCGACGCGATCGAGATGATGGAAACAAGGCCGCTTAGTAAAGGTAAACGTTGGCGCGTGACCAAAATCATCGAGAAGGTAAAGTAGTCAGACATGATTCAGCAGTTTTCAAGACTAAAGGTTGCCGATAATTCGGGGGCAAGGGAAGTAATGTGCATTACTGTCCTTAAAGGATCGCAACCCAAATACGGAGGCGTCGGCGACGTTATCGTTGGTGCGGTGAAATCAGCTACACCGAATATGCCGGTTAAGAAAGGCGACGTCGTGAAAGCGGTCGTCGTTCGCTCCAAGAAGCCTATTCGCCGAGTGGATGGCAGCACCTTGCGATTCGATGATAATGCTTGCGTGCTTATCAACCCGGCAAATATGGAGCCTCGTGGAACTCGCATCTTCGGACCAGTAGCGAGAGAGCTGCGGGATCACAATTTCATGAAGATAGTATCGCTTGCCCCGGAGGTGCTGTAAATGCCTACAAAAGCTGATATCAAGCGCCTAGCCACCCATATCAAACCAAAGATCCGCAAAGGCGATCGCGTTATGATTATTTCTGGCAAGGATAAGGGTCAGGTCGGATTTGTGGCGGCATTTAGTCCAAAGGAAGAAAGAGTGATCATTCTGCAGGATAATCCGGAGAATGCTGATCAACCGTTGCCTTTGAACGCGGCGATCAAGCACCGTAAAGCGCGAACTCAGGGGGAGAAATCGGCGCGATTCAAGATTCCGGTTCCTATTCACATGAGCAATGTGATGGTCCTGGATCCCAAGAGCAATGAACCAACGCGGCTCGGAAGGAGAAAAGAGGGAGACAAAATGGTTCGGTACTCGAAGAAAAGCGGAGATACTCTTATTGATCTACCGAATCTGGATAAGGCGGACCGCTAAGTCACAGGCCGCTTACAAACTTGGAATAATTGATCATGGCTAAGAAAGAAAAAGATGCTCCATCGTCTGGAAAGGTGGCAAAGTTACCCGCACCCAGGCTAAGGAAGCAATACAAGGATGCGGTTCTGCCGAAACTCATGGAACAGTTCGGCTATACGTCGCTAATGCAAGCCCCAAAGCTTGATAAGATTGTTATCAATATGGGTGTTGGAGCAGGCGACAAAGACCCCAAGAACCTAGAGAACAGCGTGCGCGACATGCAGCTTATTGCGGGCCAAAAGCCAGTGGTTACGACGGCCCGAAAGGCAATTTCGAACTTTAAGCTTCGCGAAGGTATGAAAATCGGATGCAAGGTCACGCTTAGAGGAGATCGGGCATACCATTTCTTCGACAAGCTTGCAACGGTGGTGTTACCTAGAATTCGAGACTTCCAAGGATTATCGCCAAACAGCTTCGATGGCAGGGGGAATTACGCGCTTGGTCTTAAGGAGCAGCTTGTCTTTCCTGAGATTCCGTACGACAGTTTTGATCGTATCCGTGGCATGGATATCGTGATTTGCACAACGGCCAGGAACGACGAAGAAGCTCGCGCTTTTCTAAAGCAAATGGGCTTTCCACTTCGAGAGAAGTAGTAAGACTGCTTTCGCGGGCCTTGCGATCTAACAAAACTCATGCTCACCGCTTCCGTTTTGGCTCGTCTGGTGGCGATAGCGACCGAAGAATGCAATCCGGACAAGGCCTTGGACTTGCTGGCATCCGAAACGATGACGGTGACGAAGAGCCGCAACGTCGTGATTGCACGAATGAACGAAGAGACGGGGACGTTGGATTTGCGGCATGGGGCTGGAGCAGATTGGACTCTTAAGACCTACGGTGAGCAGATTTCAGTCGGGGCAGGAACAGGCGAGGGCATTGTAGCGTATGTAGCGGCGACTGGGGAGAGTTTTCTTTCCGGGGACGTTCGGAACGAGCCTAAGTATCGAAACCTATTCGGCAGCAGCGTAAGCGAAATCGCGGTTCCCATCTACGATATGCATAAGAGGATTCGCGGCGTTTTGAATGCCGAATCCGACAAACCAGATTTTTATGGCCAGGCCGAGTTGCAGTTGGGTGAAACGGTCGCTCGTCTCGTTTGCCTTGTGCTAGAACGCGAAGAGATGAAGCGTAGGGAAGAAGCCCTGGTCCAGATCGGCAGTGCTCTCGATATAGCAATGACGGAGGAGGACCTGATTAAAAGGGTGCTCAATGTCGCCGGCGAAGTGTTGCGGTTTCAGGCCGTGTCGATTTTCCTATACGACGCTCAAAAAGAACTATTCATGTTACGTGGCT
>JBBREX010000124.1:0-9093 GCA_038225245.1 Fimbriimonadales bacterium | reverse complement strand
TCTATCTAAAATGATTTTATGCATCTTGCCAATCTTTATGCAACAGCCCGGTCAGTTCGCACTGCCAGGAGGACAGATATCGATCGGCCGCTCGGTGAGAGTTCAAAAAGCGGTGAAGATATATAAACCTCGCAGTTCTGAGGCGTGTCTTGAAATTACTGCCGACGATATCGTGATCGATTTTCAGGGAGCAGCGATCTTGAGCGAGACAAGTCCTGAGAAGGGGAAGCAAGAAGCCTTCGGCGGTACTGGCATCCTCATTCGAGGGCGCAAGAACGTGACCCTCAAGAATGTGCGGGTTGCCGGATATCAGTTCAATATTCTGGTCGAGAATTCAAAAAACGTTCGCCTGGAAGGGTGCGATTTCGATGTGAGCCGTTCGATCCGGATGGCGTCCGAAAAAGGGCCTATCGATACCTTTCTCAATTTACGCGACGTCTCCGCATGGCGGACCTATGGGGCTGGCCTATGGATCGAGAACGGTACGGGTTGCTCGATTACCGGGTGCCACGCGACGAGTGCTCAAAACGGGGCTGTGCTCGTCTCGAGCCGTGACTGCACTCTTCATAACTGCGACTTCTCCTTTAATTCTGGATGGGGGGTGGCTCTCTGGGATTCGTCCTCCAATATCATCAGCTACAACTTGATCGATTTCGTTAATCGCCCCTGGGCCGGCGGTTGGGGAGGCGATGCGGCGGGAGTGGCTGTGGCCAATGCATGCCATCACAACTTCTTCGTGGGCAATTCGTTTACCCACGGAGGTGACGGGTTCTTCCTGAGCGACAAAGTGAATGGCGGATTCGACGCCGCTACCAAAGGTTTCAAGTTCGAGGGCAGTTCTAATGACAATATCGTGGCCGACAACGATGGCTCTTGGTCTCCCAACAACGCCTTCGAGGGCACTTTTTCGCAGCGTAACATTTATTACAAAAATCGCGCCGAAGATTCGGGCTACGGCTTTTGGCTCGGCTACTCAACCGACTCGCTCATTCTCGAGAACGATATTCGCCGTATCCGAAGTGATGGAATCGCCATCGAGCAAGGGGCGGGAACTCGTGTCATAAAGAACCGTTTCGATCAAGTAGGAGGCGTGGCAGTTCATCTTTGGTCGGGAACAAATCCTGAGCATTTGACGAGGCCTTCGAAAAATCTGGAGGTTCGAGGCAATGAATTTAGGGCGTGCCGAACTGCTGTATCCCTGGAGAATTCCTCCGACTATGCGGTGGTGGACAATACGTTTATCGACACTCCTAAGCCGCAGGGTCTCGCGAGCACCTTGGTCTTGGAGGTCGATGCGGAGCATCAATTCCTCCAGTCAGCCGACTTCTTAAAGCTCAGAGCCATCGAGGCAACCAAACCGGCAGGCTGGAAGCTTTACCGGGAAAGGCTGATGCCGGCGGGACCCCAGTGGCTTCAACCGGAAGCGTATGCGCCCCGCGATTTTCGAAAAAAGCTTTTTGCCTGGACGAAGATCGACGTAGGGACGATCGACCTATTTAGCCTCGATCCAACCGGCTTGTATTTGGACCTTCCTGCCTGGATGAGCAGCGATAAGAACGCGCCCCCAAAAATAACGCGCGTTCAATGCGATCCGAGCGCGGAAGAGCTAAGCGAGTTCCAAGCTGAGCCAACGAGAATGAGCGAAGAACTCAAGCGCGAACCCGGGGAATTCAAGGTGGCAAGGATCACCGGCCGCTCCGCCGACGGCAAGCGAAAGGAAACGATCGAAATTCCGGTTAAGACGGGATTCTGGATCGTGGATTGGTTCAAATTGCCCGGTCTCGCCTACACTGACCAGGACGGCTGGACCAAGCTGTTTGCGAGCAAGCCGGTGCGTAGAGAAGCGAGAAAGCAGCTCTTTGTGGAGCCGTCCAGCGCGCCGTTTCCGGCTGAGGTCGGTAATAGTAACGTCGCGATGGCGGCCCGAACCTTGTTCCGTTTCAAAGAAGGAAAATACCGGTTCTTCTCCCTGTCCGACGACGGAATCAGAGTCTTTCTCGACAACCGGGAAATCCTCAGTAGATGGAATCACCACGGACCGACTTCCGATGAGGCGGTTGTGCAGATCAATGCCGGCGTCCACGAGATCAGGGTCGAATATTGTCAAGAGGACGGGTATGCCGTACTTCGGCTCGATTGGGAGAAAGTCGGCTAAACAATCCGCCAGTCGGCCCAGATTCCCATGCTCACCAAACGCACGTACAAGTCGGCGAACATCACTCCGAACAGGCTCATCCATGCAAAGAGCATGTGCCGGCCGTTCAAGCCTGACACGCACGAATAGCAGGCGAGGGTGGCTTTGTTCGACGACAAACAATCCTTGCGCCCGCCGATCAAGTGCCGAAGTGAATGGCACGAGAGCGTGTAGAACGTGAGTAGGGCGGAATTAAGAAGAAGGACCAAAGTGCCTAACCCCACCCCGAAATGGCCGTCGAAATTCATCGCCTTGATCACGTCGCTCCAGAGGACGATCAGAAACAGAATCGCCGCATACAGAAAATATCGATGAATGTTTTGGATGAGAAGGGGCCAGCCGTGTTCGCCGGTGTAGGCATTGCGTGGTTCGCTCACCGTGCAATTAGGAGGGTCGGCCCAAAACGCTTTGTAGTAAGCCCCTCGGTAGTAGTAGCATGTGAACCGGAACCCAGCCGGAAAAGGCAAAATAAATAAGGCTGGACTGAAGGGTAGCCATCCTGGAAACCACTCCGGCTTTGGACCCAACCAGGCATGAGGGGAATTGCCAAAGATCTCAGGCGAGTAAAACGGGGACAAATATGGACCCCATGCGTAGTGGGCGTTTTGAAATGCGGACCAAGTCGCATACACGATAAACAGGGTGAGCACGAGGAAGGTCAGTCCCGGCTGCACCCACCAACCATCGCGCCGAGAGGACTTTCCGAAACCTTTTCGATGAAGCGTGTCGGCCTTGGCCATCGGCCTCTAGTTTAGCCTACGTGGCTTGCTTGAACAGTGCGCGTGGTAATCGAAGTCATCCTGAGGGCAGCGAAGGATCTCCGCCATGGGCAAGCGATGGGAATTGAGATTCTTCGTAGACTCAGAATCAACCTGCAGATTTGACGGTAATGGCACGTCGATTCACATTGAACCATCCGAGGTAGGTACATAGTCCTTGACGTGCAGAGCGCAAAATCGTCTATAATGACGACGGTGGAAGTCACCACGGATCGGTGGTAACGGAGGACGGGGCACGGAGGCTCCACTCCACCGCTAAACGGCAGGCGTTGCACGGCTGCTTTGTTTAATGCCCCAAAGGGCTCGCGCCTCCCCTAAAGCAAACACCGACAGCGTTATCACGAAGAGGCTTCGCATTGCCAGGGCGAGGTAAAAGTAGTGAGTCAACATGCGTTGGAAAGCCAGAGGGCCATACAGGGCTACCGAAAGCAAGAGCGCTGCACCCCCGATCACCCACTCGCGACGGGCCACAACATAGCCGTAAGCATTCACCCCCATCGCAATCAGAGAGCCCCAAAATGCAGGCAGAATCAACGCCGCCAGTCCGACGTCGCCAGAGAACAAGAGGAGCACTTCGTCTAGAGAGGGCCAAGCCGGAAAAAGCCAGGTCACCAAATCTCGGATGCTCGAATGATTGCCTCTGCGCCGTTGCAAGCGATATTCGCTCGTTGGCGGAAGCTGAACATGGTGCCACCAAGCATAGGCAAACGCGACGAGCCATGGGAGGGCATGCAGCCACCAGTGAACGCGGACTTTGTGTTTCCAGAGAACGAAACCACAAACCACGAACGCGAGAGGCAGCATGATCGCAAGCTCGTAGCTGGCAAGGGCGCACAGAAAGCTAACAAAAGCAATCATCCAGAAGCTCCAGCGGCCTGTCCGCTCGAATCGGCAATAGCTACCTAAAGCGATCAGGGCGAACAAACCCATGATCGTGGCCGTTCGTCCCGGCACCCAGCCCATGGCCCGATAACTGAAGCTCATCCCTCCAAAATCTCCCTCCGTTAGGCGCATTCCCAGTTCGCCCCCAAGCAGCCACAGGACGCAACCCAAACCGATCCACCGTCCCCATTTCCGCCGATCCACCAGTATGCCAAGACCAACTGCGAGCAAGGCGAGCAGATTGAACACAAACTCCCAAGGCGCCCATTGAACGATCCCCGATTGCCAAGCCGCGAACAGGACGGCGCTCGCCACCGAAAATGCGAGCGATCTGGTGAGCTCCCAAGCAAACCACAGAAGAGCGAACGGGCATATCGCCGCAAACAGCCAGGTGGAAATCTTATAACGCTCGATCTGGGGACCCCAGATGGCGTGATCTACCTCGAACGCAAGGGTGGGAATAGGGCGGTAGAAATGGTTGCCGAGGGGCCAGTCGCCGGTAAACCATTGGAGCGGACTGTGGGGCTTCTCGAGATTCCGCGCGATGATTCGGGTGTCGTGGTTCTCGGTGCCGCGCCACATCTCCTCGCCGCCGATAATAAAGCGAAGGCCGTACAAATTGCACAACCCGATCGCGATGAGCCCCCACAGCAATATCGGCGTCCGACGAAGGATACGCTGAGTTTATCCAACGGTAGGGCGACCTCGCCGAGGGCGCCGCATGACATACACCTTATGTGAAGTGCCTTTGGCAAAAGCGCTCTACCCTATTGCGCCGAAACAATCATTCGTAAATGTCTTTTCGACAAGAAAACATAGGTCGGCGCAGCTTCCCGTAAATCATGTGCTTGCCGTGCCCGTCGGCCCAAAAAGAGGTCGAGCCGCCTCGGTGCAGCAGGCTGAAGTGGCGCACGTAGGTGTCGTCTCTCGGAGGGCTATCGAACCAATCTGCTCGCTGGTAGTAGTTGCACATGTTCGGATAGGACTTATGCTCGAAAGTACAGATCGTATTGGAAGGTTCGTCGATTTCAGAGTCCACGACGGACGTGTGCACGCAAAATGCCCCATTGCAGTTTGTCGTCTTCGCGCCCGGGCCGTACTCGTTATCGCGAGCCCTCGGATTTCTGTTGTAGTACCCCGAGCTGATGCCGGGAGTGGTTCCGTTATAAGCCACCGCCATCTGCCAATCGGAAGGCATGGACGGGCAACGCTTTACCTGCTGGTTTTTGAGATAGGGATCGATGGCCCCCGGACGCGGCTCATAGATAGCCGGTTTGGAGACATCTCCGTAGTAGCCTCCGCCTCCGTTGCCGTTGCGGCTATCGTATCCCAGCCACATTTGCTGAAGCGTGAATTGGCTGCCCGCGTCGGTGCGGATAGCGATCGGGGCCCATGTGCTGTCGTAATCGTCTCGATACAGCAGAAGCCCGTAGCCGATTTGCTTCATGTTGCTGATGCAGACGGTGATCTTCGCCGAGTTTTTAGCTTCGGCAAAGACCGGGAACAAGATGGCCGCCAAGATCGCGATGATGGCGATCACGACGAGCAATTCGATAAGAGTAAAGGCGGCTCGAATACGATGCATGGGTTGTTAGGCTCCTCGATGATTACTGATAAATGCTCTTTTGGCACGAAAACATTGGCCTGCGCAAGGCTCCGTAGATCATTCGTCTGGTATGTCCGTCGCCCCACATCGTCATCGCTCCCTCGCGATGCAGGAAGTTGAAATGCCCGCGGTTATACGATGGCGGCGAGTTGAACCAGTCACTCGGTTGCAGTAGGTTGCAAAGGGGCACCCACACGAAGTGTTCCCAAGCCACCATCGTGTTGGAAGGCTCCTCGATCTCGCTATCGTTCGCGGCATCGTAGACCGTAAAGTTCTCGTACCTCAAAATCTTGGCGCCGGGGCCATATTCATTGTTGGCGGCATTCCTGTTTCTTGAATAATACGAACTGTCGTTACGCGAATACCATCCGTTATAAGTGACCACGAGCTGGGCATCGGGCGGCATGCTCGGGCAGCGTTTGACGTCGTGGTTCTTTAGGTAGGGATCGATCGCTCCCGGCCTTGGGGGGTGAGTCGCCTTTTTGGTCATGTCCCCGTAATAGCCCCCGTTTGCGCCCGTGTTACGCGTGTCGTAACCTAGCCACATCTGTTGGGGCGGGAACTCGCTGCCGGCGCGGGTCCCGTTGGCCGCCGGCGCCCACGTTCCATCGTAGTCGTCCCTATAAAGGATCAGCGCCAAAAGCATCTGCTTCTGGTTGCTGAGACAAACGGTGATCCTCGCCGAATTTTTAGCCTCGGCGAAGACGGGGAATAGAATTGCCGCCAAGATCGCGATGATCGCGATCACGACGAGAAGCTCGATGAGCGTGAACCCACGTAAGATTGCCTTCACTTGCCGTCCCCCAGTGCTTTCGGATTTACCGATAAATATCCTTGCGACAAGAGAAGTATCGCCGCTTCAGTTGTTCGTAAATCATGCGCCTAGCGTGCCCGTCCGTCCATACGGTCGTGGCTCCGCTTCGGTGCAAGAACTTAAAATGCTCCTTGTAGCCGCCGGTCGGGGGAGGATTCTCCAGCCAGTTTGGTAGCTGCAAGAATTGGCAAAGGGGAACGCGCGCGTAGTGCTCCCATGTTGCTAGGGTAGCGGCTGGTTCCTCGATCTCGCTCTCGCTGGCGCCCGTGGAATTTTGCGTGCCCGCAACCTGATAGTAGTTTTTAGCGCCAGGTCCGTACTCCTGCCCATTGTAGTAATAGTCCGTGCTCGGATTGAACCAGTTGTAGGCTACCGCCATTTGCCACTCTTGCGGCATAGACGGGCAACGCTTTACTCCCTCGTTTTTGATGTAGGGGTCGACAGCCCCTGGTCGAGGCGCGTGACGAGCAGGCTCGTAGACGTGCCCAAAGAATCCTCCGTCATTGCCATAGTTGTTGTTGTCGTAGCCGATCCACATTTGCTGAGACGCAAATCCGGCCATAGGCCAATACATGGCGGCGGGCGCCCAATAACCCTCATTATCATCTTTGTACATGAGCAAAGCCAGACCGTATTGGCGCTGGTTGCTGATGCAAACGGTGATCTTCGCCGAGTTTTTAGCTTCGGCGAAGACGGGGAACAGGATGGCCGCCAAGATCGCGATGATAGCGATCACGACGAGCAATTCGATAAGTGTGAACGCGCTTCGGAATCTATTCATCTCAATAATTCTCCTGGCGGACAAAATGTACCCCTTACTATGCCACCTTAGTCTTACCGATTGTAAATGTCCTTACGGCATGAGAAATATCGACGCTTAAGCTGGAAATAGAGCATTCGCTTGGAATGGCCATCAGCCCAAACCGTAGTCGCCCCCTTGCGATGCAAGAAGTTGAAATGGTTTATGTACACTGGATCATTTGGTGGGCTTTCTAGCCAGTTGGGCGACTGCAGGAAGTTACACATGGGCACCCGGGAGAGATGTTCCCACGTCGCAATGGTCGCCGCCGGCTCATCGATCTCACTTTCGCTCGCCGCGTTTGTATTCTGAGTACCTCCTTGCGAATAGTAAGTCTTAGCACCGGGCCCGTACTCGTTGCCGCCGTAGTACGAGTCGAATGCGGGGTTGAACCAATTGTAAGCAACCGCCATTTGCCATTCCGGAGGCATGGAAGGACAGCGCTTAATCGCTTCGTTCTTGATGTAAGGATCCACCGCCCCTGGACGAATTGGGTGTTGCGGCTTCTCGTAAACGTGCCCGTAAAAACCGCCATCGATTCCGTAGTTGTTATTATCGTAACCGATCCAAATTTGCTGCGGAGCAAATCCAGCTATCGGCCAATAAGCGGCTGCCGGGGCCCAGATTCCGTCGTTGTCATCCTTATACATCATTAAAGCCAGCCCGTATTGGCGCTGGTTGCTGACGCACGTGATGATCTTCGCCGAGTTTTTAGCCTCGGCGAAGACGGGAAATAGAATTGCCGAGAGGATCGCGATGATCGCGATGACGACCAAAAGCTCGATGAGCGTGAACCCACGTACTATTGCTTTCATTAGATATCCCTCCTAATTATTGTCTACAGATAAATGTCCTTCCGGCATGAGAACATAGGCCTCTTCAACTGGAAGTACCCGATACGGCGTGCGTGCCCGTCCGCCCAAACCGTAGTCGCTCCCTTGCGGTGCAGAAAGTTGAAGTGGTTGATGTACGTCGAGTCGTTTGGGGGGCTGTCAAACCAATCGGGGCCCTGGAGGAATTGGCAAAGAGGAACTCGTGAGAAGTGCTCCCATGTGGCCAGCGTGTAAGCAGGTTCCTCGATCTCCGTTTGGGCTGCCCCGGTGAAGTTCTGAGCGCCATTACGATCGTTGTAAAATACCTTTGCTCCGGGACCAAACTCGTTGCCTCGCACTTGAGGATGTCGCTGGGCGTAAGCTCCGTCGAACACCGGATTGAATGCCGCGTAGGCCACCGCAACCTGCCAATCTTGAGGCATGCTCGGGCAACGTTTGATCGCCTCGTTCTTGATGTAGGGATCTATGGCGCCGGGCCTGGGCTTGTGGGTAGCCGGCTTCGAGCCGTCGCCATAGTAGCCCCCGTTTAAGCCTACATTTGCGTTGTCATAGCCGATCCAGGGTCTCTGGGGAGCCCAGCCTTCGGTATTCCCAATATCGGGCGCCATGCAAGGAGCCCACACGTCATCGTTATCTCCCAAGTACATAGTGAGCGCAAGCCCATACTGCTTTTGATTGCTAACGCAAACAATGATCTTGGCCGAGTTCTTAGCTTCGGCAAATACAGGGAAGAGAATGGCGGCGAGGATCGCGATGATCGCAATCACCACCAGAAGCTCGATAAGCGTAAACGCCGAAACGCCCACGCGACGAATATAAGTCATGAATATAATCCTCCTTCTGCCGTCGCAAACCGCGCCGACAAAATTAGTCCAACTGGATTATATGCCAGTTCTGCCCGAATTGCCCACTTTTTTCGACGATATTCTGTAAATAAGGGAACTTTTGAGGGACCCGTGGATTGTGTCAGCCGAGAGGAGCTTGGTTAAAGGGGACTGTTTGTCGGACCTGCCAATGCAAACTCCAATCGAGAACATCCTGCGACTCCGGAATGAAGACTATGCGTTCCCCGAAGGAAGTATCGATCGTATGATTCAGATTTGCCGGATAGTTCGAATACAGACAGATAGTCCTCTCCCCACGGCTTCTAAGAGTCCAAATGGTTCAGCTTCAGATCTCTCCGGTA
>JBBREX010000123.1:0-9098 GCA_038225245.1 Fimbriimonadales bacterium | reverse complement strand
TGCGGCGAGCTTCTCCAGCTTGGAATTGGCTTCCTCCAGGTCGTTCGCATACCGATGGATGGTTGTCATCTGCGCCTCCACCTTTTGCTCAAACAGTTTGCGCTCCGTGATGTCCACGCTCGATACGATGGCTCCCAGGATCGTGTCATCTGGCGCCCTTAGGGGAAAAGTGCTCGTCAGCAGCCAGCGTCGATTGCCATTTGGCAGCATGACTTCACGCTCCAAGCCGGCAATAGACTCTCCTTCGAAGACCCGTTGCAGCACCTGTTCGTTTTGCCCCTCCGTATTCGAGGTCAACACAATTTCGGAAACCGGCTTTTCCAAGACTTCATAAGCTTTGTACCCAAAGAGATCTTCGCAACTTCGATTCCATTCATAAATGTGGCCGTGACGGTCACAACTAAAGCAAGCCACCGGCACGTTTTGAAAGAGCTCTTGGAACCGCTTAGATGAGATACCCAGAATATTGATCGCGGTTTCCAATTCTTGCCTGAGGATGTCAAGTTGTTTGTTTTGTTGCTCGAGGACCTGGTTGCGTTCGATAGCCTCTGCGCGTTGGCACTCCAACTCGCCCTTTTGAATTTGAAGCTCGATATTTTGCTTCTTGACCTCGGCCCTGCTCCTCGCCAATTCTTGAATGATCTGCTCAGTCTTCTCGACCGCGGGGCGAAACACGAAGAGGCCTTCGACGATCAGGACGAGTAACGTGACGGCAAAGAAGAAATATTGTTGCCAGCTCAGGTTCTGCACGCTTTCGAGAAAGTTTGCGTCAAACTCTTCGTTGAGTCGATCTAAACTAGCCACAAAAGCCCGCCGCTCAGCCAGCAAATTGGATTTGCTGGCCTCGTCCAATTTGCCACTGGCAAGCACGGCTTGAAACGTATTCTCCAATTTCGACTTAATGGGAGCAATTTGAGAGAAGAGCCGCTGGATTGCGGGATGTGGGTCGGGAACGATTTCAAGAGAGTCGTCGCCCGCCCTGATTGCTCGGTGGGCAGAATTCCATTGAGTTAGAGCTGCCAGCAAGCTTTCCCGCCAACGGGCCTTCTCAGGGGCGGCAGAGCTGTTCTCCATCTCGATTACACAGAGACACATGTACGTGCAAAGAAACCGTTGACGGCCCGCAAGGTTCACGATCTTGGTCGCGCTAGTTTGGTCGGCGATCGATCTTTGGAGAAAAGCTAGCCGCCCAAAGCTCAGGAGGGCGAGACCCAGTAAAGCGACCAAGTAAAAATACTTGAGCCCTTTCCTCGGAACAGTTTCTTGTTCTTCCGTTCTCACTTCCCAACGTCTCCATTGCCCTCTCGAGAGCCCCGCCTGTTTTTATTGTTGGGCTTCAAGTTGGAATGGGGTACTGACGAAAGTGCCAGGTTGACTTAGTTGTCCTGGGAGCGGTACTGAACGGCCTCGCTTAGATGCACACGCTCAATTTCCTTACAAGAAGCCAAATCGGCGATCGTACGTGCCACCTTGAGCAATCGGTCGAACACGCGAGCCGACAAGTTCAGCTTCGCGCTTACCAATCGCATGAAGTCTTTACACTCGTCGCTAAGAATAAGGTGCTCGCGTATTTCTCGCGGCGAAATCTTGGCGTTCACGCGGCGCTGGCCAAGCCTTTCATGTTGAAGCTGTCTGGCCGCAACCACTCGCTCCCGAATCGCCTTGCTCGGCTCCGCTTCTTGGGCCGATAGGAGCTCCTCGGGCTTGAGGCGAGGCACAGTAATATGCAAGTCGATGCGGTCGATCAGCGGTCCACTAATTTTCGACTGATACTTGCCACACGTTGCCGGGGAACTCACGCATTGGGCTTCCGGATAACCCTTGAAGCCGCAGGGACATGGATTCATGGCGCCGATCAAGATGCACTCGGCCGGAAACGTCAGGGATGCTTGAACGCGGGCTACGGTGACTACCCCGTCCTCCAACGGCTGCCGTAGCGCTTCCAGAACATTTCTATCGAATTCAGGCATTTCATCCATGAAAAGGACCCCAAAATGGGCGAGAGATATCTCACCTGGTTTCGGCATTTTGCCTCCGCCCACCACCGCCGCGTAGCTTGTCGTGTGATGAGGCGATCGAAATGGACGTTCCCAGATGAGCCCTTGCCGACCCGCCTTTTTCCCGCCTCCGCTGTAAATTCTTGTAACTTCGATGCTCTCTTCCAAGCTAAGCGCAGGCAAAATGGTTGGCAGCCGGCGAGCGAGCATCGTTTTCCCGGCACCTGGAGGGCCGACCATCAACACGTTATGCCCGCCCGCGGCCGCGATCTCAAGGGCACGCACCGCATGCCGCTGGCCCTTGACGTCGCAATAGTCGACCGGATAGTCCGGAAGCCGGTCTACCTCCTTCAATTCAAACTTGAATGGAGACATGCTCAGCGAGCCATTGAGCAACTCCGCCAGGTCGAGGAGGCGATCGATCCCGAAAACTTCGACATTTGGGGCCACCGCGGCTTCAGCGGCGTTCGCACTCGGAAGAATCAACCGTTTGATTCCCTTATCCGAGCACATCAAGGCGACATTCACTGCCCCGTCGATGGTGCGAAGGTTGCCGTCGAGGCCTAGTTCTCCTAAAAAGACGTGCTTTCAAGTTCAGCCATCGGAACCTGACGACTCGCCGCCAAGATGGCCGCCGCTATCGGAAGGTCTAATGAAGGCCCTTCCTTGCGCATATCGCCGGGCGCGAGGTTGCAGATGATCTTGCGAATTGGGAATTCCAAGCCGCTGTTGCGCATCGCCGTGCGCACGCGTTCCTTACTTTCCTCGACCGCCTTATCGGGCAAGCCCACCATGATGAACTTTGGGTCGCCGCCTTGCAAATCGACTTCGACCACGATGGGCAGCGCATCGAGGCCGTGGAGCGTAGCAGAGTGCGCCTGGGCAATCATGGCTATGGATGAATTCGCCAGGGTATCGCTCTCTTCCTGCGGAATCTACCGCTAGCCGCCGATATCGGCCGCCGCCGAAGAAGCCGAGGGCAGAATCTTTCGAGCAACCTTCAAGTCGCCGCTGAAGGCCCAACCTTGGGCCGCGCCGGGAGTTTCCACCCAGATGATATAGGCTCGCTTCGAGTCCGCCGCGCAGCTGATGAAATCTAGCGGCGGGCGATTGCAAAGCACATCCTCCGAAACTTGCTCCGACGGACCGAATCCTTTGCTCATGTCCGACATAGTCGCAAATCGAACTTGCCACTTGTCGAACGCCTTACCGTTAATTTCGCCCTGGCCAGAACGATTGTCTTCGTAGGCGATGTGGATGCGGCCGGAAGGATCTGCGCAGATCCAAGGGAGGGTCTGCAAGTAGAACGGCAGATTGATGTTGTCCTTTTTACGGGCATTAAAACCGCGTATCGATGCAACAATGTCGGCGCTTGAAGACACCGTCTTCGGCGCGCTAAATGTTTTGCCACCATCCTTGCTGACTCGGTAGTAGGCGAGTAACGGGTGGTACGTCTCGCCATCCACTAGATATTCACCGTAGTCCGCATACGCTACCGCTAATGTGTCCTTGCCGCTAGCGGCGAGGCATCCGAGCATCCATCGCTCCTGGCAGTCACCCCAAGACTTATGATAATCGGCCACTCGCTGATGATTCGTGAACGTCTTACCGCCGTCCGTCGAAACGGATATGCCTACCCCATCGATATTGTTGTAATCGGTGGATGCCAGCCACATCGCGTAAATCTTGCCATCGGCAGAGCAGGCGATATGAGGATCGACAGCGTAGCTTCCCGGCTTTTCGTTATCGGCCCTTCCTCGTTCTTGAAAAGTCTTCCCTCCGTCGCTCGATGCGGCGAGGAAAACCCCTTTCGACTTGGGCCCGCCGATGTAGCCGTTCGAGTAGTCCATATAAACTTCGTTGTTGACGGGATTGCCGACCAGCCACTCTCGGTCGAGCGGTCCATCAACCCCTTTCCCCTCGGTTAAGGTTTTCGCGTTGTCGGTTGAAAACCAGCTTGTGAGGCCGCTGACCCCTGGTTTGATAAAGGAAATGTTCACGCGCCCATCGGGCCAAGCGAATAAATGGATATCGCAAAATCCGTTTGGGAACTGCTTCGCGGGCGCGAAAGTAGCCCCCCAGTCGCGACTGACGAACAGGCCGCATGGAAGGTGCCCGGTCGCGTAGACGTTGCCCTTCCCGTCGGTGGCAATCGTTGGCTCGCCCCCTTTCCCGATGCTGATTCGATCGGTCCATTGGGCAAGAGCGGAAGTTGCGGTAGCCGCCAAAAGCGCGCCGAGAAAGAGATGCCTGTGCATAGAGCCTAGTTTAGTCTAAAACGGAGTGGGAAATTGCGGGCCGGTAGGGTCAGCCAAAAGAAACGCGAGAGTTGCCTAGGTAGCATGGGCGTCTCGCCCATGAATGTCAGCTCGGAAGTCGTGGGGGCCTTGCCTGTAACTCAGCTCCTCAGTTCCTCATGGGTCTTCGGCACTCTATCGACGTACTGCTTTCCATACGCGGAAGCGCTTCCTGGCGAATTTGACGACGGCGAAGGTGAGCAGCACGATTGCGACCGGAGTTCCCAGGACGACGTAGGTGTATTGGTTATCGATGAAGTGCCGGTATATAGGAGACACTGGGTCACGGGGAGTGAATGAAGGTGCAGTCCAGCCGATCCAGAAATCCGGGTCCGTGTCCGGGTGGCGTCCCGCTCTCAGGCGCGCCATCATGAACTCTTCGCGCTTTGCACGATACAAGTCGGCGGCGTCGCGAAGGCGGCGAAATTCTTTTCGAACCGGCACGTCATAGCCTCCCATCATGAGCGATGAACCGACATCCCAGTTATCCGGAGTGTTTCGAAGAGGGCCGAGCGAACGTTTGCCGATTTGGTATAGCTCGGTCGCGCGCAAGCGGCCGAAGTAGGCCAAGGTGCCACGAAACATACCAGGATCCGCGAACGATGCCATGACGTCCGGGCTTTCCCAAACTTCACCAAGCACGATGAGCCCAGTAAGACCTACAATGATCTTATCTTCCTCCGAACGCCCAGGAAATCGATGGAGAAGAAATACTCCCAGGCTCGGCCTGAATGTTTGGCCGGGCGCATTTACATCCCTAGCCCACTCCATGAGAGCAAGCTGAACCCGCTCGCGACCGAAGTGGGCGCCAGGGTTGACTATCAATGCCTTCTCGATGTCTCTGACTGCGGCGTCCAGAAGCCTCATACTTGTGCGTCCGCCAGTTACCCAAGCAAGGAATCGAAAGGTGCCTCGGTTTGAGAGGAGTCTGTACCGCTGGTCGACGGTCAAGGAAAGTTTGGCCTTCCGGTCCATCCACCGGATCCCTTGGCTGTAATTCCCGAGACGGCTTTCGGCGACGGCGATGTCGTCGTACAGATCAGGTTGGAAGGGATTTTCCTGAAGCTGTCGCCGCACGCGGTCCTTTCGCATTTGGTAGTAGAGGGGCGGCTCGCGGTCGATTCGGCCAACGATAGCTTCGATCGTGGTGGGGAATCGCTTGTAATCGTGCAGGAGGGTGTCTCGATCCCACATGCAGCATGAAGCGATTGCGACAAAGAGAAAAACGCCAACGACCACGGACATTGGCCGCATACGATCATTGTACGTAAAACCCATCACTGAATAGTGGTTACGGCTCGAAGATGTTGTCGTCTCGCCAAGCACAAAGCAAAAGAGAGTTCCCAATCTCCAGTGGAGATTTGGAACTCTCTTGCGACCTAAGGCTTGCTTAGGCCTTGCGTCGACGACGAGCCGCAATCGCGACTAAGCCGAGGCCGAGCGCTGCCATCGTTGCCGGTTCGGGAACGATGTTCACGTTGTCGAACTGATGGAACGGTGCATCCTGGCTCCAGGAAATGCTGGTGATTCCCACGCCAACCGCGCCAAAATTGAATGTTTGGAGGGTTAGAGGGAACTGCGTGTCCACCTTCGTGAACTGGATTTGTTGTGCCCGGTCATTCGTGAAAGTCACGGTAACCGAATTGGGGCCGTTCAGATTGGCGAGGTCGATCGAACGAAGATCGAAAGCGCCGCCGCCGATTTTCGTCAGCGTAACGATACCGGCTACGGTGTTATCGAACAAAGCCGTGGAACCCGGATATCGTGCTTCCTGCGTTCCAAAGCTTGAAAGATGGAACGGTTCGCCCGCACCCTGCTCGAAGTGATAACCTTGCTCGTTATAAAACGTTCCATCGTCATTGACGTTGGCGTTATTCTGAGCCAGGCTCTCAAACGTGATCACGACCGCGTTGGCCGCGCCCACAGCGCCAAGCGCCGCGAGAACTAATAAAGGTCTAAGAATCAACTGTACACTCTCCTCAAAAAAATATCCGCCTTGAAGCATCAATTTTAAGAATTTGGAATCGACACTCCAGGACACTAACCCGGTGAGCAGCGACAGAATCCCAATTCCAACCATACTATACACCGAAAATAACGAAAAGATCGTCAATTTCAAGCACCGAGCTTCGCAACCGGTAAATATACGGAGTCTTTTAGACTAAAGCGGCCAGGGCAGTGAGCTCAGCCGCCGAACCCTCTGAATGATTCAAACCATCTCGAAGGCTGGCTGCCGGACTAGGATTCGAACCTAGACGTGCGGCACCAAAAACCGCTGTCCTGCCATTAGACGATCCGGCAAATCAACCCGATTATACTTGCGGAAGCTCGGACCGATATACTTCCGCATATGCCCGTTCAGCACAAGACCGATCGATTGGCGGACCTAGCACGTGTACTCGCCCGAGAAGGGATCGATGCGTTTTTTGCGACCTCGTCGATCACCATGGGCTACCTACGCGGCTTCTTCGAAAGCGGTTACGAGCGATTTCTCGTGCTAGGGATCAACTCAAATGGCGAATCCGCCATGATTTGCCCTGCCCTTTCTGCGACCCAGGCACAGCGTTGCGGGATCGAGCGAACAATGCCTTGGCGAGACGGCGAAGACCCGATGCTACTATTTGAAAAGCTTGCGAAGGAGTGGTCCCTGCGTTCGGCGGTGATCGCGGTCGACAGCGACATGCCGGCGACGTTTCTGCTTGCCATGCAGGCGAATCTGCCGGCCGCGCTCTTCAAGGCGGGACAGCCTATTTTGGCCCAACTCATGCAAATCAAGTCCAAATCGGAAATCGAGCTGCTCCAGAAAGCCGCGACCATTGCCGACCGAGCCTTTCCAAAGGTGCTCCCCCATATACAGCCTGGAACCACCGAATTGGAGCTGGGATCTATATTGATGAACGAAATGAAGGCTCTCGGAGGAGTCCCCACTTTTTGCATCGTAGCGGCTGGGGCAAATTCAGCAGAACCTCACCACCATAGTGACAGCACGACGCTCACGGCAGGTGATGTCGTGATAATGGATTTCGGATGCAGCGTCGAAGGCTACCAAAGCGACATCACGCGCACGGTTTGCTGCGGGACGGCTTCGGACGCCGCCAAATCGCTGTACCGGATTGTCCATTCCTCGCACGAAGCTGGGCGTCGAGCCGCCGTTTTGGGTGCCCCATGTCAGGAAGTCGATGGTGCCGCTCGTCAGGTAATCGCGCAAGCAGGCTACGGCGGTCAATTCGTTCATCGGACGGGCCATGGCATCGGGATGCGTGGCCACGAAGAACCCTTTATCATCGAGGGTAATGTGACGCCCCTGCAAATTGGACATTGCTTCAGCGTAGAGCCCGGTATCTACTTACCGGGCCAATTCGGAGTACGAATCGAGAATATCGTACATATGACGAGTGATGGCTGCACCAGCTTTAACGAGGAGCCTCCCTGCGAGATCATCGAGCTTTCTTAGCTTTTGCCCGAACATGAACCATCAGCATGCCGGCGCCTAACGCCAAGGCCATAAACGAGGCTGGCTCCGGAATTGGCTTGGTGCCGCCCACGCTCACGGAGAATCCGAGAAGCACAAAGGGTAGAGCCGCGATAAATGGTACTGATCCGGCGTTTGAAGGAATCGTCACCCCTTTCGGAGGAGCGGGCGGAATATTCGGCCCTTCGGGAACGACTTCCGCTACCACGTCGGGCACAGGTGGTTGGGCGATATCGGCAACGATATCGGGCTCTGCTTCCGCGCTCGGCTCTTCCGCGATTAGCTCGCGCAAAACTTGATCACTGACATCTGGGATAAAGAGACTCGAGCTTTCCGCCTCGGGCATGTTGGGTCCCCGAGTCAAGGGATTACCGCAAGACGCTTTGAGCACCGGTTTGCCAGTTTGGTCGACCCACACTCTTGTCCCCTTCTTTAGGCGATAAGCCTTTGCTCTGAGCTCTCCCGTCTTAGGAACGTTATAGACGGCAAAAATGCCATCGTGTTTGAGGGTAGCGAGGCGAAGGCTTGAAAAATAGTCCAAGACTTCTTGCCGCGACATAGCGAAATGCCTCATAAACCGATCCATTACTTTTGGATCGGAACGCAACTGCATCAAGAGAGCCTGTTTCGTATACGCGGCTCTGCTGAGAAATGCGTTTCGTTGAGTCGAAAAGGCGCTCGAGGCCAGCACCAAAGCCAGGCTAACAACGAAAATATACTTTCCAAACCCTTTCATAAAAATCAACTCACAAGTTAGGCGTTATAATTGTCCCATTAGGACATCAGACTAAATCAACCAGAGTTTTGTTCGCGATCGCGTATTATTCTCAGCAAAGCATTGGTTTGATCTGACTTCGCGACTAAGAGTCCCGGAATCGAGACTCCTTGGACGCTTCCAAGAGACATACAATTATTCAATACATATTTCATGCCAACAATTCGTAAATATGCCGGTTAACGATCGAACTGTGGAGATTCAACACTTCTTGACAGCAAAGCACGGTTGATTAGTTCGAGAGCTTCGAAGGCGGCGCTCTGTTCGGCTTCTTTTTTCGATCTGCCAACTCCTTCACCCATAACCTCATCGTCGAAGAGAACTTGTACGATAAATCGCTTTTCGTGGGCATGGCCACTTTCCCGAACCACTTGATAAACAGGAGTCTTTCTCCAAGTTGCTTGGGCGACTTCTTGTAATTTAGATTTGTGATCGTTCGGGCTGACATCGCCTCCGCTCACCATCATCAGGTATGAGTGCAGCTGTTCGAGGATAAACCAACGCGCCTTCTCCAATCCTGATTCCAAATAGATTGCCCCAATAATCGCTTCGAAAAC
>JBBREX010000122.1:0-9132 GCA_038225245.1 Fimbriimonadales bacterium | reverse complement strand
TCGCTCCGATGTCTTCGTCCATTTCGTCCGCTCCGACCGGAGTCTGCGAGTTTATGGGCTGGAAAAACCAGGGGTGATAGATGTCGTCGCAGAATGGCGCCGGGGGAGCATCGACGGGATCGCTGTGATCTTCGCTGTGCCTCTCCGCGAAGTCGATCGTTTCGGCCGGACGGACGACCTGTGACTCATTGAGTCCCCAAACGAACCAGGCGTTGATCAAATAGGAAATCACATGCGGTCCCCCAATATTGATGACGTCTGGACACCGGGGATCGAAAGGCGTGGCGTCGTCTGGGCATGCGAACAGCTTTTGTTGGAATAGCACGTCTTCGCTCGTGTTCCCGCCGTGGCCGGTATAAGGAAGCATCTTCGCAAAGATGGAGCCGTTGTCCGGATTCTCAATGCTTCCATCCGCATCGTCGATATCGGGTTGGGCGTCGGTTTGCTTCGATTGCGGATAGGCGAAGTCGTAATCCTGGTTGTACATTTCCATCGCTGTCCCGATTTGCTTCATGTTGGAAAGGCACATCGTTTTCTTGGCCGACTCTTTCGCCTGCGCGAAAACGGGAAACAGGATCGCCGCCAGGATGGCGATGATGGCAATCACGACAAGTAGCTCAATTAACGTAAAAGCACGTCTCATAGAATTATTCCTCAAGGAATTATACGACACCTTAACTGACTCTGGGTTCCCTGTTGCCCATTCTTCTGGCACCCGCCTCTGACCGTGGACTTCATCTCAACTAGCCGACAGCGTTTCCAGACCAGACTAGGCGTGACGACTAACCCAAGCGAATACGCGCAGCAAAGCTCGGGCCCCATCAAGATGCGGCGGGAAGCCGTTAGGGCCTATTTTCACGAATGGGTACTACCGGGAAGGTCCAGAGACCCTAAGGCATTCGGGACGTCCCCATCAAGGGTCACTGGAAGTTTCGGTTCTTGACCAATTGGTCGGAAGTGGTGAGTTTTTTTTGTGAGTCCGTCCTTCACTATGGACTGGCTTACCTAAAAAAGATCGGGTAGGCTTCCGACCCGCCGTATCCAGTCGGCGCTTAAGGAGCCATCACTACCCGCTCTTTCTTAGATTACTAACTTGATGATCTCGCTTGAGGACACTGGCCGGCTTCGCGGCTCGAATCGCTGACTAAGCCTTCGCAAACTTACTCACTAGTGTAGTGCCTCATAAAAACGAGGACAACAAAATTCAACCGCCGGGTGGCGAGATCCTTGGACTCGAAATCTTCGCCAAGGCCCGGTTTCCCGCTCAAGATGACGTTTCCAGTTAATTGGTGAACCGACCGAGAATTTATGAGACACTTACACTGTCCTAGCGTAAGAACAACTTTGCCGCTCGAGCGATCCTTGGATTGCGATCTGTCGTGAGCCGCTTCATTGCCGCCTGGGCCTCGGGATTGCGAGCTTCGGCCAGCGTCTCGATCCAATCGTAAGCCATCGCGGGATTCGAGCTTCTGATCCTAGACTTGATTACGGGCACCATCGGCCGGGGATCGAACTGCACGAGGGAGCGAGCCGCGGCAAGTTGGACGAAGTATTCCTTGTAAGTCCCATCGGGAAAGACCCGAGCTTGGAGGTGGGTCATCTTGGTGAATGAGGGATCATCGAGCAGCTTTCTCAGAGTCGGAATGGCGGCCCGGTCTTCTAAAACCCAGGCAAGGTCCGCCGCCTCTGCGCGTGACTGAGAATCGGGGCTAGCGAGGCCCGCGCGAGCACCCGGAATGTAATCTTGCCGAATTGACTCCCGAAGCACGGGCGTCATCGGCTTCATCTGGCCTGTCTGTAGGTCAAAACACTGGTAGGTGCGACCCGCGGTAACAAGGGCGAATTCGGTTCCATTCTTGCGAGGACCGATCCGTCCCCCATGAGTCCACCAAATCGAGCTGACGCTCGTTTGCGAACGAAGAACATCGCTCTCATGCAAGATGTCTTTCAGCGGGTACGTTTTGAGCGTTACGCCCTTCGGGCTGATGAAGGCGAGCACAACGCCATGGCCAAGCCGGCCCCACTCGTCCTGCAAGACAACCCCACCCCTTGGAGAGAAATAGACTTCGTATGGTTCTCTGTCTTGGGGTGACGGCGTCGTCCACTGAACCACCCAGCCGTGAATTGATCGTCTCTTGAGCGTGAGTGTGATCCTCCTACCAATGCGCTTTGTGGAGAGCATTAGGCTCTTGTCCTGGGAGAAGCGCACCGAAGGTGGCATCGTCCACTCATCGCAGAGAGCGGCGCAAGGCGCTAGGAGCGCCAGGAAGAGGAGAACTCTTTTCATTCCGGTTGTGAGTGTCCTTCCGTAGTATAGACTTTCATTTTGAGTTCGTGCCGCCGACGGCTCGGTTTATATCGTAAACGGTAGCGCCTGGCAAGGGGCGCGTCGGCCGTTCCGAAACGGCCTTGCCAATAGTCAGTTCCTCGGGCGAAAATGCTGACTATGCCTATTAGCGTACATAATCCCATCTTTATGTGGCACCAAATGAGGGTTGCATCATGCGGGTCTAAAAGCTCGACTCACGGACGTAATGCGAGTCCGTCTGACGCCTCGGAGCGCCAATTTGTTGAATTCGTTTCTGTCGGTAAACATGAAGACCCCCACCCGCTAGACGCCAACAAGTCACGCACTCTCCGAGCCTCAACCCTCATGATCCCGCGCGTACTCGATCGCCTCATCTAGGCTGTCCACGTGATCCTCCTTCGCCTGACGCCGGAAGTACAAGAACGTGAAAACCACCGATCCCAATCCGACGACAAAGGCGAGCAGCCCTCCCCACCGGGTTGAGCCGCTCGATTGATCGCTCAAACCGCCCCCGAGTTCCAAAACCGCCGGATTCTGAGGATCATAGATCACCTCGACCTGGCTGCCTGCCGGATGTGTCTTGTACGCGTCAGAGGTGACGCTCACGTTGAACTGACGGCTCCCCTGCCCAATCGGAAAAACACCCGCTAGAGAGTAGGTGGGGCCAGACGCTATTTCGGTATATTTGGTGTTTCCGTTGTGCTCCCAAATCGATGCGTACTGGACCGTCCCAGTGACATGCACCCCTCGCGCGGCCAGCAGCCTTGCGGTATCGCTCTGCCCCAATGACATGAACATCACAATGATCCCGCAAAGGATGAATGCGATGCCGAAAACATACCCGCCCACTTGATTCGACATGTCGGTATTTGCCCGATCGCGGACAAAGCCTCTCTAATGTAATTGTACCGACGGCGAGTGTCGCAGGGTTTAGGTTCGGTCTAAATTCATTTCCCCAGCTAACTTCTTGTATCGGCAGCGTTACTTCCAGTAGAAGTAATGGGTGCACGCAGCCAGACAAGGCTGGAGGCCTAGATGAGGTGATATATTCGGCCCGGTCCGGAGTTTTGATCAAGTAGCCGCTGTCGCCTCGCTCGCAAGCAATTTTGAGCTCATCCGGCTCATCAGAGTTGCTGATGATAACGATTGGCGTTGTCGGAAGAAGTAACCCATGTAGTGCCCGCCAGACTAAGCCGAACCGCAACCTTTTCCCATGACAGGTAAAATAGAGTTATGCAAGGCTTTGTCTACATCGGCACGATCGACGAGCACTCAATAGAAATAGTCCGTGAGATGTTCGCCTGCGCAAACATAGACACCGACACCACCACGGCCTCCAACGGCAAAGTCGAGTTGTTTGCCAATCGGAAAATGCTCGCCGCTCTCAAAGAGAAGCGTAGCCTTACCATGGAGATCCCGCCCCAGGTCTAGACTCCAGGTAAAGCGCTAATTCGAGTGTGATTCCAGGTCGAGGCGAGCCTGACTGCAAGGCAAGCTCTAAAGCGCCATAGTCCTTTGTGTCCTTTGACCCACAAGATATTGACTAGTTGCGCAGGGTCCATAACCGATAATCATCATTAGTGCTGCATTGGGGAGAGCGTGAGTAGCGAGTAGCCAATCAGTGTCAGGGAGATCGGCCACGCGGAGTCGCCTACGCGATGCCGATTTTCCTCATCCTTCTATCCTTCGGCCGAACGCGGGGCTGAGCGATAAAAAGAAATGGCAGCCCGACCGGGGATCCGGGACTGCCTTTGTTATGTGTTAAAGCCCCTTATCCGCATTGACGCGTTTCATGGTCTTCGAAAACACTGTACCCCGCTCTGCTCCACGATCGAGGGAATTTTTCGGCGTGGCACAGACGGACCCGCAACTCGGCAGGGTGAGGGATAAAAGGGAGTGGTAAGATAAAAACCGACCGCGGGCCCCAAAACCGCTGGTCATACTCCCCGGACCCCTTTCTTAGTCGGTTTGGGGTCCATTATCTTCATATCGCTGTGGACAGAGGACTACGCGGCTCCACACTGCTCAGGTAGGAAGATAAGAACTCTTTTCCTCGCGCGCGATCGAGCCCCTGCATCAGTCTGCGCGACTACCACTTGTAGGGATCGTCGCCGCGCGACCAGAGATAGGAGACCAATTGGCCGACGTGATACCATTCGTGCTGCGCGATGCTTCGAAAGGCCTCGCTCCGGGGGGCAAACGGCAGGCGGAGCGATTCGAACCATCGGTCGGGGAACGGGACGGGCTTCTCCAAATCTGACTCGCTGAGCGAATCGAAATAACTCAATGTCTGGGCTCGTGTGTCATGCAGAACGGCTCGGAGCCCATCGAGCGTGGCTTCCCGGCCTGCGAAATTCTCCGCTTCTTGAAATGTTATTTGCCTGCTTTCCCTCATCCAAGTTAGGACTTGAACCTCGGTGGCAGCAATTTCGATGAGTTGTCCGCCTACCGTCCGCATGCCGGTTGTGGGAGCCCAGGGCAAGAGTTTGTCACTCAGATGCCCGATAACCTCGTCGAGGTCTTCGCGGACGAGGGCTAGTCTGCCTTTGACAAGCTCATGCACGGTGCTCATAGTTCTTCGATTCTACTTTGGGTTCCGGGCGGCCAGCGCGGCTTTTGCGTACGACTGGCCTTCCTGAAGCGGCGTCTGGCCCTGCGAGGCGACAATGAGTAAACCGATGGAAGAAACTGCAAACATGCTAACCCTCAGTGTCCGACTCCCCATCTGGGGTGTCGGACTTGCCCAAGATACAATATGTCATAGCTGATCGGTTCCCAGGATGTTCGCGAGGTTCTGTCAGGCAGGTCAGCCAAAATCCTGGAGCGTGCGAGTCGTATCTGCATACCAAGATCGCATCAAGCTCAACACAAGCGCCTCATGTCGATCACTAATACAAAGAAACGAAGTGCTGATAAACATGCGGCCAGACGTCTGCTGCAACCACGGGAGTGAGTTCGTGAGAATACTCGTTGTCGGAGGAACGGGATTTATTGGCTACGAAGTGGTCAAGCTCCTTGTGAACTTGGACCACGAGATTGTGGTTTTTCACCGTGGACTCACCCAAAAGTCTCTCCCTCGTAATGTCGTCGAGGTCTGCGCTGACCAAGAGAGCTTTGAAGTCAGCGGCTATTCTTCCGACCTCCTAGCCAACGACTACGATGTCGTGATCCACGGCATACTGTGGGGCGAGCGGGATTCGAGAACTGCCGTGGCGGCGCTAGCGGGTCGCACTCGTAGAATCGTCGTTCTTAGCAGCGGCGACGTCTATCGAGCATACGGGATATTCAAACGCCTTGAGGAGGGAACACCGCAAGCACTCCCCCTGCGCGAAGATGACGATCTCAGAACCTCCATGTTTCCATATCGCACGAAGGACACCGCTCCCGGGACCCTGCTGCACGACTACGATAAGATCCTCGTCGAACGCTCCATCACGGGCTCAACCGAATGGGAGTCAGTGGTCCTCCGGCTCCCTAAGGTGTATGGCTCTGGAGAACATTCGATCGTAAGCACGACAGCGCCGTTCCGGGCGTGGCCCAATTGGCGATGGACTCACGGGTACGTAGAAAACGTGGCCTGGGGTGTAGCGTTAGCGGCGATCCACCCAGGGGCCACGGGCACGTACAACCTTGGAGAGGCGATAACCCCAACTATCGCGGAGCGGATGGCGCAAATAGGAAATGCGGGCGAAGCGGCAGACCCAGGCCTCGCCACCGATTTCAACTTCGAGCAATCGCTTGTCTTCAGCACGGAACATATTCGCAACGACCTGGCCTATGAAGAGCCCGTCGGATACTTGGAGTCCTTGAAGCGCTCCAAGCCAGAGGCAAGTGCTCCATGACCTCCAGGCGCTCCCTCCGCCTTGCTGATTCTTGGCGTGGCCGGAATCGAACCTCAACTTGATCCATCCGATCATCAGATCGTAAAGTCCTGGCGACGGATGTCGCCATTGATAAGGCGATCCCGGCTCGTTATCAACCTTGAGTTCGTGTAAGGCACGGGGGAGAATTGCGATCGTGAAGTCAGGATTCTTTGCCTTTCGCAACGCCTGATCAGCCCTTAAGGAATAGGCTCCGATGTCCTCGATTGCGTCGCGCTCACCGTAGAGAACCAATGTCGGTACCCCAAGCTTCTGCCAGTCAGGAAGCGAGTTAAAGTTGCCGACCGGAGGGTAGTAGCTCCAAATGTAGCTCTCCTTAGAGGGCGGCTCAACCCAGTCGAACCACTTTTCACCCTTGACCTGCTGCTTCCTTGCCTCCATCTCGTCCCATCCTTTTCCGTTGCGCGCCACATTCAGCCACATCGTATAGAAATCCATTGCGGCCTGGATATCCTGCTTTGTGAACTGCTGCTTGGAAAGTCCATTTCGGACTCGAAAGAGGTCTTGCTCGAAGACCGGACCGACGATCGGCGCGCCGGCAATTACGAAAGCAACGTCCGTTGAACGTCCGGCTAAGGCGACCGACAGAGTTCCTCCTTGGCTGTGCCCATAGACTCCAACTTTGTTTCGCGCCACTTCGGGACGCGCTTGGAGAAGGTGGATGCCGGCCAAAGCGTCGTTCACTAGATCGCTGTATGTGGACTTGTACCACTCGCCCTTGGATTCGCCGGTGCCTCGCTGATCCCAAATCAAAACTTCAATGCCTTGGCGGGCCATCAGGTCCGCCACCGCTCGCAGGGTTCCCCATCGCGACTGAGGGCCGCTTCCATGGAGCAGGACAATTCCAGGATGCTTTCCGGGGCCTGACGGAATGCAGAGAGTTCCGGCTAGAGGGGCGTTCCTCGACCCAAATCTGACCTCCCGGACCCTGTATGGCAACGCAGCGTTCGGTGCGCGACGCAGCGAAAAAGTGCCGGTGGCAGAGCCTTCCCGAAACGAACCCGCTAGACGTCCTTTATCGAGCTTGCCAGAGAACTTGACCCCGCCACCCAATACGAAATCGACCTCGTTTCCTGATTGCGAAACGGAGTCGAGCGGATAGTCCATGACGGCTTGGGCAATCGCCGTGAAGTCACCCCGGAGGTGCCCGTTGGAACCCGAAAACTGGATGATGATCGGCAGTGACGCTCCATCACGAGTCATCTCGCCGGTCCAACGCCCGGTGACTATGGCTCCTTGAGCAATCCATCTGCAAGCTACCAAACCAATAACGGTGACCAAGCGAAGGAGGGCTAATTGCATGGCGGGCCGACGAGAACAAGCCTAAACCCGACGTTAAGAGACCCTCGCCAGGCCGTGTACTTTGAGCACCACCATCATAGGCAGTTGCGTAGACTTCAGTATACCGTTCCATTCTCGCTTGAACTCGTAGGCCGAACACATTCGGCAAACGTCCCGAGAGCTTCTGGGCGCCCCCATAATCTGAAAGTTGACGTTTCGTAACGAGAACGCCGTATGACTGTCGCCCAAGACCCACGCGCTTCTCGCATCAACCCCTTTTGGCGTGGCCAGCTGTTCCTATTCGACAAGCCGCCAGATAAGAACTGGTCTCACCAGCAAGGGCTAAGGCTGCTTCTGGTCTTCCTCTTCATGGAAGGCATCGCCCGCCCGCTCGTTGGCATCGGCGCTCGATCTCTGAACGTTGCGGATCGTTCTTGGTGGCCATTGGCACAGATGAGCTTGCTGACCGCATTGGCTTGCTGGCTAGTGGTCAGCTTTGTTAAGACAAGCCTGTCCACCCTCGGCCTCCGGGCTTGGAGCCGCTGGTCGAAGACGGAGAAGTTCTACTTCTTGCAGACCATCCCAATAGCAGTTATCGTTTTTTCCCTCATCAACTTAGACGGGCTGAAGGCTTTATGGGCCCAGCCAAACCTCGGCGAAGTCGCTTTGTTCATCTTCGTGCCGCAGATGATCTGGGGCATGTATCAGGAGATCGTCTATCGGGCCTTTCTTCAAAGCGAGCTCGTTCGGCGCTGGGGGGCCGTCAGGGGGATTGCGGCGAGCAATCTCATATTTACGCTTGGGCCGCTACACGCCTACCATTTCTTGGCAGCACGCACGAATCCCTCTCATCTTTGGATATTCGCGGGCATTTTCGCGATTCGCCGAACGGATCGCCTCCAGCCCGATCCTTGACCTCGAAATCGACAACATTGGTCTTCATGCCGCCAGCCACATTGAGGTGCACCTCACAGCGCCTACTGGTTATCGAATGATCGATCTAAAACAATACCACCCACAAAAGCTTCCTCGGAGGCCTGAAAAGGGATTGGCCCTGTCCGCCATATCAACTGCGAACGTCCAACAGATCCGGTTGCTTAAGCAGATTGATGCAAAGCTCGGGCAAAGTAATATGGAGGAGCCTGACGTTATGCTCCAGACGTGTGAGAACGTTGCTTCGTTCCGCATTAGGCGGTTAACTCAGCTTAAGTCTCGAAAATTACCCAGATTGATTGTTTTGAAGCCAAATATTACAGAGCCGTCAAGATACGGCATCGATGTCGAATTAATTTGCCATGAGATCCCGCATCCAGAGAAGTTTACGTTGCTCATCGTTTTACATGAACCTAACGAGAGCGATGAGCAGCGCAGGCAGTGGGCTTGGACCGAATTGGTCGAGCATTACAAAGAAGAGTCCATCGGATAGGATTCAACAGTTGAAAATATGCTGATAAATTCTGTACAACCTAGTGCGTGAATAAAGAACTCTACAACATTTTTCCAAAATACACGGATTATCTGTTCGGCAAGCTGGTCTGCCCCCCGAAAAGTGAGCCATCCATAACTGCAGGCTTCTGATCCAGAATCTGGATCAAGGAGTGTCAGTTGAAGAAGTCGAGATTTTCGGAAGAGCAGGTGGTTCGAATCCTTCAAGAGGTGGAG
>JBBREX010000121.1:0-9170 GCA_038225245.1 Fimbriimonadales bacterium | reverse complement strand
AGGCGGTACTCGTGGAAGGTTATCTCGATGTCATCGCCTGCCACCGAGCTGGGGTCGAAGAGGCCGTGGCCTCCTTAGGCACATCCCTTTCGGAAGATCACGCAAAAATGCTTCGCCGATGGTGTGGAAGGGTGACTGTACTTTACGATAGCGACGAGGCCGGTCAGAAAGCAGCCGATCGGGCATGCGAAATGTTGCAGGCCGAAGGGATCGAGGTGCGCGTGGCCTTGATGCCTCCAGGCGCCGATCCCGACACCTTGCTGAAGTCGGCCGGAGCAGCGGCGGTTCAATCAGCCTGTGATCGCGGCCTAAGCCCGCTGGATTATCAACTCGGAAAACTCACTCGCCGATTGCAACCCCACGAGCCAGAATTTTGGAAGGAGGTTGTGAGTGTTTTGGCCGCCGCAACAAGCGACCTCGAACTGGAGAAACATTTGGTGCCCCTTGCCGCCGTCTATCCGGATTTGCGTGATCCATTGGCTGCGCAAAAGGCGCTTCGCCGAATGATCGGAGCCGAGCGCCGGCTCCGAAAAAAGGCGTCGATCCCATCAATTGCAGCTGCGCGCTTGCCCTCTTCAATCTCGCAATTTCATCCATTGGAACGAACGCTTTTCCAAGGATTCATGGAGGAAGCATTTCGCGACATGGCCTGGGAGGCCATCCAGGATGAGAATCTCCTCCTCACGGGCCAAGGCGTCCGTACGGCGATCGCAATCAAACAAGCATTTCCGACCGCGTTGCCAAATGGTAAACCCTCGGAATGGCTTTCGCGATTACCCGAGGAGCAGCAAGCCTGGTTAACCGACCTTCAATTACAGCCCGACACCGTTCTGAATGAAAGTGCCGTCATAGGAGTGGTAAAAACTCTAAAGAAGCGGGTGATGCTGCGCAGTACTTTCGAGCACTTAAAAATTCTGCTTCCGGGAGAGGACCCGACCCTCGAGAACGCATTGTCGGAGTATACAAACTCCCGAACCCAGGGACCCTGATGACTCAAATCGAAAAGCCGGAGCCTCGCGGAAAAATCAAGAACGGCTTCCCGATGCGGCAATCCGTTTGAATGTCGTCGATGACGAGAGGCGAGCCATCGGCGTACCGAATATCGGCATCGAGCTCACTACAAATAATAATGCTGGCCGCGATATCGTAAAGTTTACATTTATAGTCGATCATGCCTCTTAATCGACCGGCCGCAACGAACATCGCGTCGACCACGAAAGCTCCTGAGTAGCGCATTTTTCCCGGCCAGCGAATGTCCGGATATTTGGTCAAGAGGCCATCAGAGAAACTGACCAGCTCCTCGTCGTGGATGGGGCCATGAATGAGCCTGGGCAGCGGCTCTCCATTTATGGTAGCACCCCCGTGTTTCGACGCCCCGTACAGCTCGCCCAAATCGGGCAATGCGACCGCGCCCGCAAGAATCTCCCCCGATCGAGCAAGCGCCACGCTCACTCCCCAAAGCGGAGAACCGAATGCAAAATTCGAGGTGCCGTCGATCGGATCGACGAGCCATAGCCCTTGGGAGGCTTCCTGGCTATACCCTTCTTCCTCTCCCCATACGCTGGTTCCCGGAAGTAGCTCCACAAGCTCCTTTCGCAGCCAAGCCTCAACCGCTCGATCGGCGTTTGTGACGATGCTCCCATCCGGCTTGAGCTCTCGCTCGATACTCTTCCGTTCTTCTTGAGCCATGAGGCCGGCTGTTCCGACGAGCGATTCGAGGGTCCACCGGAGCGGTAGAAGGTCCATCCGCCTGAAATTATGGCACCAGCCTGTAATTGGCCCCGGCCCCCGATAAGGTATAAAATGTTCGGAGTGCGGGAGTAGCTCAGTGGTAGAGCATCTCGTTGCCAACGAGAGGGTCGAGAGTTCGAATCTCTTCTCCCGCTCCAGAATTCAATTTGAATGCGGTTTGACATTGCGCCGGAGAGGTTAGTCCTATCCGTTTTCAGCCGCTGCGATTTGCGGATACCCTGATCGAGCTTGGGTCTTTTCGCGAGGATACCGATGACGGGATTGCGGTAAATTTGTTCGTGGTGTCCTTGTTGTGCCGAGTACCGGCTTAGCCGTAGACCATTTGGCCCCCGAAGTGTCCCGCTACGCCAACGGCCACTGCCGCAATTACGAGAAGTATCCAGTAGGCCTTATGAGTGACGAGATTGCTGTGTCGCCAGAGCACGACCCCAAGCATAAGGAGCGTGGCGATGATGCCCAGACTGAGATGAGTAAAGACCGGAGTACCGATCTGAAGCGAGTATCCCAGCCTCAGAGCGGCAATGAAGCCGGTTGCAATTGCCACCAGCGTTGCGATAGTGCCGAATAGGAGGTTCCAGAAAGCGACGCCTCGAACGACGTCATCTTTTCGGTACCTGCCGAGTACGTCGAGAAACGCCCCAAAGATGAAAAGCGCGATCGGGAAGTGAACGACCTGGGGATGAAAGGTGTGCCGGGGGATCAAGGCCCACCCGCCTGAAGCTCCCATATCCTTGGGCGGCATATTTCCATCTTTGGGTGGAGTGCCGGGTGGATGGCTTTTCGGGTCGGCCGGGTTAAAGCCTTGCTTAGCTTCATCCCCATTCGTCCAGCCGTCCCCGTCGGAGTCTTCTTTTTCGATAATGCGAATCACCACAGGAGTCAAGATCTTTCGCGTGCCCTGTCCCATCATCGCGTGCTTGACGAACTTGCCGAACGCATTATGTTCCGGCGGGTCCGTATGACAGGTCATGCATTTGGCCTTAAACGCCTCCGAACTTGCGGACAGTTTATAGTGGTTGCGGTAAGCCTGCCATATATCCGGAGTCGCGCTCGCCATGCTTGCGTACAAGAAAAGGGCCGCCGCACAACTGATAGATCGATTCACTGGGATTTTGCCTTTCAAGAGCTCTCGCTGTTGCCCGGGCCGGAATCCGACTTATCGCCAACCTGGCCAAGCCGAGCCTCCTTACGATAGCAAACCACCAAAGTCCGGACTTGATGGCGCATTTCGTCCCATTATGATGAACTTCTGCCGGCGCCCGTTCCTGCTTTAAATGCGAGGCGCTTCGATTAGCATGCTCGAATGGACTCATTAGAATATCTCTGGCGTAGATTTCTGTATTACAATAAGGTAGTCCGGTGAATCCGGCGTTTTCGGTGAATTTATGTTTATTTCCCTTCCCAAGTGTCTGGCCCTAGTTGGCGCCTTGTCGTTGTCTAGCTTCACTATGGTTTCTGCGCAAACCAAGCACAAGCATATTCCTCCCGAGATGGAATACCAGGAAGATCCATATCGACCTCTTCCGCCCGTATACTCGGCGGGCAAGACTTCCGTTCACGGCGCTTATACGAGCGTGCAAGTCAATGTCGATAATCTTGGACGTAACATCGTCGGCGACGCGGCGAACGAGCCCTCGCTAGTATTGAATCCAGCTAATCTCAACCAAATGAGCATTGGATGGCGTCAATTCAACAACCGATCCTCAAACTTTCGCCAGGCTGGGTTTGCATATAGCACGAATGGCGGACAAACATGGACTTTCCCAGGACTTCTCCAGAACAACGTGTTCCGTAGCGATCCCGTGTTGGACGTGGACCCAAATGGCAAGTTCCTTTACCTCTCCTTGCAGCAGAGCTTTTTCGACGACCTCTACGGAAGTACAAACGGGGGCCAAAGCTACTCGCTGATTGGGCCAGCCGATGGCGGAGATAAAGAATGGCTTGTCGTCGATCGGACAAACAGCACTGGCCGAGGATTCATTTATCAGCTTTGGAGCACCGCCGGCAATAACTATGGTGGCCGGCAATTTAGTCGGTCCACGAATGGTGGAAGTTCCTGGATGAATCCGATTAACCTCCCCCGCGCTCCCATTTGGGGCACGCTCGACGTAAGCTCGAACGGAGACTTGTACGTTGGCGGAGGAGATGATGCGGGCAGCAGTATTTATTGGCTCGATAAGTCGCTCAATGCGAAAAACGGGAGCGTCACTCCGACGTTCGATGCCGGTACGCAAGTTAATCTGGGCGGAAGCAATGTGTGGAATCCCCCAGTCAACCCCGCCGGGCTTGGAGGCCAAGCTTATGTGGCGGTCGATAAGTCGGGTGGAAGCACGAATAACAACGTGTATATGCTCAGTTCGGTGTCGGTTAACGGCTCGAACCCAAGCGATGTTCACTTTGTTCGTAGCACAAATGGCGGTCAGACTTTTAGCTCTCCGATCCGTATTAACGACGATAGCCTGAATACCAACCGATATCACTGGATGGCGGCAATGGCGCTTGCGCCGAACGGTCGAATCGACGTCACCTGGTTTGACACGCGGGCCGATTCGACCAACACGTTTTCCGCCTTGTATTACTCATACTCGACGGACGGCGGCTTGACTTGGGCTCAAAACATCCAACTCAGCCAGCCGTTCAATCATTTTCTGGGCTATCCAAACCAGGATAAGATCGGAGATTACATGGGCTTGGTTTCCGATAACAGCGGCCCCAACGTTGCCTATGCGGCCACCTTCAACGGCGAGGAAGACGTGTACTTTCTGCACGCAAATTTGGGATCTCCAATTACTCTTCTGCCCAATGCCTTCAGCTTATTCCGAGGAATCCTCATTTCTGGTGGCCTTACCGAATTGGCCTCGAGCGACGACCAATACCTGGTAGTGCGACCAGGATTCACTCTAAATGCTGGGGAAGCACCTGTCCAAATCATTTTGAGCAGCACTTCCTCGATCGCTTCGCCAAGTGCTTTCCAGTTTGCCGAGGAATCCCACGTGAGCATCTCTGGCCTCAGCCAAAAGATCGCTTTGTTTAACTTCGTAACTCAGCAGTTTGAGGAAGTAGATTCTCGGGCCGCAACGACCACCGACTCGTCGGCGACTGTTAATGCCGGTGGCACGCTGTCTCGCTTAGTGGATCAGGGCAACGGTGAAGTCCGTACAAGGCTCTCCTATCTAGCCGCAGGGCCGATCTTCACCTACCCATGGTTCACGTACGTCGATCAGGCTAGTTGGACGCTAGCTCCTTAAATACTTCGTCCATGTGAGTCCGTCTTCCAAGGCAGGGAGATGGGCTCTTTTTCTGTGGGCAAGTCTCTAAGAAAGAGTAACGAGGCCCGACTCCATCAACAATTTGAATCTTTCCAGGTCCGCTTCAATTTGCTTCCGCGGGTTGCCCCCTAGCAGTCGAGCTACAGCGGCTCCAAGCACGTCCCCGGGAGGCGAATAACGTATGGTGACAGAAACTTCGGTACCGTTATCCACCGGCATGAAATGAACTGCGCCGGCATTATCGACATCCGACCCTTCGAGGGAGCACCAAGCGATAATTTCATTCTCGACATCGTTGATGATGTCCGCTTCCCATTCGACGATGGTCCCTGCGGGCGCCTTGGCGACCCAATGGGACCGATTCCCTCGGATTTGTCTTACCGATACCAGATGGCCCATCACGACCGGCAGATTCTCGAGCTTGCGCCAAAATCGATAGAGCTCATCCGGAGGCCGCTCAACAAAAATGCTCGTATCGACGCGAACAGCCCTGGTACTCAGGGTCGTGTGCGAATCGGGCATCGGCCAGCCGAGTACATTGAAAAACCGTCGATATCCTTGAGTTCCCCGTAGAAACAGACCGACTCCTAAGCCAGTAAGGACTAATCCCCCCAAGCCTCTCTTTGAAAGGCCGAAAAGAGTCACCGCCGCGCCTGCCGTGAGCACGGTCAGATGCTCGAAATCTCCGGCGGTCAGGCGATCCTCCCCATACGTTTCCATTGCTGATTCCATAATGTTAAATCCCTCTGCGACATTAAGACGCAAAATTGGGCAAACTTGATCGGACGGCTACTTGCGAGGTTTGACTTTGAATGTCATTGCCACCGAATTCATGCAATATCGTAGGCCAGTGGGCTTCGGCCCGTCATCGAACACATGGCCGAGGTGTCCTCCACAGCGGCTGCACACAACTTCCGTGCGAACCATTCCGAGATTGGTATCGGCAGTCTCCTCGACATTCTTTTTTTCGATGGGCTGGTAAAAGCTTGGCCAGCCGGTGTTTGATTCGAATTTGGTTTTAGAATCAAATAAAACTTGGCCACAACCTGCACAATAGTAGAGTCCCTCTTCGTGGTTATCCCAATATTTGCCTGAATAGGGTGCTTCGGTTCCCTGCCGGCGCAACACATCGTACGCTTCCTTGGGAAGGATCCTCTTCCACTCATCGTCTGTTCTTGTGAAGGCGTGTTTCTTGGCCGAAGTTTTCGCCGGAGCTTTTCCTTGGTGGTTGGCCAACATCCAAGCAGAGCCGACCAAGACCAACATCAGGGACAATAAAAGTCCTTTCATATCACTCCTTTCAACGGGTCGGCAAAATTAAGGTTCCCTCGCAGCTCGCGCCAGGTAAGATTTTCCGTACGTTGCGATCATTTCTTTACGCGACCTATTGCATAGCTTCCCTGCTCGCTAGTATCCTCGCCGGCGCTTCGCACATCGAGTCTCACCGGAACTTTGGCGAGCCTGCGTACATTTGTGAGCTAAATAATCGGCAGATCAATGAAAGCAGTGGCATTGCTCCCTGCTATCTCTCTCCTGGCCAATATTTCACCCATAACGACAGCGGGGATAGTGCCCGCTTTTTTCGATTTAATTCAAAAGGTCAAGTCCTTGCAACTTACGCGTTGGCGGGAGCAAAAAACGTCGACTGGGAAGACATGGCCACGGCGAGAATCAACGGCAAATCCTATGTTTATCTCGGAGACATTGGCGATAACCGTCGACATCGAAAAACGATTACGGTTTACCGTCTGCCAGAGCCGAGCGGAGTGTCAAAATCGATTAATGTGTATGAAAAATACGACCTTAGATACCCCGATAAGGCTCACAATGCAGAAACTTTACTGGTCGATCCGAAATCTGGCGACCTCGTGATCGTGACCAAGGTGGAAGGCCGCCCGGCGCAGGTTTTCTATCTACAAAGGCCCTCAAGATCAGGAGCCTTTGTGCTTATGGAAATCGGGAAGCTCGCAATCGGAGGAGCAAGTCAAGATTCCCAGCTGGCTACCGGGGGATCTGTCTCTCCAGATGGCAAACACGTCGTCGTCCGAACTTACTTCGGAGCGTATGAGTACGACGCCAGAAAGTCCTTCAAATCGTGGTGGAAGAGCTCTCCGATCGCCATGAAAACGCCTCCCGACCTGCAAGGTGAAGGCATCTGCTATAGCGCTGATGGCAAGAGCTTACTAACGAGCGCGGAAGGAGTTCCTTGCCACATTGGCCGCATCCTGATTAATTGATCGGGAATACTCGTGACCTTCAAAATGGAGGAGAACGCCCGAAAATAAGAGAAATTAGCAGATTTTTCGTGAAATTCGCAATGTAGGAAAACTTCCTTAAGTGTCTCTAATTCGGGCTGAACCGGTCTCAGTCGCTATATTTCCGGCTTATCCTGTTTGCAATTGAGCGCATTGCCGGAGGTACCTTGTCCCTTCACCCTAAATCGCAAGAGGAGGTTCCGAATGCGTGATGGACCACGATGGGCGCTCGGTGGAGCGTTCATATTATGTTTAACTACTGCGTACGGCGGCCAGGAAGGCAACGTCGAGACGCGGACAGAGATAAAGGTTGAATCCAAAGAGATTCCCTTTCAAATCGAATACGAAGTAAGCCGGACGGTCGGCGCTGGGCGTATCGTAAAATCACGTTCGGGCGAAGTTGGATCGGTCCAAAAATTTTATCAAGTGACTCGTGTAGGCAAAGGCCTGGCGCAGAAGCAATATCTCCGGACCGAAACAAAACCAGCGGTTTCCGCGCTATTCCTCATCGGAAGGGCGGGATTTGGTACCAGTCGTGGAAATTTCAACCGCGGCAAAGTGCTGACCTTATCGGCTACCGCGTATGATCCGAGCGCAGGCCGGGGTTCGCGGGCAACTTTTCATACGGCGACGGGACGAAGAGCCACCTACGGGGTGGTAGCCGTAGATCCGCGGGTAATCCCCTTGAATACGATGTTGTATGTCGAGGGATACGGCCTTGCCCTCGCGTGCGACACGGGGGGAGCCATCAAGGGTCATCGGATCGATCTTTGCTACGATAACCGAACGTTTGCTCGCAGGTTCGGTCGAAGGAAGGTTAGGGTTCACGTCCTGAAAAAACGGTGAACCTCACTGACCCTGCCGAACTGAGAGCATTGCTTGAACGACATGGCCTCACGCCGCGAAAGCGCTGGGGCCAACATTTTTTGGTTTCTTCACGGGCTGTTAGCACCATTTTAAGCCAGGTCGAAGGATTTGCCGGGGTTCTCGAAATTGGTCCAGGGCCGGGAGTGCTCACAGCCGGGCTATCCAAGCGAGGTATTCGTGTAATCGCTCTGGAAATCGATCCCATCGCCATTTCCGCACTACAGGAAACCGCTCCCACTGCGCAGATCAGAACAATCGACGTGCTGGCCGCAGACCTGATCGCCGTTTTGGACGAGCTGCCGAAACCGAGAGCGATTCTTTCGAACATGCCCTACAACATTACCGGGCCGCTCCTGGAGCGCATTGCGGGAGCACGACATGAATTTCAACGTGCGGTCTTGATGATGCAAAAGGAGGTTGCCGCCAAAATCATGGCGACACCAGGAACAGCGAATTATGGTGCCTTAAGTGTTGCATTGCAAACGCAGTTCTCACTTCGGAAAATCGCCGCCGTTCCGAAAAGCGCTTTTTTTCCGCCGCCCAAAGTTTCGAGTACCGTGCTTGAGTTAACCCCTCGCTTTGTTGATTTCAAAGCTTCCGGCGAAGCTGAATTTCTGAGCTTTGTAAAGAAAGGATTTCGGCAACCGCGAAAAACCGTTGCCAATAATCTTGCTTTCAGTTTGCAAGCAGACCGCTTGACGCCCCTCGCCTGGTTAGCTGAATCGAGGTATGAGGCCAACATTCGCCCTCATCAAATCGATCTCGAGGGATGGCGTACACTTTTCGAAATCGCAAAACAACATGGACTCTAGCGCAATAAAAGAATACGCCCTATCGCAGGGCTTCGAGCTGGTTGGAATTTGCTCGGCCGATGCGCCGATCTCTTTCCCCGTTCTTCAGGAATGGGTCGAGAAGGGGTTTCACGGGGAAATGGGCTACATGGCATCCTCTCTTCCGCTTCGAAGCAGCCCCCAAAATCTCCTCGAGAATGCCCGGTCGGCAATTGTCGTTGGACTCAACTACTACC
>JBBREX010000120.1:0-9174 GCA_038225245.1 Fimbriimonadales bacterium | reverse complement strand
CTCTGATGCTCATGCCAACGCCGGTGCCGCAAACCAGAATTCCTTGATCGTCACGCCCGGCGAGGAGGGCGTGGGCCACCTCGTCTGCCGCATCGGGGTAATCGTATGGTTCTTCGCTTTGAGCACCAAACTCGTGGATTTCGTGACCTTGAGTTCGACTCCACTTCGAAAGGGCGGTTCTTATCTTAAAGCCGGCATGATCGGAACCGATAGCGATCCTCATTTGCCGAGAGCGGCTGCGCGAGCCGCAACCTCCTTGTCTACGCTCGACCTCAACCCTGACAACGACGCATCGGACAACTTAATACCCTTGGCCAGAGCGAAGTCGATCAGGGCGTTTTGAACTCGCGGATCAGGATCGTTCAGAGTATTGTCTACCTCGGCCAAATCAATCTTCTCCGGGAATACGGCGAAAGCCTCCAGGGCAGCAGCCCTCACCTCTGCTCGCCGGTCCGCAATAGCAAGCCGCAAGGTCTGTCGAAACTCTCTCTTAGGTTTCTTGGTGATCGCAGCCAACAGTGCCAAACGGATGGCTTTGCTGTCATCACGAATTCCCTTGAGGGCATTGTTCCTGAATTCGGGAAAGGGAGAATCCAAAAGTCGCACCAAGGAGGCGGCCCGGACGTTTTCACTCGGATCGTTGACGCCATAGTAAAGTAGGCGCTGATTGACCAGCTCCAGTTCAGGGTTGGCTTGGCTGACCACGGAAAATCGCACGCAAGGATCGGTCTCCTGTAAGAGCGCGATCAGCACCAAGGGCGCTTTGTCTCCAGGGAGCTTCGCGATGGCGTCGGCGGCCTGTTGTCGAGCCCGCCAACTTCGTGCCGTCATCATCGTGCTGATTGCGAAGGCCGTCGTTGGATCGGCCTTCGTCGCAAGCTGTTTCGCCGCCGATTGCCGATTGTGGTCGAATGGGCCCTTCTGCACGTTGTCGATCAAAGCACTCCATGCTTCAGGAGTGTCTTGAAATGCGAGAGCTTGCGACGCGATTTCGGCAATGAAAGGCGTCGCGCTACGGCTCAGGTCGATCAAGGCAGGCAGGGCTTCCGGAAGCTTCTTAGAGCGCAATACCGCAGCTCCGTTGAGCTTTGCAATCTCTGCCTTATCCCGCAATCCTTCGAGGAAGGCAGCTTTGGACACTTCATCGGACAGGTCCAAGCCCAATAGCCGTTGCGCCTGTGCTTCGCCGGTAGACAGAGTGGGCGAATTGGCCGGTGGAGACACCCCGGGGGAAGTGGCCAAGGCTTGAAATCCGCCTAGTTGAATAGTTACCGGCTCGAACACGGACCGCTCGAAGTACTTTGCCGTAGGAGGTGGCACGAGCGAAATTCGGGAAATCATCCGCTCGCCGGACATCGCTTTGGCCACATCTACGATCAGTTTTTGCCAGGCTCCGCCTGGGGCGATTGCGACGCTTTGTGCTTCTTTCTGACCTAGTTCCGCCGGTTCCATAGAAGGTCCCAGAGTCACAAATTGGATTGCGCCGGTCGGAGACTCAAGCTCAAGCGCGAATGATTCCAAGCCCGAAGTCTTAACCCAAAACTCAAGAAAAGGGGTTTTTGAGGTATCGATAATGGGTTCCCCGTCGTTTCCCGCCAGAAGCACCGCTCGGCCACGCCGGTAGGCGCCCACCTCGGTAACTTCCAGTGCCTCGCCTCGATCTTGGTCCGCGATCTTTTTGACCGTGAAAAAACCCTCGCCGACAGGATTGACAGGTAACCCAGAACCGCTGACCAAAAGCGGCTTAGCGATAGTGGGCTGAAAAAGAGTTGCGTGTGCCGGTGCAGAGAACAAAATGTAGAGCCGGCCGTTTTCTTCAAAATACCCTTTCACTTTGGCCGCGGCACCTAACTTTTCCGCAATGGATTCGGCAAGCAGTAGGTCGGCGGCCACCGCACTGCCGCTCGGGAGCTCCAATTCGTTGAAAAGCCTGACATTTCCGGAGGAGCTTCCGACGGACACACCGGTTAGCTTAGGAAGCATGGCAAAAGGATCGTCGCGAACGTCGGCCCACGCTAAGCTAACTTCGCTCGAAGGCCGATATCGCCGAATGACATAATCCGAATCAAGGGGTTCCTTGAGCTGAGACGCCGTGCTCCACATCGAGCCCGTTAGGATGGACAAGGGGTCGGACAGCGATTGCTCGCTAGCCGGAACTGGCAATGAATAACCTTGTCTGCGTGCCCCGAAAGCGAGGTGCCCAACCCAGGCGTTGAAGAGCGACATGGCGAGACCGCCGGGTTTATCCGCTCTGCCATCAGTGTAGTAACCGATCCCGCTAATCGGCATCCCATTAACGGTCGAAGTCGTCCCACTCGGAGTTAGTGCAGGATGAATGAAGAAAATCGAATTGTATGGACCTCGATAGACTTTGTCATCCGCATCAAACTCGGTGCTGTTTACCCTTGGTCCAAAGGTCGCGTCGATCCAGGATTGGCCCAGTACCGGTCCTGGACCGTCCACGATTTGGCGTATCGGATCGGGGTCGATGTTGGCGTCGATATTGATCTTGAGCTTGCCTTCGGATCGAGCTTCAGCCATCGCCTTGAATAGGGCCAGAGCTTCGAGGCACGAGGTGATTTGGGGCGATTCCAAAGTCGAGCGTCGGGAACGGTAGATGACATTATGATCCAGGAGCTCGGCCCTGGTGAATATCGTGGCCTTGATCCGCCAAGTGGCGACCGGCTGAATTTGCTTTGCTCGGACTTCGTCCGCTTGCCGATGGAGATCGTCCCAGCCGCCATCCGTTTTGAATCGCAGAAAGCGATTTGGCAAGGGCCGATCCAATAAGTAGTTCCAGCCGCCTGATTCAAGGAACGACGACTTTACCGTCATTTGAGGCGGCGGCCAAATTACCGCAACGCTCGTGCCGGCGAGTTGAATCGAGTCCGCCGGAGGCGGTGGAGGCTGAAGTAACGATCCTAAGACCCCAATGACAAACGCCAGCATATTAACTCACTACTGCTCGTAAAGACGAATATCCAGCTCGGAAGCCGCATGGCCGTCTCCCCGGCTATAAGTTAGCGCTTCACGAGCGCCCAAAGACGAAAGGTCGGCCGGCATATTTTGGATGAGATCGAGCACCACCTTCTTTATACGTTCAGCGTTCCGTTGAAACACTTCGAGGACGCTCATTGCGGTGACCGCTTCCTCGTTCGCCACGACCCCACAGTCATAGTCGGTGATGAGGGAAATATTCACTACGGCCATCCCCAACTCGCGGCAAAGATGGGCTTCGGGGTATTGCGTCATATTGATAACTTCCCACCCGGCGTCGGTAAACCATTTACTTTCAGCCTTAGTCGAAAACCTTGGACCCTGGATCACCACGACTGTCCCCTTGTCATGGCAACGGATATCGTGGGCTCGAATGGTTTCCGCGGCTAGCTTGCGCAACAAAGGATCATAAGTCTCGGCCGGGGTCACGTGGGTTACGATCGGTCCATCGTAAAAGGTATCACGACGCCCGCTCGTCCGGTCCACGAACTGATCGCAGACGACGAAGTCACCCGGTTTAACGTGCTGCTGAAGCGACCCGGCGGCGCATGGGCTGATGATCGCCTGAACGCCGAGCTGGCGCATCGCCCAAACATTTGCCCGGTAGGGCACCATGTGCGGCGGAAGCGTGTGTGTCCGGCCATGTCTGGGCAAGAAAGCTACCTTGCGATTACCCACAGTGGCCAGAAAAAGATTGTCGCTGGGCGGACCGTAGGGGGTATCGACCTTAACTTCACGCACATCCTGAAGGAGGCTGTAGAAGCCCGATCCCCCAAAAACTCCGATTTCCGCTGTAGCCATAGAAATTTTAACCCTGAGCACTCTGTAGAAAGCGCGACATCGCCTCGATCAACTTGTGAACTCTCGCTCCTGCCCTAAGAAGCACATCGGGATTGACTCGGGCCACCCGCCGCCGCCTGATCGCTTCCAACGTCCCTAGGCGAGCATCTTTTAGAATCGCATCTGGCGGCTGATCGGTAAAAATTGCTTGAGGATTCAAGGCTATCAGTTTTTCCGTGTCGATAGGCTCGAACCTCGCCGAATTGGGACCAACCGCCTGACCCCCGGAAAGGTTGACGACATCGGATTGAAATGTTTGAAGCCCAGCGATCATGTACGGTCCGCTTCCGATAATGATGGCGACGGACGGCCTCGGGGAAGGCACCTTTGCCTGAGCGGCTTGGCGAGCCGCATATATCTTGTCCACATATTCGGCGAAGCGCTTCTCATTTCCCGTTTTTGATGCATACCGGTACACCCAATCGATCAAGCCATCGACGGTATGAATGTCGAAGGGATAAAGCTCCGCTCCCGTTTGCTTCAATTTCTCAATATCGGCGTCGGAGTAAAGAACTCTGTCGTAAACGATCAAATCCGGCTTGATGGAAGCGATGCGCTCATAATCGGGTTTCGTGCTCGCAACGGTCATAATTCGAGCCACAAAGTCAGGAAAATTGCAGCTGGCGGTGCGGCCTTTGAGAGCATCTCCTTCGCTGAAGCTCGCGATGATCTCCGTCGTGCTCGGGCTCAGGCTGATGATCTTCGAATACGTCTTAGGAGCGGTCCGTCCACCCAGAATCGGCCGTTCTTGGCAGCCAGCCAGCAGAGACAATAAGGAGAAGAGCGCCAGGCCCTTCCAAAAATGCATAGGCTCATTCTGACCCAAGGGCTCATGCCTTTGCCATTCCCGCCAAAAGTCAGGCCGAATCCGCCTAAACTAGGACAGCGATGGCACTTGGGATGGCGGACGCTGGGATTACGCAAGCGAATCGAGCAAAAGGCGCTCGGTGGCCCTTGCCGGCCGCCTTCGCGCTGTTCTCGATCTTGGTCGTATTAGCGCTAGTTCCCGCCTGGCGACACACAAAAGGAATATCGCTTTATTCGCTCGATGACGCTTACATCCACCTCGCCACCGCCAAAAACCTTGCTCAACACGGGGTGTGGGGGATTACAAGGTATGAGTTTTCGTCCGCCTGCTCATCCCTTCTTTGGCCCTTACTTCTAGCTGGTGCGTTTCTTCTTTTTGGACCCATTACCGCGATGGCGGCGATCTTGAATGTGATCTTAGGCGCGCTTCTCATCATTGCCGCCAATATGTATTTACGAAGCCGCGCAAATCCTTGGCAGACTTTTGCGTTGCTGACACTCCTCGTGGTCGCGACGCCGGTAATCCCGGTGGTGTTTACGGGAATGGAGCACGTTCTGCAAGCGGTACTGCTCGTCGGATTTCTAGCCGGAATCGGCCGCTATGCCTCCGATAACTCGCCCCCTTGGTTGTTTCTCGCGTGCATAGCGGGCCTTGCCGCGACTAGATACGAAACCGCCTTTATGGTTGGCATAGCCGCGTTCGCGGTACTGAATCGAGGGAGAATCATTCGGGCGCTTGGCCTCATTGCAGCCGTTCTTGTGCCGATGACCGCCTACGGGCTCGTGTCCCGACATTTTGGAGGACATTTCTTCCCGAACTCAATTCTGGTGAAGAGTCCTTTCCTAGCTATGCAGGCGGACGCTATCGTCGACAAAATGTTCGACCACTTCGAACCGTCCCTACAAACCGCCCACATCTGGGGCTTGCTCATTCTCTGCATCGCCGCTCAACTATGCCTAAACCCTGCCGAGCGAGCCGATTCAGACGATGGACTGCAGAATTCCATCATCCTTCTCACCGTTTTCGTCCACTTGCTCATGTGGAGAAACGATTGGTTCTTCCGCTATGAATCGTATTTGTTCCTCTTGTGCGTCCTTGTTCCAGCTCGAATCGTACTGGTTCGTCTCAGAGGCTTGCGCCTTGTCTCTCGCTGGACGCTTGGGAGCCTTGCTTTTGCGGGCATGATTCCCTACTCGGTCGGACGGTGTATCCAAGCGCAAGACCTCACCCCCCGAGCCATCAATAATATCTATGACCAGCAAGTCCAGATGGCCGCTTTCGTGCGCGAGAACTATCGGGGTAGAACCATCGCTTTGAACGACATTGGCGCGGTGTCCTTTTTTGCCGACGTGCATATCGTCGACATGGCCGCATTAGCCACCCAGGAGGTAACCGATCGAGCCCTGGAGCGCCCCTGTACCCCTTCATTCTTCCGGAAGATGATGATAAGGCGAGGAGCGGTTGCGGCCCTTCTTTATACCAGTTGGTTTCCCGGGTTGCCAGGTCAATGGCAGCGGGTGGGGAATCTGCATACGCCCGATAATGTGGTTTGCGGCGACGAGGATGTGGCCTTTTTTGCCCTCGCCGACGGGCAAGCACCCATCCTCGCATATCAAATCGTAGAATTCCAAAAGGAGCTGCCCCCGGGGCCAAAAATCAATCTAGGCTCATTTTCTCCTTAGAGCCGTTTTGGCACGAGTTTCATGCCGGACTTTGCCGATCATTCTAATCGGGCGGCACGCGGTGCATGTCCCCCAGCGTATTCAATTCTTAGAAACTAAAAATGAAACTATTTTACAAAGCCCTCGGCCTTTCCACCCTCTTTGTATTCACTGCCCTACAGAGCTTAGCGCAGATCGCGCCACCTTCCGAGTTAAGCGCCGATAAAAAAGAAGAAATTCTGGCCAAGCTTGGCAAAATCGTGACCGAAAGCGCATTCGCCGGGGGAGCTGATTTCAGTAAGCTTCCCGAAGCCCTCGCCAAGGAAAAGGATGAGATCGCCAAGGCCAAGTCCGACGACGATTTCGCATCAGCGGTCAACAAAGCGCTTTTTAGCTTCGGTTACAGCCACATCGTGCTGAGCACTCCCAAAGCAGTGAAGACTCGGATCGAGCGAAAAATGGTTGGCCTCGGCATCCGCATTCAGGAAGAGCCGGACGGCATTCGGGTCGTGGACATATTTCCGAGCGGGCCAGCCGCTCAGGCCGGGCTCGAGGTCGATGACCTCATCATCCTCGCGAACGGAAAGAAGCCTGAAGGGCGCACCTCCTTACTCGGCGAGGAAAATTCTAAGATCCTTCTAAAGGTGAAGCGTGGCGAGGGCACCAAAGAAATCGAAGTGACTCGGCGCACCTTTAGCATGGACATTCCCGAGACCGTCAAATGGGCTCTCCCGGACGTGGCGGTGCTCAAAATTCCCACCTTCGATCTCAGCTACAACCGGCAGCGAGTTGAGGACTTGGTCAAAGAGGCTTCCAAGGCGAAGCTTCTGATCGTCGATTTGCGCGGCAATGGAGGAGGAGCTGTCGTCAATCTACTCCATCTATCCGGCATGCTCCTGCCTGAGACGTCCAAGCTTGGGTCCTTCTTAAGCAAGAGTACGGTTAACCGTTATGTAAAGGAGAAAGGCGGAGACCCCAAGGACTTGAAGGCGATCGCCGAATGGTCGCATTCGAAAATAGGCCCGTTCCGAACTAATGTCACTCGGTACAGCGGCCATGTGGCGGCTTTGATCAATGGAGGAACCGGTAGCGCATCGGAAATGCTCGCGGCCGCCCTTCGGGAGATCGACGGAGCGGAACTCATTGGGATGCGCAGTGCGGGAGCTGTGCTCGCATCGGTTATGGTTCCCTTGCCCTACGGCTACCAGCTCCAATATCCGATCACCGATTACGTGACGATCAAGGGAGTCAGGCTGGAAGGCAACGGGATTAAGCCGGACATCGAAGCTCCGACGCCAAAGGCGAACGGTCCCGACAAAGGGGTCGAGGAAGCCATCAACTGGTATCACGCTCTCGCAAAGAAACCCTAAGACTTAAGAACGGACGGTTTGGCCAAGAGCGGCAACCTTCAAGCCTTGTTTGAGCTTTGGATGATCTCACTTAAGAATTCGATCGCCAAGAAACAATGGCACCGTTTTGTAATTCACCGTGCTCTGTACTCGAGAGCAACTCATGGAGCGAGGCTTTCGGCGAAATCGACCTAACCTAGGGGCAGCGAGGGCGCGGGCAAGGTGCCCACACCACGATCTTTGCAGTCTTTGGTACACTTACCCTACCTAAAAATGGTCTTGGAGGCGGGTGTGGTGGCGGAAAAGGTAGCAGTGGCAACAGAAAAAGATCGAGCGCTCGAAATGGCGCTTTCGCAAATCGAGAAATCGTTTGGAAAGGGCGCGATTATGCGTCTCGGTGAAAATGATAAAGATAACGTCGATGCCATCTCGACGGGTTCTTTGAGCTTGGATTTAGCCCTCGGCGTAGGCGGAATTCCCCGAGGCAGGATCACCGAAATCTACGGCGGAGAAGGCAGCGGCAAAACTACCCTCGCCATGCACGTTGTTTCCGAAGCTCAGAGAGCGGGGGGCCTTGCGCTCTATGTCGACGCTGAGCATGCCATGGACACCGACTACGCTCGAGCCCTAGGGGTCGACGTGGAGAAACTCTACATCGCACAGCCCACGAGCGGCGAAGAGGCGCTAGAAATCATGGATGCGATTATCCGGTCGGGAGCCGTCGATGTGGTCGTACTCGACTCGGTGGCGGCGCTCGTGCCTAAAGCGGAAATCGAGGGGGAGATGGGAGATGCTTTCGTAGGACTCCAAGCGCGGATGATGTCTCAGGCTTTACGAAAGCTTGGAGGCAACATTAACAAGTCGAAAACGGCAGCGATCTTTATCAATCAGCTGCGCGAAAAGATCGGCGTCATGTATGGTAACCCGGAAACCACGCCTGGAGGACGAGCTCTCAAGTTTTGGGCATCGGTTCGACTCGAAGTACGCCGAGCAGACGCGATCAAGATCGGCACCGATCAAATCGGATCGCGCACGAAGGTCAAAGTAGTAAAAAATAAGGTTGCGCCCCCGTTCAAAAACGTGGAATTCGATATCATCTATGGCAAGGGCATCAGCCGTTCGGGTGATTTACTCGATCTCGCGGCGGCCCAGGGCATCATCGGCAAGGCTGGCACTTATTTCAATTACGGCGATGTGCGTTTAGGTCAGGGCCGCGACAATGCAAGAACCTATCTCGAGGAACATACCGAGTTGTTTCAGGAGATCGACCGCACGGTGCGCGAACGTTTTAAGTCTCAGAGAACTCCCGCTCTGGCGGCCGTCCAATCGACAGAAGAGGAATAGACGGCAAGCTCTTCGGACCTGTTTGCGGATGCCCTCTCCCTTGCCATCGAAATGCTGCGCCGAAAGGATTGCTTCGAAGTCGAGATTCGAAACGCGTTGCTCGGGAAAGGATTTGACGGGGTATTCGTGGAAAGCGTCATCGACAAGCTGAAATCCAAGCGCTTGCTGAACGACG
>JBBREX010000119.1:0-9257 GCA_038225245.1 Fimbriimonadales bacterium | reverse complement strand
ACATTGGGGACGGTGGCGACGGCCTCTTCGATGACTCTTGTGATCGACACTTCGATCATTTTCGCGGGTCGATCGCCCGCTTCCGCAATGACCACCACCCGAGGGAAAGTGACGTCGGGCAAGATTGAGACGGGAAAGCGTGAATACATCGCCGCTCCGGCAAGACAAAGCATGGCAATCAGAAACAGAACCGGCTTTACGTTGCGAATTGCCCAAGCGGTTACATTCACGGCTACTTGCCGACTCCGCCAGCTTTTTCGACTTGCACTGGCGATCCGTCAGAGATTTCATGCTGACCCAATAGGATCACGGTGGAACCGGCCGTTAATCCCTTCCGAACCGCAACAAATCCCTGGTCTTCCGGGCCGGCCTCGATTTCATGCATGGCCGCCTTGCCGCTTTCCACCGTGTAAACGATGGTTTTGCCTTCCCGCGAAAGAACCGCTTGCTTCGGAATGGCAAGCCCGACAACGGTTCGAACGATAATTCTGGCCTTGGCAAAAGTCCCCGAGCGGGCGACAGCCGACTTGGACGCGCAACGCAACCGGACGGGCACAAGGCCGGTCTGAGAATCCGCTACTCCCACGGCGATCAGCTTGGCTGCAATGTCAGGTAATTCTGGAAAAAAGGCCAGTTGCCCTACTGCGAGTTTGGATACTTCATTTCCCGGGAGCGTTCCGTTGAAATCGATTTGCGAACCTTCACGGACGAGATCGATGACGGGCAATGTTGAGTCGGTGCTATCGCCTGGATTCAACAAGCGTTTGGCCACGAGTCCATTGAAGGGAGCGCGGATCTCACCGTTGCGAGTTCCCGCCGATGCGGCTCGAGCCTCTGATGCCTTTTGGGCGGCGAGCGATTCCGCCGAAGAAACTTCAAAGTGCTTTGCTTGAACACCAAGCTCCCCTTTTTTGGCCTGGCTCAAGGCGGCTTGAGCAAGGGCGATACGTTTGGCGCCAAGCGACTGGGCGCTTCTCAGTTTAGTCTCGGCCGCGTGTAGGTCTTCTTTTCGTGCGCCGGATTTCAATAGATCGAGCTGGGACGAGGCTTGCTTGAGGGCGGATTCGGCAACTTCATAAACCGTTCTGGAGGCGTCGAGCTGCTGGCCAGATACATAGCCCTCCGCATTGAGCTTTCGATCTCTTTCATAATCCGCCTTCGCCCGGTCGCGATTGGCCCTTGCCTGAGCCACGCTCTGGACTGCCTGCTCGATTTCTTGGGGACGGGCGAACGCGCGTACTCGTTCAAGATCGGCTTGGGCCTCTTGAACGGCAGCATCGCGCTCGGCAATGGCCGCTGACAGCGCGAGTTGCGAGGAATGCACGACGGCCTGATGATCCGCTTGCGCCGAACGCAGGCTTGCCTTCGATTGATCGGCTTGAGCAGAAGCGGATCGGGCGGCGGAACTGGCGGCCTGGCTTTGAGAGGAAAGGACGGCAGTGTCGATGGTCGCCAAAAGCTGGCCAGCACGAACCTTGTCGCCTTCGCGAACCAAGACCTTGGACAGCTTTCCTCCTGCCGCAGGAGCCAACTTTGCACTGCCTCCTTCCTGAAGCACAAAGAGACCATCAACTGCGACGGTTTCTCGAATATCACGTTGGACCACTAGGCCGACCTTCACGGTAGCCGTTGACACGACGGCTTTTTCCTCATCCAACTTTGAATGGCATCCGCACAAGAGGGCTGCAATAGCTATGGAAACGCAAACAACTTTCATTTTGGTTGCTCCAAAAGTTGGCCCTGAGACCTAAGGACGGCCTCGACGGCTAGGTCGAGCCGAAGTTGAGCGGCCACAAGGGATTCTTGAGCCTCCAGCATGGCCCTTCGCGCGTCCAGGACATCGAGCAGAGTAGAGGCCCCAAAGGCAAACCCGCGTTGGATTTTGATAAGGAGCGCGGAAGCGCCATCGGCTAGTTTTTGGTAAACCTGAACGGACTTCTCGGCGGCCGCAAGCTCCAGCCTGGCCGCCTCTCGCTCTTTACGGGCAAACAGCAAGCGGTCGGCATAGAGGAATTCGGCCGACCTCAACCTAAAATCGGCGGCTTGCGTCTTCGCTCGAGCAGCCCCGTGATCCCAGAGTGGCAAGACCATCTGGATTCGAGCTCCGTAGAATTCTCGGTCATCCGCCCATGGAGAACGCCGCGCTTGAATCTCGAAGTCGGGAGTATTGGAGAGTCTGGCCACTGATTTCTCGCTTCTGGCTGACCTTATTTGCGCGGAAAGCGCCAGGAGTTCGGGTCGTGAAGCTTCTAAGTCAAGGTCTTTGATCCAAGAAGAATTGATTTGTTGTAAGGATCGAGAAGCAAAGTCTCCCGAGGAAACCCCTAGAGCGGCTTGCAGGCGTGCGCTGGCCGCCTCTGTGGCCGATCGGCGATCGACGACTAATTGTTCCGCGCGTTGCAGTTCCAAGTCGGCGCGAATGAGTTGAATTTCGGGAAGGGATCGGGCTTCCACCCGCACTTTGGCGGCATCGAAGAGACCTTTGGCGACGGCTCTCTGGTCCTGGGCGGTCACAAGCAGATGCTGAGCGGAAGCGAGCTGGGCGTATGAGGTGAGGGCATCTTGTTGAACGCCGACCAATGCTTGCAGCAGGTCCGCGCGCGCAACTGCAACACCCGCATTGCCCACCCTTCGGGAGGCTCGAGCTTTTCCGAAAAGATCGAGAGGTTGAAACAGGGTGAGGTCTTCGCCTCCGCTGACGTCTGGCCTAGTTCCCACTCCCGACTCTAGTCTGGTAAGCGGAAAGGCCCCAAGTGCGAAGCTGGCTCGCTCCGCTTCTCTCACACGTTCGTAAGCGCTTCTGACTGCTCCTCGGTTTTCGAATGCCGTATGAAGTGCAGCTCGTGCATCGAGCGACATCTGGATTTGTAATGCAGATACCAGCGCGAGGAAAAAGGCAGCAATTGAGGCAGTCGGCATTCGAGCAAGTCGAAGTAAACCCGCTTCGAGACGTGGTTCAGCTTAGAATGATTTAAGCGAGCTTAAGATTTTGCAAGGTTATCCTCGCGATTCTACAGGTTAACTTCGCGAGAACGATCAAATGGTTCAATTGGAGAAAAAAATGACTAAAAGATTTATCGTAATAACGGCGCTGTCGGCCTCACTCGCTATCGGCGTTCCCACCGCTTGGCTTGCCAAGCATGCTCTGGCCCAAGGAAACGCAGGGGTCATGGGACAGGACCAGGAGAAGGGCGAAAAGCAGGAAAAGGGTGAAAAACAGGAGAAAGAGGAAAACGAAGGCAAAGAGGGCAAACCGGTAAAAATGACCCGTCCGATGGGCAAGATTAGTCCGTGGGCGGCCATGGCGAGCGCTTCCAGAACAACGGGTGGCAAGGCCTTCGAAGCAATATTCGAATTTGAAGGCGGCAAATGGATCTACGGAGTATTAGTGGTTAAGGATCACAAGCTGATGGAAGTCGAGATCGACGCGATGACGGGCAAGGTCGGCGATACGGAAACTGTCACCCCCGAAGATGAAGCAAAAGAAGTTAAGTCCGAATTGGAGCACGCACAATCGGGCGGCGGCTAATAGTAGCCTAGCAGATGGGACATATGCTGGTGAGGGCGGCGTTTTTGGCAAAGCCGCCCTTGCTGGGACAAATATCCTTGTTGTGGAGGATGAGCCTGCCCTCGCCGAGCTTTTGGAGCAAGCGCTTCGGGAGTCCGGATACTCGGTTTCATTAGCGGCGACAGGTAGGGAAGGCGTTCGGAAGGCGCCTGGCCATGATCTGCTCATCGTGGATGTTATGCTTCCGCTGATCAATGGGTTTGAAATGGTTCGAATCCTGCGCAAGGAAGGGAATCGTAATCCGGTGTTGTTCCTAACCGCAAAGGACGGGCCGATGGACCTGATCCAGGGGTTAGATCTGGGGGGAGACGCCTATGTGACAAAGCCCTTTCGGCTCAACGAGCTCTTAGCTCAAATTCGAGCTCTAGTCAGGCGTTCCCGCGAATGTTCCGATGAACTTTGTTTTGGCGGCTACGCGCTTAATCGTCGAACCCGAAAGCTGTTCTATGAAGCCCTCAATTTGCCGATGTCTTTGACCGAGGTCGCGCTCGTCGAGCTCTTTTTTCTTCGTGCCGGCGAAGTGATCTCGAAATCGGCCATCTTGAGGGAGATTTGGGATGACGAGGGCTATCGTGGACCAAATGTGGTCGAGGTTTATGTCAATTATTTAAGAAAAAAACTTGAGACGGGAGGGCGGCCAAGGCTCATTCACACGGTTCGGGGCGAAGGATATGTTCTCAAACAACCATAAGCCCAGCCACAAGCTTCGCCTAGCATTTACGGCAAGCGTGGCAAGCGGCTTGGTTCTCGCCATTGTGTTCATCGGCGTTATCCTTTATCTGCGCCAGTCAGAGTTGAATACCGAGATGGCGGAATTGAGGGCGGCAATGGCCTCGATCAAAGACGACCCGTTCGAGAAATTGGATGTTCAGGAGTTTCACGAAGCGCATCCCGACCTCACAGTCTCCCAATTCGATCGTGCCGGAGCGATGGTTCAAAAGTCAGGTAGAAATCCCGGCTATCCGATAGAAGGACCAAGCCAAAAAAATGGACTGCTGAGTGTAGGCGTTCGAACTGGAGATCGTTTGACGGTAGTCACCGGCGATTGGCGGCCGGCGGAAGAAGGTTTGAAACGAACCACTCTGGTCTTAGTGGCGCTGCTTCTGCCCTTGAGCCTTGGAGTGGGGGCGGCGGTATGGTGGTCGGCTCGCTCGACTTTTCAGCCGCTTGAATCCATGAGCCGGCAAGCCGCAGAGATATCGGCGCAAAGTTTATCCAACCGAATCAGCTCAAAGGACCAAGCTGAATTCGCCGAATTCGCGTCGTACTTGAACGCGATGCTCGATCGAATCCAGGCCGCCTATGAGCGCGAGGAGCAATTCGTGGAAGATGCCGCCCACGAGCTGCGAACGCCCCTTTCCGTCCTCAGGTTGCGCATCGAAACCGCCCTTCTCAAAGACCGTGCTCCAACAAGCTACCGAGATTCCCTAAGGGCAATGCTTACGGAAATAGACCGATTATCAGCGCTCACCGAATCGCTGTTGCTCACTGCTCGAGGGCACTCATTGACGGCGGAGGATATCGAGCTTCGGCCTCGGATCGAGCAAGCTCTTGATCGCTGGCGCTCGAAGTGCGAAGAAAAAAAGGTCGACCTGGAATTTCAATGGGTAGAGGCAAGTTGTCAAGCGCGTCCGGAAGAGATCGACATCGTTCTCGATAATCTGCTAAGTAATGCTTATCGTTTCGCGCCCTCAGGGACGTCGGTCTGGGTAAGCCTCTCCGCAGCCGATGGACAAGCGACCGTTTGCGTTGAAGATAGCGGCCCCGGTATTCCACAAGCAATGGCGGGCGTTATCATGGATCGCTTTACGAGAGGGGATAATAGTCGGAATCGGGCTTCGGGAGGGGCTGGGCTTGGTTTAGCGCTTTGCAAGAAACTCGTCGAGGCACGAGGCGGAAATCTGCGCCTTGTGCCAACGGATCAAGGGGCGCGCTTCCAAGTTGCATTTCCGCTCAGCGCAGCAGCGGTTTAGCCGGCGAGGTCTACGCGGATCTGGTCGAACGAGGTACGGAAATCGGGAGATAGTGCGGGGCCCGCTGGGTAGGAATGCAAGCGCATTTCGACCCGGCCATCGGTCCTCCGGTAGGGAGAGGCGGGAATGCCGACAATACTGAAGATTCGATCATCGACCGATGTCTCGAACGTTTCTGAGCGGTACTCGAAAAGCCCGGTACTCCAGTTTCGAAAGGCGACCTTGAGGGATCCTCGTATGGGCTGGTTGATGTGCGCTTCAAGGGCCACGTCGAACGAATTCGGGGTCGCGACATCGGTCGTCAAGGAGACGTCGAGGATGCCTTGAAAGCTCTGGCGAATCGGTCCTGAGAGAACGGGATACAGGACCAAATATCGGTCGTCAGAGATGAGGGCTTCGCGGATTCCTCCGATCAACGCTCCCGCCGGGTCGGGGGTGAGACCGGTGATCCAAATCGATTGGTTGGGCACGATCTTTAGGATTCGCTCGCCGGTATGGTCCACGATGTAGAGCTCGCCGTCCTTGTCGATATCTACCGAGCCGGGATTGCCGAGCTGCATACCCGCTTCCGTGGTGTGATCCCAAAGGTCCAGATTGGCTACGCGCGATGCTTCACCGGTCGTTTGATCGACGGTGAGCTTCATCGAATACAGCTTGCGATAAATCCAGTCGGCGCAGAAGTACCGCCCGAAGAAATCCGCCCCCAACATCGTCCCTCGGTACACATAGCCGCCGATAATCGCTTGGGCTTGGATGCGGCTGAAGGCGTAAATGGGAAACCAAAACGGCGGACTACCTCCGTCCAGGCCGGTGGCTTGATAGCCTTCGTAGACGCGCCAGCCGTAGTTGCGGGCCATTCGTCCGGCGGGTTCGTAGTCGATCTCTTCCCAACGCGCCTGGCCCACGTCTCCCACAATCAGCGCCCCCGTTCCGAGCCTCGAGAGGTCGTCGTCGAAGCTCCATTTCCAGGGATTTCGCCATCCAAAGGACCACACTTCATCGGCGCCGGGGACGCCCACGAAGGGGTTATCGGGAGGGATTCCATAGTTGCGATTTGGGTCTTGGGGGAAATCGTCGCGGCTGGGATCGATGCGGAGAAATTTTCCCAGCAGGGCGTCGAGGTTTTGCGAGTTGTTGTCGGGGTCATAGCTTCTTCCGCCGTCTCCGGTAGCGATCCAAAGCATTCCGTCGCGGCCGAAACGCAAGGTGCCTCCGTTATGGTTGCGGGCAAGGGGATGGGGGATGGTTAGCACGATTTGGGCGCTGTTCGGATCGGCGGTGGGGGGATCGTTGGTCAGGCGCTTGTAGCGTGAAATCACGATCGTCCAATTCGGGTCGGTGTAATAGATATAGAAGTAGCCGGTGGCTGCGTAATCGGGAGGAAACGCGAGGCCAAGGAGGCCTTGCTCGGTATCGGTGCTGACCTGCCCTTCGATATTGAGGAAATCGGTGGTGAGCAGGGCGCCGTTGCGGATCACCCGGATGTGGCCGTTTTGCAAGGTGACGAATTCGCGGGTGGGGTCGGATGGGTCGAGAAAGATGCCGGTGGCCGACCAGCCGAGTCCCGTCACGTAGTTCACAACTTTTAGCCCCGTTCGGCTCGAGGCGAACACGGAGAGACCGAGGGCGAGGAGGCAGAAGAGGTGCTTCATGGTGCGGTGGGTTAGACGGATGCTGGAATCGGAAGATTCGATGATTAGCGACCTAGCTGAATTCGCCATGCATGATGGTTGTCGGACATCTACCTTTGAGGTGAGTATTCACGACGAACGGCGAGGAGCCTCGCTCTCCTTCTTAAGTAAAAAGCAACCGAAAACAAAGTAATTCCTAAGAGGGAGGCCGGCTCTGGCACGATCTCGATGTAGTCCGCGTAAAGGGGTGCGAAGCGCTGGTCCGCCGGGCCGCCAAATGCGATGGCGATATTGGTTACGACTCCAGTTCCCGGGGCGGCGGTGCCAATCAGCGCGCCGTCGAAGTAAGCTCGAAACGACTGGGAGTCTCTCACCACCAGGAAATCGTGGAACCCGAACTCCGGAATCCTGCCCGCGTTGCCGCCGTGGCCATTTAAACCCCAGGATAAAGTTCGGAAAGCTTCGCCTTGAAGTTTCTTCGCACTCATTTGGGCGACATCTGAGACGGGAGGCGGAGCTCCCGTGAGCGCAAAAAGGTCTATTTCACTTTGCTGCGCTTCGTCCCAGCCGAGCCGCGCGCGCATCTCGAACGGTCCGGGGTAGCGATCCACGCGAGTGACGATGAACACGCCGTTAAAGTCCCCGCCGCCCTCGATGTGGTCTACCGTAAGCAGGCCGTTGCCGACGGTGTAGTGCATGAACCCGCTTTCAGAAAACAGGGTCCAGTTTTGCCCGAGCTGCTCGCCGTCGAAGTCATCTCGGAACGCGAGTGCGGCAAGTGGCCCAGCGACAAGGGCCGCCGTGAACAACCAAATTAATTTCAATCTCACCATAGCGAGTGCCATTGCGAGTAATAGGTTTGTCTTAGTTCGGTTCATCTTCGAACTTCTTCCTCGCAGAATTTCATAGGTTTTCGACACAGCATTCCCGTGCAACATAAGCAGTATATAGCTATTAAGAGGAAAATTCTCCACATCCCGATAAGCAGGCAAAAATTGCAGGAGAATTTGGGACGGCTAGCGGTCCTCGATTTTTTGTCGGATGAGGGCGAGCACCGCTGCCTCCTCAGGGTCGAGCTCTGAGATCTCATCGCTCAGCGTTTGCTCGGCCTCATGCCGCAAGGTGTCCAGCATGCCGCCCCTCAAGTAGGTCTCGAAGACGACGGGATGGACATAGCACCTGCGGCAGATGGTGGGCGTATTGCCGAGGCGCTGCGCAACCTCCTTCACCGCCTTGACGATGTTGCTCTTCGCTTCGCGTTCGCTGGTGAAGGTCTGCAGCTCCTTGAGGGCGAGCGCGGCAAGGACGGTGCCTGCCCAGGTTCGAAAGTCTTTCGCGGTGAAGTCGTCGCCGGCGATCCCGCGGATGTATTCGTTAACGTCGCTCGAGTCGACTGTTTGGGGCTCGGCATTTTCATCCACGTACTGAAAAAGCTCCTCCCCGGGAAGGTCCTGCAATTTGCGCACGATAGCGGCGAGACGGCGATCTTGCACGCTGATTTCATGCATTTTATTGCTTTTGCCCTTAAAGTGAAACTGCACCTGGGCGCCCGTAACGTCCACATGCTCGTTGTGCATCGTGGTCAAGCCATAAGAATCGTTGGCCTTCACATATTCTTCGTTTCCCACTCGGATCAGGCTGGTTTCGAGGAGCTTAACGATGGTGGCCAGGACCTTCTCCCTCGGCATTCCGCGACGGCCCAGATGCTCGTCAACTTGCTTCCGAATAGCAGGCAAGGCCTTCCCAAAGGCGATCATGCGCTCGTATTTGACTTCGTCCCGAAAAGCGCGCCAATCGGCATGGTAGCGATGTTGTTTCCGACCCCGTCCGTCGCGGCCAGTAGCCTGAATGTGGCCATTTTCGTGGGGGCTGATCCAAACGTCAGTCCAAGCAGGGGGAATAGCCAGGGTCTCGATTCTGGCGAGGGTGTCCCGATCGCGGACGGGCCCGGAGATGTCGTCCACGTAGGCGAACCCTTTGCCCGCCCGCTTGCGACGGATTCCCGGTCGGTCATCCGTATAAAATCGCAGCCCTGCCTTTCGCGCGGATTGCTTGCTGTCGAGATGGAGGGGGTCGATATTCGTT
>JBBREX010000118.1:0-9327 GCA_038225245.1 Fimbriimonadales bacterium | reverse complement strand
CTTCACATGCCCGAATTTCCTAATGAGGGCGCTCTCCGAGGCGGGCACATTCCGGGCGCGAATAACATTCCTTGGGCGCGCGCCGTAAACACTGAAAACGGCACATTAAAAACAGCGGACGAGCTGAGAGATATTTATTTTGGAGAGGCCGACGTGAAACCGCAAGACGACGTGATCGTGTATTGCCGTATCGGAGAGAGGAGCAGCCACACTTGGTTCGTCCTCAAATATCTTCTGGGCTTCAAAAACGTGCGCAACTACGACGGAAGCTGGACCGAATGGGGCAATCTGGTCGGCGCCCCTATCGAGCGATAGATGGCTTTGCCGCGACGGCTTCAAGATTATTTGGACACGTTGGCTATGTTTCCGGACCGGCAAGAGCGCATCGACGCTCTCATTTCAACTGGGGAGCGATTTAGACCCGTTCCGGAAGAAGTTGCGATGCGCCCATTTAGCGAATCCAATCGCGTGCCTGGCTGCGAATCGGAAGCGTTCGTGTGGAGCGTCCCGCGAGGCGATGGTTCGCTCGACTTTGAGTTCGCCGTCGAAAATCCGCAAGGCATTTCCGCCAAGGCGCTCGCCGTGATTCTCAAAGAAACTTTGTCTGGTGAATCAGGGTCCAGCATCGAAAATGTGCCGGACGAGCTCATTTACGAGATTTTTGGGCGCGAGCTTTCGATGGGCAAGAGCATGGGACTGATGAATATGGTTCGCATGGTGAAGCGTCTCGCCACGAATCTACGCCATGCCTATCCAGATGGTTAGCTATACTTGAGCAGATGGCGACTCGCGATGACATTTTGGCGGCTGCGCACGAGATCGTTCGAACGAGCGGGATTGAAGGTCTACATGCGAGGACGGTGGCGACGCGAGTCGGCATCAACCATGCCGCAGTCCATTACTACTTCCCGAAGCGGGTCGATCTCCTTTTGGGCCTCTGGGAAGAGGCCGCTCAACGTTTCGAAGCCGAGCGAAGTGCCTGCGTCGAGAAGTCCGGGCATTTGCGCGGCGAGCTCGAGATGATCGAACGGATTTGCGCTCCCGACCATGGATTCATTGCCGTCTGGTCGTCGCTTTTCGTATCATCTTTGATCGAACCAAGCCTCAAGCAACCATTAACCGAGTGGTGGGTCGCTTGGACCGAGCGCTATCGCTCGGCGGTCCAGACTGCCCGAAAGTCGGAGATCGATCGCAAGAGCCCCTTCCGCGACCGCCATCTTGTCCTAGCCGAAATGATCGGCCTTGCCATGGGGGCGCACTTATTCGGCGATGACTTCAACGCCGGAAAGAGGCTGGCCACTATCCTGAAGAGCTTGGAACCATAGGGACTGCCGTGCCCTTGGCCACTTCTTCGGCCCTCCAGCAAGCAGACCCATGGCCGGTTTCCACTTCCAGCAAGGGCGGATCTTCGCGACATTTCTCGATTCGGTATGGGCAGCGAGGCTGGAAGGCGCATCCCACGGGAAGATGGGCGAGATCGGGCGGCTGGCCTCCGATAGCGGTCAGGCGCTCCTTTTTCGGATCGGGCAAAGCTTCGAGGAGAGCCACTGTGTACGGGTGGGACGGCTTGCCCAGAACATCGGAAGCATCACCTTCCTCCACGACGCGCCCCGCGTAGTAGACGGCGATGCGCGAAGCGAGCGAAGCGATCACGCCGATGTCGTGGGAGATCAGCATGACGGCGGTTTTCTCCTCATCCTGGAGCTGCTGGATGAGACGCAGTATCTGAGCTTGGAGCGTAACGTCCAGGGCGGTCGTCGGCTCGTCGGCGATCAACACTTTTGGATTGCAGGCGAAGGCAATCGCGATAACAACCCGCTGGCGCTGGCCACCGCTCATTTGGTGGGGGAACTTGCGGGTCGAGTCCGCTGGTGACGGAACGCCCACCTTACCGAGCATTTCGATCGACTTGGCCGCCGCTTCCTCGCGGTTCATCCCCTTGTGAAGCCGCAAAACTTCCGCGATTTGCTCCCCAACCCGCATCATGGGATTGAGCGAGGTGAACGGGTCCTGCATGACCATGGCGATCTCCTGGCCCCGGACGTCGAGCCACTCCCGGGGAGAAAGCGTGGTCATTTCTTTCCCACTGAGACGAATGCTGCCCTTGGTGACTCGGCCCCTGGCCGGCAGCATGCCCATAAGAGTCAAGCCGGTCATCGACTTGCCACAGCCCGATTCTCCCACGATCCCGAGGGTTTTGCCCGCCACGAGATCGAGTGACACCCCCCGCAGGATCGGCACGCCATCGATATGGACGTCGAGATCGCGAACTTCCAAGACCGTCATGTCAAGGTCATTATGGGAGCATGCAGCCGGTTCGCCTTGGATTCCTGGAAGCAAATTCCTCCTATTCAATTCCTACTAAGGGCAAACTTTTTATGTTTCGGTATTCTTCGGCACCTACCTATAGCCGGGCGGGAGAGAAAAACGTCAACCAGTTTGCTGGTTTTTGATTCTTTTGCCTTCTCGAATCATATAAACGGAAATGTTTCGGGAATGGATCGAAACTCATGCTGACAACGAACGAAGAGAAATTCGAGGTTGAAGCCATCCGTGCTTCGTCGATTCCTAAGTCACACCGGGCTTATCGGGTGGCGATAACAAGTGTGGCCCTGTCGCCATTGGCCAGCGTCCCGAAAGAGCGACGATGGGACTTTACGCGGCGCGAAGAACCTGCTCTGGGTGCATTAAGGCCAGGAAACCGTCGACGATCCGTGGATCGAACTGCTTCCCCTTCTGAGCCTCTAATTCGACCAACGTGTCCTCATGGGTCCAGGCTCGCTTGTACGGGCGCTCGTGTACCAGCGCGTCATAGACGTCGGCCACCGTGACGATGCGAGCGGCCAGCGGAATGGCTTCACCGGATAATCCGTTCGGATACCCAGCTCCGTCCCATCGCTCATGATGGTTCAAGGCTATCTCCATCGCCAGCCTCATCAGCGGCGATTTGATCCCTGAGAACACTTGAGCGCCGACAACCGTGTGACGCCTCATCGTTTCGAGCTGAAGGTCATCGAGCTTTCCAGGTTTCAGCAGTATCGTGTCGGGGATGGCGATTTTTCCGACATCATGAAGTGGGGCGGCAAGGCGCAGCGCCTCTATGAACTCCTGGGGCTCGCCGAGTTCGTTAGCGATCGCCGCGCTCAGCTCGCCTACCCGCTTAGTGTGCTGGCCGGTGTCATCATCCCGGAATTCGGCGGCCCGGGCCAAGGTCTCGAGTGCCTCTCGACGGGCCAAGGAAACCTCGACCGTCCGGGCTCGGACCCGCTCCTCTAAGTCCGCGTTATGGCGCTGCAGTTCAACATGCATTCTTCGGGCTTGCAGAAAGTTCCGAACGCGCAGCAGAATTTCAGATGCGTCGCCGGGTTTAGTTAGAAAGTCCGAAGCGCCGGCTTTAAGAGCCCGCTTTTTAGCTTCAGGCGTTCCATCGGCGGTAAAGACCAAGACTGGAAGGAATCGATCGAGTGAGGCATCATCGTCGAGCATGGCGAGAATTTCGAAGCCGTCGGGCTTCGGCATGTGCAGGTCGAGCAGGACGATGTCCGGACTGAAATCGCGTATCGAGGCTAGCGCCACCGAGGAGTCGGTCAATCCCTTAACGTTCACGTATCCGGCCCACTCCAAGAATCGTTCAACTAGCCGAACGTTTTCGGCTTCGTCATCAATGACGAGAATGCGCGCCTCTAACAGATTGTCGCCGAGGGTCTTCATTTAGGCGATCTTCCTCAGTTTCGGTTTGACCGCGTTGAGTTCGGCAAAGAGCGCCGGCAAATCGATTGGTTTCGTCAGATAAGACTTGGCTCCGGCTGCCATGAGGCGCTTGATCTGGATATTAGTGGCGTCGGCGCTGATGATGACGACTGGAATGTCGGCCGTCTCCTCACTCGCTTGAAGTTCCCGTAAGACGTCGATCCCGTGGCCGTCAGGCAGATGGAGATCGGCAAGACCAGATCGGGCATGTGGTCCTTGACGAGACTTAAACCGACGCTCGCCTGCATCGCCGACATCAGCTCGATGCCTCCGACATCTTCGAACACGTTCTCTAGGAGCTGCAAGTTCGACAAGTTGTCTTCGATGTAAACGATGCGAAGCAGTTCCTCGGGATCAATCGGCTTGGCCTGATCTTGATCGGCGATATACTTGACGCTTGCCGTTGGTGGCGCCGAACTTTGGAGCTCAATGGCAAACGTCGAGCCCGCTCTGCCCGTGCTGACTAGAGAAATCGTCCCGCCCATTAACTCCATCAGACTGCGCGAAAGGGCGAGCCCAAGCCCGGTCCCCTCCGCTGTCTGGTTTCCCAACCGCTCGAATGGCTTGAACAGTCCGCCAAGTGATCCTTCATCGATTCCCGAACCGGTGTCTTCGACCTCGATCCGGTAGGTGTCGGCGGCTGGTTCTGAGCAACGGATTTCGATCCGTCCGCCCGTCCCATTGAACATCGAAGCGTTCGAAAGCAGATTCAACAGCACCTGGACCAGGCGCTGACGATCAGCCACCACGTGGGTTCCCATATCTGGCCCGGAGGCGACCTCGATCTTAATATCCCGGGAGTCGGCGCTCGGGCGAACGAGTTCGATCGCTTGGGTTAGGGCGCAGTCCACCGGCACCGGTTCGAGCGAGAGGGCGAGCTTTCCAGCCTCGATCCGGGCCAGGTCAAGCACTTCATTGATCAGGCTGAGAAGATGCCTTCCGCCCTTGAGGATGGCGTGGGCACACTCTAGAGTCTTGGGGTCGTCCGAACGCATCTCTAGCAACTGGGCGTAGCCAATAACCGCGTTCATCGGCGTGCGCAGCTCATGGCTCATGCGCGAGAGGAACTCGCTCTTGGCTTGGTTGGCGCGGTCGGCCTCATGTCTGGCCGTTTCGAGTTCAGTCGCCCGGAGCTCGAGACCTTCGTTCAATTTTGAGATTTCGGCTACCGCCTTCTTCTGTTCGGTGATGTCTCGGGCCGTCGCATACATCATGCCGTTAGGTTGAGGCATCGACTTCCAGGAGAGGATTCGATACGAGCCGTCCTTGTGTTGGTAACGGTTCTCGAACTGGATGACCTTTTCTCCAGCCACTACCTGTCTCGCCACCTCGCGAAGGGTCGCCTCATTGTCGTCGGGATGGACGAAGTCGAGAAAGGGCCGGCCTAGCAGCTCCTCGACGCTCCAACCGAGCGTCTGCGTAAAAGCAGGACTGATTCGCTTGAAATAGCCGTCCGCATTGGCAATGCAGAGCATGTCGAGCGAAATGGTAAAAAAGCGGTCGAGCTCGTCCTCAGCCCGTTTAACCTCGCTTATCTCCGACTGCGCAAGGTGATTCGTGCCCTCTGGCTTCGTCATGGCTCGCTGCGAATCGTCAACCCCCTTGACACTGGGAATGGCGGGATACTGCAAAGCGGGCGTCGTTTCGGAGGACATATTCAATTGTCGGAGATGGACCAAAGGTTTTTGAGGCTGCGAATATTAAGGTTTTTCCAGTCATCATGAGCTTGAGGCATTAATTGTCGCATCTACCTTCTTTTTCCTGTACACTAAAACTGGAGCAGAAGAAGCCGAAATGAAAAAGATCGTCCTTGCCTGCTTGTTGTTTGCGCCTGGAATCGCAGCACGCGCCGACGTGATTTGGGACCAAAGCCGCGCCTCGCTGAACGGGCACAACATCAAAAATATCGAATTCAACGACTTCTACGATTACTCTAGCTACGTAGCTAGCGACGTCTTCAGTCCAATCAACTGGACCATCACTAAGATCACCGTTTGGACCGATCGTAGCAGCAACGCTTGGCCGGAGGCGGTGCACTTTGCCCGGGTGTACATTTTTCCCAGAGTGGCGAATTTGCCCCGAATTATCGACGATCCACGCAAGGGACGCATGGTTAGAGTCACCGTGGTCCGGGATATCAATAACGGCTTCCTCGCCCATCGCATGACCGCCGACGGCCTGAGTCTGCGCCTGCCGCGTGGTCGAAACTGGGTGGGTTTGACTCCCGTTCTGGCCTTCGGCTCAGCGGGGCAGTGTTTCCGGTACGAAGCGGACAACCAGTACTTCGATCTCAGTGCGTTTAGAAATCCGGGAGGCCGCCTTAGTCTAGGCACTGACTGGTTCCCGGTGAACAATCTGGCGCCTTTCGGGGATGCCACCATCAAAATCGAGGGCGTCCGCACCCCGCCGTGGAGCAACTAACGTTTTTAACTGAATGGGCGACACGAAATACTTCGCGGCGAAAGCCTCGTCGACCGAGAGATTTCTGCACGAAGTAAAATGCCTGGTGGATGGAAGAGTCGTCTGACGATAAGCTCGGCATGACCGACGAGCAATGGGAGTGGTTTCAGAATTACACTCGCGGCTTCGGCTATCAAGACGAGAACGGCATCGACCTATCGCTCTTGCGTGCTAATTTGAAGCTCACGCCGACCGAACGCCTCGAAAAAAATCGCTTGGCCATGATTTCCTTGCTGAGAATGCAGCCGGGCACCCGTGGAACATAATATCCAGTTTGAGAGCATTCTGCGACTTCTCCACGGACATGGCATCAAGTTTGTGCTCATTGGTGGTCTAGCGATGCAGGCCCGGGGGTCTTCTCATCTCACCCGGGATGTCGACGTGCTCTACGCGCGAGAACATAAAAACTTGAATTTACTTGTAGATACATTGAATCTAGTCCACCCCACTCTCCGAGGCGCTCCGCCCGACCTTCCTTTTCACCTCGACGCGAGAACCTTGTCGAACACGTTCAATCTCACCTTGGTTACCGATCTTGGAGATCTAGATCTTATTGGAGAAATCCAAGGTTCCAGTTTTTCGGAAATTTGGGAAGGCGCGGACACCATGGAGTTATATGATCTCCCGATTCGCGTCGCCTCTCTCGACGACCTCATCCACATGAAAAAGGTCGCCGGGCGGCCTAAAGACCTCGTTCACATTATGGAATTGGAGGCGCTCAAAAAGCTCTTAGGCGAGGGTGGTTCGAGCCTCGGTTAGACCCCAGAAATTTTACGGCTCCAAATACTCAGGTCCCAGATTCAGACCCTGCGGAGGCACGATCGGATACTTGAGGGCGCTCGCTTCGATCATGGCGAATACGAGCGGAAATTTGCCTTTTGGAGCCCCAGGGGTATAGGTTGATTCGCCCCAGAATTGGGACTCGCCGTAGGTGCGGAAGCGCTTGATCTCCTTGGTCGTGGAGTCGATTCCGATCTCGCCCCGCATCGTGCCTTTCTGTCCGCGCTTTCCATCGGCGGTTGTTTGCTCGAACTTGCCGTCCAGCGCAAACATTTTGGCTGGACTCGCGCTGGGAAGCAGACGCAAGGTGAATTCCGCCTTCGTCACTTCGGCCGCCTTCCACATATCCGGTTCGCCGCGCACATTGTCGAGAAGATGGAACCTCGCCATTCTCATGGCGAGGTCTTTCGGCAAGGGAACGCTCTGTCCGACATGCGCCGAGGCTAGGATGGCTTCGACCTCGCCCTTGAGAATCCACAGGTGATCTCGGCCGAGGTTTTTATTCGTGTCGCCGGCATCCGCCGGAAGCGGTCGAATTCTCGTGAAGACTCGAACCACCGAGGCCCCCGCGGGGAGTGGTTGGCGCCAAGGCGCGAGGAGGTCCTTGCTCGTTATGGCCACCGGCTTGGGCGGGTTTTCTTTGAATTTCTGTTGCGCCCGATCGAGCAGGCCATTCACCCGCTCGACGCTGCGATTGTTGTTGTAGCCGTAGAAGGTGCCGTCCGCTCCGATCACATAGAAACCTTGCGCGGTCCCCCCTTTGCCAACTCGCTCCACGTTTTGCTCGGCTACGTCCATCAGCCAATTCGAGGCCATCGAGCTCCGCCTTTGCAGCTCATGGGTGTTTCCGCTCACGGTGATGAACTCACGCCTTAGCCTCGCGCCGAGGTCTTGGTCTGAGAAAAGGAACACACGGTCCCAGAGGCCATTGTTTCAGGTGCCGCCAAGGGGATCGCCGTTCATGAGCCAAAGGAAGATGGGCTTGCCGGTTTGCTGAGATTCGAGTCTGGCCGCCATAAGGTCTTGTCGCCAGGGAATTTTGAGAAACTTATCCTCGGCGGGGGTGGGGAGGACGGACGCGATCTTTTGGTCGAGCGTGGGGCCGCCAGCCGCCGCCAAAATGAGGAGCACGGAGATCATTGAGGATATGTTAGCGTAATTTCTTCATTTCAGCTGCGACAGGTTGCGATGCGTTGGCAAGTGGCCTCGCTCTCGCCTCGCGAGGAACTATCTCTGCCAATCTATCCGTACCGATAGCTGTTTGCAGCATGACGAAAGCCTCAATCCAACCGAAGTCGGCGGTAGCCTTCGGCACGATGGTTTCATTATGGTTTCGTCGTTCACTTCCCTTGCTCTTCATGGTTGCCAATTTTGGCTCGTCCAAGGCGGCCTTGAGCGAATCTCCAAATCCGCTATCGCTGGAGGACGCGCTGCAATTGGCTCGGCAGCGCAATGGGAATCTGCGAGCAGCGGTTTTCAATTTCAAGGCCTCGCAAAGCCGAGTTCGGCAAGCGGCGGGTGCATTCTTGCCCACGCTGACCCCGAGCTTTCGATATGAGACGGGCTCCACGAATTTGCAAACGGGACCCTTTAAGGGCAGAACGAACGATCAAGCTACCACCACCGATCTAAGCGCGGGGTGGAGGCTCCTCGACAGTGGTGAGCGACATTTCACTCTGGCGGGAGCGAGAAGCGAGGCTCGGGCTCAGGAGCTATTAGCATTGCAAACCTTGCGCAACGTGCTGTTCAACGTGCATCAGCAGTTTTATGATGCGTTGCGTGCTCAGGAGCTGCTCAAAGTCGAGGAAGCCCAGCTTAAGCGAACGGAGACGATTCTCGATGCGACGAAAGTCCGGGTTGAGAATGGTAGTGCGGCAAGGAAGGATATTCTCCAAGCGACGGCCGATGCGCTCAACGCGAAGTCAAGCGTTCTGGGCGGGCGCAACCGCGTGGCAACGAGCCAAGCTACGCTGAAGGCGACGATCGGATGGGACAACCCTCAGCAGTCCCCCGAGCTTCAGAAAACTGCTGAGCCAAAGCTGGTACCACTTGCCGAGACACTCGACCAAGCGCTTGCGAGCGGGGTCCAGAATCGGGCCGATCTGCAGGCCGAGCGAAACCGCTTGGAGGAGCAGCGATCTAACGTAAGATTAGCGGAGATCGCGGCGGGCGTTTCCTTCTTCCTCGATGCCAGCGCAGGTAAGCGATTTTCGCCTGACGTGCTGGATCGCAACGGACTCGTCCTCTTCGCGACGATTCCCCTCTTCGATGGCAACCGAGCACGGGAGGCGGTTCGGTCGAGCAAGTATGTTTACGAATCGGACAAAGCCATTCTGG
>JBBREX010000117.1:0-9447 GCA_038225245.1 Fimbriimonadales bacterium | reverse complement strand
AGTCTGGCCGAGGTCTTTGAACGGGATCGCCAGATACGCTTGCTCGACGCCGTTCAGGGTGCCATTTCCTACAGTCCATCCTTTGGTGTTGATCGAGTATGCATTTTCAATGAACCAGCCCGCACCGGTCGTTTGATCCTTCAAGAAGTTCAAGTCCTGCATATATCGGTTGTTCCAAATACACCCCCGATGGACCCCTTGAGAATCTGCAAAGTCGCCGACCATCTGACCCCATCCGTTGGCCCGTAGAGCCTCAGAGACGCTTGTGCCAAAGATTTCGTGGAGAAGACTTGCACGGCCAGGCTCCCATACCGATGCATGGAGTTTTCCGTCGGTTGTCGCCGCTTCGCCCACCGCAACGTTGTATCTATTGACTCTCTCGGGGCGGCCTTTGGTGGTCCCAGACGGCAGCCCCATATCGATCGGTGCTGAAAACGCCGTAGGCCACATCGTGGGCCTCAGAACAGCAATCGAATCATAGCTGTAGCCAACGATTGCGCCGGAGTCACTGATTGCGAACGCGCTGCAGTTCGGATATCCGCTCAATGGTTGGAGGGCGATGGCATTAAGATCGGGCGACCAATAGATGCCGTTGAAATCGTACATCGCCCCATTAGGCCGGTGGTAACTCCCGATGATCTCGCCGATGCGGTTGATTCCTCGAGCTTCGATGTAAGTAGCGCCGTAAGGGTTCGTCAACGCGATCATCGGCGGAAATGCATTTCGATCCCAGCGGAATGGCGACCCGTTATTTCCGTTATTTCGATCCCACACCCCTCCAACCGCTACTCCGCTGTTGTTCATTTCTGCGCAAACGCCGTTTGTGTTGGTATTGCCCACAAGGTCGGCGACATAGGTACCACCGAGGTAGGAATGCCAGATAATGGGACGCTGATGGTCGTCCGCATACCGGAGCTTGATCGTTTGATCATCGCTTCCCGATGCGAGAAGTTGGCCGTCGGGAGCGAACGCAACCGTGTTGACCAAGCTACTGTGGTTAAGGGTCCGAATGAGTGCGCCGTCGAAAAGCCGCCAAGTTTTAACCGTGGAATCGTTCCCGGCCGAAGCGAGCGTCCGTCGATCGGACGAAAACGCAACACTATTGACGAGGCCATTGTGATCCATTGTGCGCAGCAGCGATCCGTCCATGCCGAAGAGTTTCACCAGTCGATCCGAAGTGCCGGTCGCGAAGCTCTGGCCGTCGGGAAAAATGGCGACCCCGTTAACGGCGCTTCCCAGGCTGACCGTGCGGGATAGATTGCCACTCGACATATCCCAAAGCTTGACTGTGTTATCATCGCCTCCGGAGGCGACAACCGCACCTGTTGGTGAGAACGCGACCGTCTTTACAATATCGGAATGGCCCGTTAAATTGTATTTCTGCGTGTAGTCCGACATCCTCCAGATCTTGACTGTGTTATCTCGCGCGCCGGAAGCCAAAAGAGTCCCATCAGGACTGAAGGCAACGCTCTGCACCCAACCCGAATGTCCGATGAAGGTATGAATCAAAACGCCATCGGCTACCCGCCAGAGCTTGACGTTGTTATCCCGGCCTCCCGAAGCGAGCAGCACTCCATCCGGCGAATAGGCCACGCTCTGCACAATCGCCGACTCCTGGATCGTTCCAACTTGCAGGCCGTCCGACACGCGCCAGAACCTAATCGTGTTGTCCGCGCCTCCTGATGCTAATTTCGTTCCGCCGGGAGAAAAGGCCACGCTCAACACGTAATTGGAGTGTCCAGTCAGGGTCCGTTCCCAAGAGCGGTCGACCCCGTAGCCGGCCACCTCACCAGCATCGGTTACCGTGTATCCGTAGGTGCTCATAAATCCGGCAAGATCGAGAGTGTGGATAACGAAAGGCACGACTCGCTTGCAACTTTCGTACGCATTGATCCTTCCGTATCCCAGGTCGGAATCGCGCCCATAATAGGGGCTTCCGTTGGACAGCGCCATCGGTTTGCAGCCTTGCTCGAGTGCGTCTTCGACCTGAGTGGCGGACAAATTGGAATTTACCGACCAAATCGAGCCGCAAATACCTGACGCTAGCGGCGCGGCCGCACTCGTCCCATCGTAAGCAACCGTCCCGCCCCCGATTCGTGTGCTGAGAATGCCCACACCCGGGCCGAACACATCCACCGCAGGCCCATGATTTGAGTCAACCGTCCTCGAATCATTGCGATCGGTGCCCCCAACGATGATCACGTCGGGCGAGTTGTCGGGGCCGATCGACGTATTGTCGTTGCCGGCCGACCAGACCAGGATGCCGGGTCCATGATTGCCCCCGCTTCCTCCCGTTCGTACGTACTGCCCCAATTGCTCGGCAATCGTACTCGCCGCTCCCGGCCAGCTCACGTTGATCACGATGTGTTGCCCTTGGCCGACATGATCGATGGCCCACATGACCCCGTTCCTGATCGTGTCGATGGTGGTTCCCTGATTTCGTGAATCATTGGCGACCTTGATGGGCATGATCCTGAAGTTCCAGTTCATGCCGGTCGTGCCTAAGTTGTTGTTGCCGATGGCTGCCGCGCAACCGGCGACGAACGTTCCATGCCCGATCGGATTCCCGCCTTGGTCATAGTCCTGGTCGTCGGTGAATTGGCCAGGAAAACCGTCCTGTTGCCCAGTAATCGCGTTGTAGCCGTTTAAGAGCGATGCCGAAAGGTCTGGATTCGTCCGGTCAACGCCGGTGTCGACCACCGCGATGATCACTTGCGAAGATCCTATGATATTGCCGCCGACATCCCACGAGCGTTCAGACTGGAGCACCGCATGATGCCATTGCTGCGGAAAGGACACATCGTTAGGCCGCGCCGCCGCGATTAAGCGCCAGTTCGGCTCGGCTTTTTGCACGAATCCACTCGCCATCAGCTGCACGTAATACGAGTTTTCGTTCAGGCCACGTGGAACCTTCAGGATATATGCGCCACCGACACAAGGTCGAACCGCCCGGTGCCGTACGAACGCCTGCGCTTTTTGAGTCTGCCTGGGCTGGACGATCAGCTCGCCGCTGAACTCCGTCGATCCTTTGTGCTCGATGAAGTGTTTTTGCGGAGCGGCAAGCCCGGCAACCGCAAACATCAAGCACGAGCAAATAAATATAGACCTTGAAATCAACAACACAACCCCCAGAAGCCCCGACAACTGTTTGTTAGTATATAAGAAATATGGCGGAAAATGCCGAGACCTTGGCGAAGATATTTGCGAAAATCGCACGCTTCAGACTTCAACGCTCCAACGGTTGGGGGGGGGGGGGGATTCGGAATCGCATGGCAGGAAAACACGCTGACCGTCGTCATCCCACCTAACTCTCCTAGATGCCGGGTGGCACGGTTGCGGTTAGGGACTTCCGCCGCCAGCCGTGTTTCCTTCCGAGGGATGAGTCAGTTGCGAAAGGTAACCTCGCGCCATGTTGGCGTTTGCCGCATTTCTATCGAGTCAACTTTTCGGCAAGTATGCCGAACTTACAACATTGCGGGAAGGGGAAATTGCCCGCTATGAACAGTTCGGCAGCTGGCTAGGCACCGACGTTTCAGCCTTCGTGCGGGAGAATGGATCTGTCCATATTCTCCTCTTACATACCGAATCAGGTCAAAAAACGACCAAGGATTTCAACCTCACGGGTAAAGAATTAGCGACCCTAAACGAGGGCATTCGGAAAACCAATTTTGACCGACTTCGGCCTAAGAAAGTCTTTTTCAGATGGGCTAACGAGGACGACGGCATTGATGCCGTTTGGACGTTTCGAAAAGGTAAGGAAATCGAGTGGTGGACCAGTGCTCTATGGAGAAAGTTAAAGGGCGTCGATGTCCAACTGCGCGTGCCGAAAGTTTGCTTACAGCTAGAGGCAGCGATCGCGCCGCACATAGAAGAACGCTTTGCGAGCATTGAAGACCTCCTTCCAGAACCATACGCCGCATACGCCGCCCTTGCCCAGGACGATATCGCCAGGTACGAGAGCGTAAACGGAGGGTTTCTCCACCAATCACTATCCGCCATCGTCGACAAGAATGGCCTCGTGCGAACGCATGAAACCTGGTGGGATAATGGCAACAAGGAATCAAAACGAAAGTTCCGGCTGACTCACGATGAATTGAAAACTCTTCGCGAAGGTATTCGGAAGACCAACCTCTCCCGGCTTCGTCCAAAGGCTTTCGAATTTCATTGGATGAGTGGCGACGATGGCACTGATTTGATATTCGCTTTTCGAAAGGGGACCAAGGTTGAGTGGTGGACGACCGCGCTTTGGGAGATTACGAAGGACGACACTAGGCCGCAGCTGCTGCCCGATTTGTGTACCAATTTTGGGAAGGTGATCGAACGCCATCTGGCAAGATTTCGACCAATGACGGATTCGCTAATGCTCAATGTCACTCGGCGATTGAACTTAACTGATGCAATTGAAGGGTCACATGGAGGAGTTCATTGGATCCTCAGATATTGACCAATATGCGCGAAGAAATTAGGGCAGCGTGGTTACCCCTGCCATCCCCTCCCAAGCTTGTTTTCGAAATTGCCCTTGGCGACGATGAGGAAACCAACCAGATTTGGACATTCTTCTGTAAGCAAATCGAGAAGGACGTATGGGAGTTACGACCGAATACTGAGCTCGACCAGGAAACCTACGATGTATATTTTGAACATGGCATCTGGGACGCCTGGCTTGCCGACGATCTGCGTGCCTATTTTCTGGGTGGGATGATCATTGCCGATATTAATCTACAGTTCAGGAGACCCGATTCGTACTGGCCGAGTCCGTTGATTTCTGGCCTAGGAAGACCGAAGAATAGCCTCCGCTCCAGTCTATTAAGCAAAAAGCACCTGAATCTCGTGGCATCATATATTGAGCACTTGGTCACTTGGTACGGACCTTCATCCCATTATTTGGCCCAAGGTATTATTAATCGCTGGAGAAGGGTTGTTCCTGGTAATGCAGAACCTTACTCGACTCCTATTGATCGGCCCATATTAGAAGAACGGATCTGGACGGAAAGCGAGTTGGCTGAGTTTATGGCGGCGGTCGACACTATGCCTCGTCCGAGAGAGTCCGACTAATGTTTTCCCCTTTAATTTTCTTCTGCCACAGTGTTCTCCTTGGCGGCCGGATTCTGATCCGTTCTGGAGACGTTTGCCAAACGTTAACGACGCATATATCTTGGCGTCACCCTCTAGCAGCGCTTTTGTTGCCTACTCAAGGGTTGGAGGGGAAGGGCGGCTGCAGTGGATTCAGGAAGATGGGACGATACTGCTTACGCGCTCCTGCGAGCCCCAATGGTTTCCGATCGGGATGAACGCTCATGCAGAACTCGTGTTCGAAAGGCTGCCGGGCTTTGCCGAACTGGCAAAGGGACTGGAAACAAAGCTCGACGAACGATTGATGGAGCCTGTGGCTCGATTCGATGCTGGCTACATTTGCCGCCGTTATAGCGATTGCATTGTCGTCTATCGGCCCGACGGCGGCGCGACCAAATTAGAAATGGACCCGGGCTGCGTATTGGGTCCGGTTGCCCTAGCACAAGGAGGAATAATTGTCGAGCGAGGCAATGGCTGGGACCTTGTGAACCTTAGATCGGGAAGGGTTAAGTCGCGGCTGGTAATTCCACTCCAACGGAAGCCGATTGTGGTAAATCAAAGCAAACCGTGGGCCCGCTTAGCGGGAAATGATCATTTGCTCTTCTTTGCCGATACGCCCGCTTTCTGGAGCAAGAATGTGATGCACCTTCCGTTTGTGCGAGACAAGGAATCGGGGACACGGAGCCTGACGCTCGTTTCGGTGAATATCAAAACGAAACAGGCATCGCCCTTAATCAGGATCGCTATTCCTCAGATTGACGGCGATGTAGCCTTTCAAGATTTCGAGTCTGATTTTGTCGTTTTCCGGGAAAGGACAATAGCCTTTACCTTTGGAGACGACGTGATAGTCTGTCGGTTAGACCGGAGTCTCGACCATTTAGAGGCCCTTCATGAGGCTTCGAAGAGGGCCGCAAAGGGGAATGGGAACATCATAGACTTCCAGGACTTTCGGATTTCCGCCAATAAGGTGACGGGCTCCATCAGGTAATGAAGTGAGCAGAAATTGGGATGAGGACGATGACATCGGAAGTACAAGCCAATTACGGGAAGATGCCGCGGGTGATGGTGGCGTCGGCCACGCGCTTCACCCCGATGATCAGCGCCGCCGTACGCATATCCGTCTTGTGAGCGCGCATGGTGGACTCCACCGCCGCGTAGGAGTTACGCATGATTCTCGCAAGTTTGATATTGACCTCGTCCTCTTCCCAGAAGAAATTCTGCAGGTCTTGAACCCATTCGAAGTAGCTGACCACCACCCCGCCCGCATTGGCGAGCACGTCGGGCACGACGAAAACGCCTTTGTCGCTGAAGATATGGTCGGCCTCGGGAGTGGTCGGGCCGTTCGCCCCTTCCACGATCATCTTCGCCTTGATTCGGTCGGCGTTGCCCTTGTGGATTTGGGCGGAGATAGCAGAGGGGATGAGGATGTCGCAAGGTAGCTCGAGAAGCTCCTCGTTGGTCACGCTCTGGGCGTCTTTGAATTCGCTGATACCGCCTTCGCGGCCGCTGTAGCGCTCGTAGAGTTCTCGCACCGGAAGGCCCTTTTCGTTGTAGATGCCTCCTCGGGCATCGCTAATTCCCACCACGATGGCCCCGTGCTCCTCGGCGATCCGAGCGGCCACCGAGCCGACGTTTCCGAAGCCTTGAACCACCACTCGCGCTTCCTTAAGACTCATCCCAAGGGTTTTCGCCGCCTCTTCGGCCGCGACAATGACTCCGCGGCCGGTGGCCTCGACTCGTCCTTCCGAGCCGCCCAGCTCGATTGGCTTGCCGGTGACGACGCCGGGTGTGGTGAATCCGCTCTGCATCGACATGGTGTCCATGATCCAGGCCATGACCTGGGCGTTGGTGCCGATGTCTGGAGCGGGAATGTCACCGCGCTCACCGATCACGATGTTGATCTCGCTGGCGAAGCGCCGGGTCAACTTCTCGAGCTCGCGCTTCGAAAGCTGCTTCGTGTCGACTTTGACGCCGCCTTTTGCTCCCCCGTAGGGAATATTGGCCACCGCGCACTTCCAGGTCATCCACATGGACAGAGCGGTGGTCTCCTCCACGTCCACGTCGGGGTGATAACGGATTCCACCCTTCGATGGGCCGCGGCTCACGTTGTGCTGCACGCGATAACCTTCGAAGCACTGGACCTCGCCGTTGTCGAGAACGACGGGAAAGTTTACGATGAGTTGCCGCTTAGGCCGATCGAGCACGGCATGAAGGCCCGGGTCGAGATCGAGATGTTGGGCAGCGACTCTCAGCTGCTCGCGCGCCATTGCTAAAACTAAAGAACCGCTCATAGTTAAATAAAAACTCGCTCCGGTGGGCCCTTAGATTTTACTTTGGTCGGAATAGCCGCCGGAGAAGCATATACAGCGGGATGGCGATCACCCCGTTGTATATCGCCGTGCCTATTGTAGCTCCGACGAACCTCATAATTTCAGGGGGTGGGGCAAGAAACATGAGTAACAACTGACCCACTATAGTGCAAGCGGCAGTGGTGACGGCGATAACGGCGATACTCAGCTCGAGTCCGATACCCCTCGTCAAAGATGTAAAAAAGCCTGCGAGACATCGGCTGATGACGTAGTGGGTTAAGTCCGCTCCCGCTAACGCGCCCTGCAACAAACCTCCCAAAAAGCCGACAGCCGCCCCTCCTCGTGGTGATATCGAGACGCTTAACGGGCCAATTGCGGCGAGAATAAAGTCGGGAGTAGCTCCAAAGATGCTGATTTGAGCCGCCACTGCGATCTGCATAGCAGACGCGACAACGAGTACGCCAATGCAGAAGGCGACTCGCGCCAAGCCCTTCACTTGAGGATGAACACCTCTTGGACCCGCGCGATCCGCACGCTAGGAAAGACGTACGCCTTCTTCGCGCCGTAGTCCTGGGTGTTCTCGAGCCCATTAACACGCCCAATTGGAATGCCCCTCGGGATCCGCTCGGAAAATCCCGAAGTGACGACCCAATCACCTACCTTCACGGCCTGCCCTGATTCCAAGAATTCAAGGATAAGCCGATCCGGACTTTCTCCCTTCAGGAGACCTGCCTGGGGGTGTTCGTTTTGGGTCATCGCGCCAATCCTCAGGGTTGGCGAGGTGACGAGGGACACTTGGCAAGTTCCCGATTCCACGGTTTGCACGACACCCACCAGCCCGTCACCGGTAACTGCTGGATGCCCGACCGAAACTCCCTGCGCTTTACCGGCATTGAGGGTCATTCGGTTTTCGTAGGGAATATAGCCGATCACGATGGCAGGGATACGGCCTCGATCTCCGCTGGGCGGCAACTGTAGGGTTTTTCTTAAGTCCTCAATGCGCTGGGAAAGAAGCCGTTCGGTGTCCAAGTAGAGGGCAGCGGCGGCGACTTGACTCCTGAGCTTTCGGTTCTCGGCGGCCAAGCTACTGGCCCTTACTACACCTTGCATAAACTCTGCGAACCCGTTTTCCGAGCTGCGGAATAGGCCGGCGAGAGGGCCCACAACCGCTTGAGTGAACCTCGATATCGGATCCAGGTGGCCCGCCGTGCGCGAAGCATTCTGCCACTTGCCGAGAAAAACTCCGATGACGCAAAAAAGGGCAACCATCAGCCAATCCGAGAGTTTGGCTCGCTCTACCCTCTCGATGCTTTCTCCAACATGCGGCGGATGGCGGGCCTTTCATGCAATGTTTCAACGATTCGACCCGCTCCTATGACGACGCAATCGAGTGGATTTGGGGCTATCAACACGGGCATGTTCGTTTCTATGGCGATCAGATGGTCGAGCCCCCTAAGGAGAGCTCCGCCTCCGGCAAGCACGATGCCGTTGTTCATGATATCGGCAGCAAGCTCCGGCGGAGTCGCCTCGAGCGTAAGTTTGACGGCCTCCACGATCTCGCGAAGAGGTTCTTCAATTGCTATTCTCACTTCTTCGCTGCTAAGGACGGCGCTTTTGGGGAGGCCGGTGATCAGGTCGCGCCCCTTCACGGTCTTCGTCAGTTCTTGCTCTAGCTTGAACGCGCTCCCGATTTCCAGCTTGGCCTCTTCCGCAGTTCGATCGCCAATAAATAGGTTGTAAGCACGCCGAACATAGGCAGCTATCGCTTCGTCGATCTCGTCCCCGGCCACCCTTTTCGAGCGGGAGTGGACGATTCCTCCGAGCGAAATAACCGCTACTTCGGTCGTGCCCCCGCCAATGTCGACGATCATCGAACCGATCGCTTCTTCGACCGGCAAACCGGCACCCACGGCGGCTGCGAAGGGCTCATCCACCACGTACGCTTTACTTGCCCCTGATTTCCTCGCTGCCTCGATGACGGCAAGGCGCTCTACTTCCGTTACCCCGCTCGGAATGCCTACCACCACGGTGGAGAAAAGTACTGGTCCGCGCGATGCTTTCCGAA
>JBBREX010000116.1:0-9654 GCA_038225245.1 Fimbriimonadales bacterium | reverse complement strand
AATCCGCTCCATTGGTTCAAATGTACCTGACGGCCTACGCTCTGGCGAGGTCCACGTATCCGTGGGCGAGAGCCCGGCGCTCGAACTCCGAAGCGTTCGAGCTCTTGGCGAGCGCATGCTCGTAATCGATTTTCTTATCTCGGAGTAGATTCAAAAGGTTTCCATCCAAGGTCTGCATGCCAAGCTCGACGCCGGTTTGAATATCGAGGTAAAGCTGGTGGGTCTTGCCTTCTCGAACAAGCGTGCGGATCGAGGGCGTGGCCACCATCACTTCGAAAGCGGCGATTCTCCCGTGCCCATCCATGGTCGGCAAGAGGGTCTGAGAGATGACAGATTGGAGGGTAACGCTGAGTTGCGTCCTGATTTGTGCTTGCTGAGCGGGAGGAAACACGTCCACGATTCGGTCGATGGTTTGCGCCGCATCGACGGTGTGGAGCGTGGAGAGAACCAGGTGACCCGTTTCCGCGGCTGTTATGGCGAGCTGGATGGTTTCGAGATCGCGCATCTCGCCGACGAGAATTACATCGGGATTTTGCCGCATGACATGCTTCAGGGCGTCGGCAAAAGTGTGTGTGTCTGTTCCCAGCTCACGTTGGTTAATGATGCTGACTTTGTCTTCATGCACATATTCGATCGGATCTTCGATGGTCATGATGTGGCTTCGACGGGATAGGTTGATATGATTGATCATCGCCGCCAATGAAGTCGATTTCCCTGATCCGGTGGGACCCGTGACCAGGATAATTCCACGAGGCATGAGGGCTAATTGCTTGCAAACCGGCGGCAGGAAGAGTTCGTCGATGGTTCGGATATTGAAAGGGATGACTCGAAAAACCGCTCCCACCTTTCCACGCTGCCAGTACATGTTGACGCGGAACCGGGAAAGACCGGGGACATGGTAAGAAAGGTCGAGTTCTTTGTTGTCTTGAAGTTTTTGCTTGCGTTCGTCGTTGAGGATGCTGAGAAGCAAAGCGGTGGATTCGTCTTCGTTAAGCGAGGGATATTCCGATCTCAAGAGATCGCCGTGTATTCTCATCAACGGCGGGTTGTTGGCTTTTACGTGAAGATCGCTCGCTTCCCGATTGACGAGATCGCGCAACAAGTCATCGATTGTGGCTGGCATACTGTTTGCTCGGACGCTCCCTAAGGTTACCTACGTCCGGCGTCTAAGGATCGCTTGAGGAGGCGCTTTCGGCGAAAACGCCTTACCTGCCGCTCGGATCTTATTACAAAGACTCTCCGCCAAACTAGCGATCGGTGGCCAGCTCCAAGCCGTGGACCTTGTCGTGAGCGGCTTTGATATCCTGAAACTGTCGGCGAATGACGGCCATACAGTCGGCCGGCAACGCCTTTTCGATCGCATGCTCATACGACTTCACGGCGGCGTCCTCGCCTCGCTCGCATTCTGCGATGATGGCGTGGTCGCTATGCCCCGTAATGGCTGCCTTGATGTCGATCCAGCCGCGATGGAGGGTTGCGAGGGGAGTCCCATGATCGGTGGGATTTCCTCCGAGAGTTGTAACGCACCCTTGCAGCTCGTGAGCGAACTGGGCCCGCTGGGCCGACAATTCCGTAAACAAGGTTTTCATATCTTCGCGGTCGATCGCGTCGGCGGCCAAGCTAAAGCCATTTTCCCCATCTTTGCAGGTGGTGATGAGATGATTGAGAATCCCGATCGTTTCATTTCGATCGGTTGTGGTTTCCGCATTGACATTTACGGCGGCTCTCGTTGTGTCGTCCATTTCGTGCTCCTTTGTGCCGGGCAGACCTGATCTAGCCCGTAATGAAGACAATGGGAAGCGGGCAGATGGTTCGTGTTAGCGGAGCTTTTGAACGGCCGCGACCACATCGTTCTCGTTCGGGATGCACTGCAGCTCGAGAACCCTGGAGTAGGGCATTGGCACATTCAAACCGCCCACTCTTCCCACTGGAGCGTCGAGATCGTCGAAGCATTGCTCGGAGATTCGTGAAGCGATTTCCGCCCCAAACGAGCCGCTGCGCCAGTCTTCGTAAACCACAATAGCGCGATGGGTTTTCTTGACCGATGCATAGATAGCTTCGGTATCGAGAGGAAGCAAAGATCTAAGGTCGAGAACCTCACAATCGACTCCATCTTTTTCCAGCATTTCTGCGGCGTGGAGGCAGACATGGGTCATCCGGCTGTAGGCGACAAGGGTTAGGTCCCTCCCTTCCCGGGCTACGTTAGCTTTGCCGATGGGGACCATGAAATCGGGGTCATCGGACACTTCGCCTTTCATCGCATAAAGACCGGGGTTTTCGGTGAAAATAACGGGGTTGTCATCTCGAATTGCAGCGCGCAGCATTCCTCTCGCGTCAGCCGGCGTCGCCGGAGCCACCACCTTGAGGCCCGGACAGTGGGCATACCAGCCCTCCATCGAGTGGCTATGTTGGGCGCTAAGCTGATTGGCCGCTCCTCCGGGACCCCGAATTACCAGCGGCACCTTGGCCTGGCCGCCGGTCATGTAGTGGATTTTCGCCGCGTGGTTGATGATCTGATCGAGGGCGAGAATCGAAAATGACATCGTCATCATCTCGACCACTGGCCTCAAGCCAGTCATGGCGGCCCCGGTAGCAAACCCGACGATTCCCGGTTCAACTATGGGAGTATCGAGGACTCTGGTTTCTTTGAAGCGCTCAAAAAGGCCCTGGGTAACTCGGAACGTGCCTTGGTAGCGGCCGATGTCTTCCCCCATGAGGAAGACATTGGGGTCCCGATCCATCTCGTCGATGATCGACTGGCGAACCGCGTCGCGGTAGGTGATAGTTGAGGTAGACATCGCCTTAACGAGACATTCTACGTCCCTTTAGGCGCGGAGCGCCGTTGCCCGACGCGCTAAAGGATTGTACCACGAACGAGCTTATGTGCAACCTGCTACCGTTCTCCACTGGCCGATTCGCCACTATTTTCCCGAGCCGATTGGCTGAGCCGCAACTCGCAATGGTTTCTCAGGTCCTCGAACTTGGCAACCCGCAGACGTGGCTACGGCGCCTTTGGAGATCGGTGGCTTCATAGCGGCTATTCGGGCCGCAAGGAGGCTCCTCGCGCGCGTCAGGGCGTTAGCAGGCTTCTTCTTGTTCAAGGAGGCAAGCTCCTTGATGGCGAACACAAGTTGATATTTGCTCGCAGTAGTCAGAGCCTTAGCGTAATAGGGCTGTGCTTCAGTCCATTTGTTCCGAATGGCCAATATATGGCCTATGGACAGGTTCGTGTCCGGTTCGTTGGGAAGGCCGGCTAGGGTTTTCCGAACCGCAGCCTCACCCCCTATTTTATCGCCACTCATGTACTTGCACCACCCTACGGTACCGAGAATCCAATCGCTCTTTGGAGAAAGGTCATAAGCTTTTTGGAATTCGGCTGCCGCGCGAGCGTAGTCGAATTGATACTGACAGGCGTACGCTACCTGCAATTGAATGTCTACGTTCTTCGGATCGAGCGACGCTCCCCTTCGGGCATCTGCCAAGGCTTCGCGTACTCTATCTTGTCGGCGATAAGCTTTCGCTCGAATAGCATATGCCATGGCCATCTTTGCGTCGAGACTGATAGCGTTTGTCAGGTCTGTAAGAGCCAATTGATATCGCTCTAAGGTCACGTATAGCTTGCCTCGTTCTAAGTGGTAAAAGGCCCGTCCAGACTCATTTTCGATCGCCTTCCCATAATCCTCCAACGCCACAACGTAATTGCTACGCCCCTCGTTAATTTGGCCGAGATAAGAGTATGATCTAGCGAGGATCTGACGATAGTCCGAATAATCAAAATTATTCTCGACTATCCAAATCGAGCTCGTAAATTCCGCAACTGCTTTGTCTTCTTTACCCAGCGCTCTGTACACACGCCCGAGCCGTTGGTGGCCGACAGGGCACTCCGTATTCATTTGAACCGCTTCCAATAAATCTTTAAGGGCTTCATCGTAATTGCGCAGCTCATATTTAATATAACCCTGAAACTCTAGATTCCGATGGTTACGATCGATCTCTACCGCTTTCTTTACATCAGCAAGCGCCTTGGCCATGGCATCTTGCATGTCGTAACACTGTGCGCGAATGAAGTAGGCCTCCGCCGATTCCGGATAGATTACTAGCGCTTTGGAAGCCAGTTCGATAGCTTGAGCGTAATTCGATGCATCATAGGCGACATGCGCCTTATAGGTCAGATCGCCTGCGGTGTCTTGGCCAGCCGCGAGTCCAAAAAATAATGTCGTCGCAGAGACTAATGCCGTTCCAAAAATCATGTTTCCCTCACATCGCTCGATCAGCCGCGAGCATCAAAAGGTGAGTATGGCACAAATACTTGCACAGCACCGGTCCGATTTTGTCTTATGAATTGCCCGACCCAGACCCTAGTGTCCCTTCTCCGGATCCATGTCCGTGTACACATGCTCGTAAACCTGGGCGGGCTCGGGATGTGGTGATTTATCCGCTTCCTCGTAAATATGCTCCACGAATTCCTGTATCTCCGAATCGATCGCTTCCATCTTCTCCGCCGTCATGACTTTGGTTTCCCTCATGTAGTGCTCGAGCAGATGCACCGGGTCTCGCAGCTTCGCATGCTCGAGCTCTTCCGGCTTTCGATAAAGGCTCTGATCGTTATCGGCGGCGCCATGCCCGGCAAAGCGATAGTTCATGACTTCTACCACGTAGGGCTTATGATCGGCGCGGACTTCATCGACGATCCGTTTGGCGTCCTGATGCACTTGCAAGACGTCCATCCCATCGAGCCGCTCATGCTTCATTCCAAATGGGAAACCTCGTTTGTGAAGCTCAGGATCGGCGGCGTGATATTCCAGGCGAGTGCCCATCGCGAATTCGTTGTTCTCGATGACGTAAATAATGGGCAGGTCCCACAGGGCAGCCATGTTCAAGCTTTCAAAGAAAACACCGGCATTGGCGGCGCCATCGCCAAGGAAACAGAGCGTCACCCGGTTATCGCCCCGATACTTGCTGGCGAGAGCTAGTCCCCCCCCTAACGCGGTGTGCGCGCCCACGATCCCCCAACCCCCGAAAAAGCCACGACCGATATCGTAAAGATGCATCGAACCGCCCTTTCCTTGGCTGAGGCCACCGGAGCGCCCCATGATTTCCGCCATAGTGGCCACCGGATCGGTCCCTAGCAACAAAGGAAACGCATGGTCTCGGTAGGCCGTGATGATGTAGTCATGACCCTTCCGGATCGCGCTCATCCACCCGACGGCGGTTGCTTCCATGCCGATATAAACATGCAAGTAGCCGCCTGCCTTACCCATGCGGTAGACCTGGTTGCACTTTTCTTCGAAATGCCTGATGAGGAGCATTTCGCGATAAAATTGTTCAAGCTCGGCTGCGGATTCCGCCACCGGAGGTTTTGCTGGTTGCGCCACGCTTTCCTGCCTAGAAGGTTTAGTTGGTGGGGCATCGAGAGGCAACGACTTTGGTGCGCGCTGGTGCCTACTTATCCTTTATACCTTCGAAGAGCTCAGTCTGTTACAACGGCGCCCTAGGAGACCGCGATTTCGTAAGCTTTGGAACCTTTGCCGCAGATTGGTAGGGACCTTCCAAAAGGGCGTGACGAATATGCTTGAAATCGTGGACGAGCGCCCTGGCACTGAAATGAATGGCTCCTTTCGAACCAAGAGCCCGCGCGGCGTATATCTGGCGTATGATCTCGTCTGCCGGCCAATTGCCAAATTGCTCCCCTATCTGGCTGGTAAAGAGGCCGGGGTAGATGGCCAGTCCCCTTGGGTTCTGGGTGTTCCACCAACGCAGCAGGGTAGTGAAGGATTGGGCGGGTTTGTCGATTTGCCAATAGAGCTGAGGCGAGAGGTAGTCGCACCAGCCTTTTTTGAGCCATCGAACGGGATCGGCGCTGAGATCCTGGAGGCTGTCGACGCTCGATCTGATGCCGGCCGGAGTTCCCGGGCGATAGATGCCGTAAGGACTGATTCCCACTTTAACCCAGGGCTTCAGCTTCTTCACAAGGCGGTACAAATCGTGTACGAATCCATCCACGTTCGCCCGTCGCCATTGGGAGTGGTTTTTCGAACCTCGGTAGGCGAGCCATCCTCGAGAGTCGGGAAAAGGTACATACTTCCCCGCCGATCGAATTGGGTAGGGATAGAAATAATCGTCGAGGTGGATGCCGTCGATGTCGTAGCGAGTAACTAAATCCTCAACGACGGCTAACGTGTGATCGCGAGCCTGGGGAGAGCCGGGATCAAGCCAAAGTTGCTTGCCATACGCCCGCACGGCATCCGGCATGGAATTCGCTGCGTGATTTGGTGCCAAGGGTCCCTTCGCGGAAGCGTGCCTCGCTCGAAAGGGATTGATCCAAGCATGGAGCTCGAGGCCGAGCGCGTGCGATTCCCGAATTGCGAAATCAAGAGGATCCCAACGTGGGTTCGGTCCAACGCCTTGGACGCCCGACAGATATTCGGACCACGGTTCCAGTTTTGAGGGATAAAAAGTGTCAGCCGCCGGCCGGACTTGAAACAGCACCGCATTGAGATGGAGGGCTGCCGCGCTATGCAGAATGGACCGAAGCTCCTGCCTTTGGTCCGCCGTCGAAAGCCCCCGCTTAGATGGCCAATCGATATTGTCGACAGTGGCAATCCAAACTCCGCGAAACTCTTCGGCCGGGGCATTTCGATGAGCATTTTGATCGGCAAGCATGAGAGCGGTCAGGGACGCGAGCATTCAAATTCACCATACCGCAGCCCGAAGGTACGCTCGTGCTTCATGCTCCGTGACGAAACCAAGCTAGGACACCTACGGGTCCGAATTGAGAAGTTAGAAACACGGGTTGGACTCTTGATCGATGAACTCGATGTGAAAGGCGACTCTATTTCTGTTATCGCCAAACCTTTTGCGATTTCCGCTCCTTCGCCGGCCAGCTTCACGGCTCGAGTTTCGCAAGCTTCGGTGCAAGCGTTTCTAGCTAGCAAAGCTCCTGGAGGCCTGCGCAATTTCAGCGTGAATCTGGCCGATGGCGAAATTAGGGTGGAAGCAGTAGCCCGCTTAATCATCGACATTCGCGTTAAAGCCACCTGCACTCTGAAAATAGAGGAAGGGACGCGCCTGATTGCGCAGCTCGTTCAGGCCGACGTTCTGGGAGGGGCCGCCTCTTCCCTCGTACAATCCCAATTGGCGAAGATCAATCCTTTGTTCGACGCGGCAGAGTTGCCTTTGTCCTTGTTTTTGATCGATGTGACGATCGAGCCCGGCTGGGTCAACTTGAGCGGAACAATCGCTCCGAAATCCTAGCTATCCTGATCTTTGCAAGGCGATCAAGGTTTTTTTCGCCGCTCCCCATGCCGAGTTGAGGGCTCGCCGATCGTATTGATCCGTTGCTCCCCTTCTCCGAAGCCTTGATTCCGCTTCTCTCCAATATCGAATCGTTTGGGTCTTCACGACATAAGATCGTTCGGAAGATCTTTGCTGCATCTTAGCGGCAATCGCAACAATGGTCATGGAAGCGGGATCTCTATCATTCCTGCCTCGAGCATCGATCAAGTCGACAATCAGTGAAAGGTATTCCGCGGCGCGATCACCGAGTTGAGCGAGGGCCGGAACCGCCGCTATTCGCATGTCTCGATCCCCTTTGCCAAAAGCGGCAAGAGCTACGTCCGTTGCAGATTGGGAGACGCTGCCAAGTTCTACCAGGGCTTTGATCGCGGCTATCCGCGTACCAGCATCATTGTCCGAACAAGCTCTTTGAAGGGACGGGAGTGCAGACAAGCCTGATTTTCCGAATGCTCCAAGGGCGCTACAAGCAAGATACCGCGACTGAAGATCGCCGGAACTCTGGGATTTCCGATCTAGAAGGCTAATCAATAATGGAACGGTGGAACCCGCCGGCTCCCCGATATTCGAAACTGCGCGAATCGCCGCGTCTCTCGTTTCGACGTCTTCGTCGCTCAAGGCTAACACTATCTTCGAAAGAGCAGGCATAGCGTTCGGCCCCATAGCGACAAGCGCTTGGCCGGCTGCCCGGCGTACGAGAGGATAGGGGTCGGACAGATTTTTGCCGAGCTCGATAGCAGTAGCGATAGATTTGTCTGCAGTAGTTCCTATTGCCATAGCCGCAGCAGAACGTACACCAGGTTCGCGATCTTTCAAGGCAACGACCAAGGCAGGTAGGGCGATTAGGGCCTTCTCATGTAGACTCTGCAAGGCCGCGATGGCCGACAATCGGACGGACTTATCTGCGTCCGCGACGCATTCGGAAAGAGCGGTAATCGCAGCGGGAGCGTTACCCGCGAGGACGCCGAGCTTCTGGACGGCGAAGTTTCGGAGAGCAGCATTTGGCTCCTTGCTCGCGCCGATTAGAGCCGGGGCTGCGGGGGTGCCCAAAGCGATGAGCTTCTCAACAGCCTGAGTCACCTCCCAATTCGCAAATGGGTATGTCTTCAAGACTTCAGGCAACACTGGCAAAGCCTTTTCTCCCACTTGGCTCAGCGAAATAAGAATCGACAAGCGACCGGGCTCGTTAGGATTTTCGAAGAGAGCGATTAGGGAGGGAACAGCAGGCGCCGCATTATCACCAAATTTTGCCAAAGCGCCGGCGGCGGACGTGCGTACATTCGGAGATTTGTCGCCAACAGCAGTGGTCAAGGCCGGCACCACAATCTCGGGCATCTGCGCCAACTTCCCCAATGACTCGGCCGAAGCAATTCTCGCTGGCTCCTCTTGGTCAACCAGGAGCTTAACCAGAGCGGGAACGACAGAAGCGTAGTCGGAGCTCTTTGCCAGGGCAATAGCGGCACTCACGCGGACTGCTCCATCAGGGTCGGTAAGCAATTCGAGTGAACCGGCTCGTGCCAAGTCCGATTTGGCTCCGATGGTTCCGAGCACATTCGCCGCGGTAGACCTGACATCGGCATCCTTGTATTTAAGAAGTTCTAGGATATTTGCTTCGGATGCGCATACTCCCACTTTTGGAAGCAGCAATGTTTGTTCGGCTCGGTTCCGAACGTCCTTGTTTGCATCTTTAAGCATGTCGATGAGCGAGCCCATGGCTAAACCCACCTCTTCGCCCAGTTCGCACAATCCCTGGGCAGCTGCGCAGCGCATCCGTGGCTCGTCGTGTGTTAAGTACTTGACCAAGGTAAGCACGACTGGCCGTCCGCGTTCTTTGAGACTCTTTAAGCGGAAGATTGCTTGATTGTCTTCGTTTTCGCCTTCTCGGGAAAGTCTAAAAATGGTATTTGTGACTTCCGGATCATTTTCGAGGACCGGCCAACGCTCTGGCGCCAACTGAGCAGATCCAAGGTAGATCAGTCGAGCATTACCCCATACGGCGTGGTCGCAGTTATTGCCATCTCTGCCATTCAGGACACGAAGCGTAAGAGATTTCGCGCCTCCTAGAGCAACCAAGAAATTGTATGGCGACTTTTTGGGCAGCAAAATAAATGATTCCTTCGTAAGGACTCCGTCGAGTAATACTTGGAATTGCACGCTTCCGCCTCCCGATGCATCATCCAAACCGGCGTTCGCAGCAAAGTAGTAGTATCCTTTTCCGGCTATGTCGAGCACCAGATCGGCGGGACGGCCATCTTGGAACGCGTGAATCCAGACTCCTTTATTGTAAATATGTCCATTAATCGAGAGTGGGTTGTGATAGTAATTGACATCACGATGCACCAGGTTTGACTCTGATGTGGC
>JBBREX010000115.1:0-9738 GCA_038225245.1 Fimbriimonadales bacterium | reverse complement strand
TCGGGAGCGTAGAATTGCGACAAGCAAACGATTCGCACGGTTGAAACTACCCCTTATGAGGTTTAGGGCCGGACCTCTCCCCATAGGTGACTGATCTTCCCGGCGAAGCGCTCGAACTCAGAGCGTGAAGGCTCCAGCCTGCCAACAAAGCTCGATAGGCTGGAGCGAAGTATGCCCACTGGTGGGAATCAGTCCTGCTGCACCACGATTCCAGCATCTTGATGTCCAAAGGATTCAACAGTGAACGGATGGCCAGTTTTTTAAGCAACCGAATCGGGGAATCCGTCTTGCGGTTTGGCGGCAGCAGCCACTTAAATTGGGTTCCTTCGAAATAATCCGGAGATACCTCACGCAAATGCCGGTAGCCGAAACGCGCGGTCTCGGTAATTTTGCGTTTGTGCCGTTCAAGGCTGAGATGATCATAGTGGATAGCATGCGCTCCTTCGCAAAACTTAAGCTTGACGCTCCGAGTGTGGAGCGCATAGCCCATGGCTTCATCCTCTCCACCGTAGGTTTGGATTCTCTCGTCGAACCCCCCGATCGAAGTCCAATGCTCAGCCAATATGGCAGATGCGCCGGCGCCAAAATTTCGGGGCGGCAAATTATCGAGATCGATCCCGCGTAAGTCTCGTGCCGAGCGATGGCCAAGATAACGGGACTGCATGTAACGAACAAAATTACTGGATTCAACCATGTCGGGTGGATAGGAAAGGTTACCGACTGCCGCGCAAGGTTCTTCCGCTTGCAAAGCGAGATGCGCCTGGACATAGCCTGACTCGGGGATAATATCGTCGTCCAGGAATAAGAGTAAGTCCCCGCTTGCAGCCTTCGCCCCGCTATTGCGAGTGGCCGCCAAGCCGGCGTTTTTTTCGTGCCGGACGAGCCTCATTGAAAGAGCGTCGCAAATGCGTTCATTCTCCTTCAAATTGGCCGCTTCAGAGCAATCGTCGACGACGATGACCTCAGCCTCCACCTGCTCGAGATTCGTCAAAACACCGCGGAGGCATCGAGCCAAGACATCGGGCCGGTTGTATGTGGGGACGATCACGGTGGCCGTCATACTTCGGTCAGAGCCCTCTCGATCGCTTCCCGAACCACGGCGCGCGAACTTGCTCCGCTAAAATCCTCGATGATCCGAGATCGGGCATTTGCCCCCATTTTTTCTCTGAGATTGTCGTCTTGAAGGAGGCGCAGAATCGCGTTTTCGATTTCAAATAGGGAATTACCATCCACCAGGATCCCGGTAATGCCGTCGATGACCGCTTCACGTGATCCTCCGGCTTGTCCGCCGATTGACGGCTTTCCAAAAAAGCCCGCTTCCAGAAACACGATTCCGAAACCCTCGGCCGCTCCGTTGACCGTTCGACCAGGCATTAAAAATAGCGAACAGGAAGCAAACTGGGTAAGAAGCTCCGTTCTCGAGATTGGTCCCAGGAAATCGACATGGGATTCCACACCTTTGTCTCCCGCCAGCTGGATTAATTCGGAATCATCCCCAGGTCCTGCGATGATTAACCTTGCTTGCGGTACTTCACGGAGAACCTGCGGCATCGCCTCAATCGCGCGATCGAATCCCTTGTGCTTTTGCTCCAGGCGTCCAACCATCAGGATCGACGGTATATCGGGAGAGCTGGGCCTGGCGATACCGAGTTCTTGCGCATCGATAGAGGGGTAAGCAATCATGAGCTTTGCCGCGTCGATTCCGGTTGCCCTCGCAAGATCGGACGTGTACTTCGAATTGCAGACGAGAACGCTTGCTTTGGTAAGCACCCTACGCTTCAGAAAAGCCCGAATACCGCTCCGATGGCTTTGGGAAGTGAACTCTTCGCCGTGGCAAAAAACGATATAGGGCGACCCAAACAAACTCCGAATATGAAGGGCGGCTAACCCGCTAAAAAGTGCCTGACTCGAAATCGTCGTTTGCGGTCTGCCATTTCGTAGGCACCAAGCGATGGGCCGCCATAGAATTTCAAAGTGCTGCAACAACGTGAATATCTTAAATGGCCCTCCGGACCAGCCTGCAAATCGAAATACTCGCCTGACATGAGGTTCATCGGAAGCCTGCTTGGGAGCCAGGACGATAAGGTCTTCGAGCCCTTGCAGCCAATGCCGAAAAGCGACTCCTGTACCCGCCGGCATGGGTGGCCATGAGTTCGTGATGGCAAGGATAAGGGGGCCGGGCATAGAATGACCCTATTGTAGCGTTTGGAATTCCGCAAATTTGCCTGGCATTTGCTACAATGGAACACCGTAATCTCATGTTCGCCCTCAATTTTTATACCGACCTATACGAAGACGTTTTGCGCAATAACCGGAAAACGGCCACGATTAGGTTGGGCGACAAGTCGCTCAAGTACGAAACGGGGATGATTGTCTGGATCACGGTTGGGCCGCGGTTCGGCCGCAGGCAAAAGTTATACTGCGCCATCTTAGACCGCGTTGAAGTCAAGCCAATCACCGAGCTTTCGCCCCGAGACATCGAGCGAGAAAATCCCGAGCTTCGCTCGCAAGACGACGTCATCGGACTATTGAGCCGAGTCTACGGAGAATTTATCACGCCCAATCAAATGGTGACGGTGATTTATTTTTCGCGCGTCGATGAGTAGCGGGTAAAACCCTCGCTTATGGAGACGGTTCGATTCGGCATCATCGGTTGCGGCGGCTTCGCAAGATATCGCTTATCGAAGCTGCTTTCCATAAAGGAAGCTCAAGTGGTCGCACTTGCCGACCCAGACCAATCTCAGATCGAGGCGACGATCGAGGCCCATGCGTCATTAGCGGCACAACCCTCATTCGAGGATTTCCGCGAAATGATCCGAAAGGTTCCCATGGATGCGATCGCCATCGCCACACCCCACACGCTTCATTTCGAGCAGATCATCGCGTCCTTGGAGGCAGGGCTCCATGTCATCTGCGAAAAACCGCTCGTTACCAGCGTCGAACAAGCTCACAAGGTGATCGCGGCCCGTGACAAAGCGAGAAAAGTCGCGATGGTTTCTTACCAGCGACATCTCCAACCCGAGTTTCGATACGTCCGGGAAAGGATCTCGTCGGGGGAGTTTGGACCCGTACAAATGGTGCAGGCGCTCCAATGCCAAGAGTGGAAGCGTTTGACGGCCGGCACTTGGCGGCAAGATCCGAAGCTAAGCGGAGGAGGCCAACTCAACGATAGCGGTAGCCACTTTCTCGATATTCTCCTTTGGATAACCGGCCTCAAACCCGAGTCGGTCAGCGCAATGTGCGACTTCCGTGACACGCCCGTCGATATAAATTCCACGCTCAACATCAAATTCAAAGGGGGCGCGTTGGGCAACATCAGTATTTGCGGGGATGCTCAGCATTGGCACGAAGACACCACTATCTGGTGCGATAAGGGCGCCTTCTTTCTTCGCAATGGCAAGCTGAGCGTTTCTGACGAATTAGGAAATCGCTTTGAATCCACCAGCCTTCCAGGAGGTAGCCATCCCGACCAGAATTTCGTCGATGCCATCCTTGGACGGGGCGAAATTCAATCTCCATTCGAATGTGGACTTGAAGTTATCAGGTTGACGGAAGCAGCCTGGCGATCGTCTGATCAAGGCGGAAGTCCTGTACAAGTATGAGCCTGCCGACCATGGTGGCCTTAATCCCCGCTCGCTCGGGATCGAAGCGCGTTCCGGATAAGAACGTTCGCCTGTTGAATGGCAAGCCGCTCATCGCTTATACGATCGAGCCCGCGTTAACGAGCAAAGTGTTTAAGCGAGTGATCGTCTCGACCGACTCCTCCGAATATGCGGACGTTGCGAAGAGCTACGGGGCAGAAGTGCTCATGAGGCCGAGCGCATTGGCGGGCGACCGCTCCCCTGACATCGAGTGGGTACGCCACGTGCTCGAGAATGCGGTTGAGGCCGAGTGCTTCTCAATCCTCAGGCCGACAAGCCCTTTTCGGAAGCCGGCGACAATCCATCGCGCATGGGATCAGTTCATGGGAGACCCCGAGATCGACTCTATTCGAGCGGTCGAGCTTTGCGGCCAGCACCCGGGCAAAATGTGGACATTAGAAGAAAATCGTCTGCTGCCACTACTCGCTCAACCACAAGACGAGCAGCCTTGGCATAGCCGCCAATATGCGGATTTGCCTCAGGTTTATGTGCAAAACGCGAGCCTTGAAATGGCCTGGCGGAACGTGGTGTTTGAGAAAGGGACCATCGCCGGTGACGCCATCGCTCCTTTTTTCACGGAAGGTCTGGAAGGCTTTGACATCAACATAGAAACCGATTGGTGGCTCGCCGAACGGCTCCTCCTCGATCGGTCTTAACTAAGGCCTTCGATTAAAGTCGTTCGCCGAACCTGGCTTATGCGATTGGATGTCGGGTTGATCCGTAGTTGGGCTTGGATTGCCTGCATGATCTTTCCGTTCGGCAACGTTCTCCCGCATCCGCTGATCTTTCTTATCTTTTCGCTCGCCGTGTTTTTTCTTTTGCTTATCGCCAGACATGGTCGCCTCCGTTTTGATTCGACAATCATGGGACGCAAATTGGTCTAGTTTTAATTCACGGAGCCGCTTCGCCGAGCTTCGGGCATACCTTTCTGAATCAGAATGAAAACGAGCAGAAGGATTCCAGTAACGATCTTTGACCACCAGGAGTTTAACGTTCCCTCGAAGGTGATCGCGGTTTGAATCACTCCCAGAATCATCACGCCAAAGAAGGTCCCGAGCAGAGACCCCACTCCGCCCGTGAGCAAGGTGCCCCCAATCACGGTGGCGGCTATCGCATCGAGCTCGAGCAACGTTCCTGCCGTCGAGTTGCCGGCGGACGTGTAGATTGTGGTCGCAACGCCCGCCAAGGCAGAGCAAAACCCACTGATTGCGTAAACCATGACCTCGACCCTCGCTACCGGCACTCCCATCAGCCGAGAAGACTCGCGACTTCCTCCAACCGCGAACACGTATCGACCCGCGGGCACACAGAGCGAAAAATAAATTGCCGTGCCGAAGAGAAGAAGCAAAAGAAAAGGGAGAAAATACGTCTGAGATGCCATCCAAACAAGCGGCCGGTCCTCGATGCTGATGCTCTCCATGCTGATTACGAAAGCGGCGCCTCTTGCCAAGAACATGCCCGCGAGCGTTACCAGGAAAGGGGGTAGGCGGAATCTTGCGATGAACCAGCCTTGAAGGCATCCAAAAAGCGCCCCCAGAACTAACGCGATTGCTCCCGCCGCGATTCCCGTCAGATGAAGATTCGAAGTTAACTTGGCGATGACGATGCTCGTAAATCCGACGACAGCCCCTACGGAAAGGTCTATTCCTCCCGATTGGATTGCGAAGGTCATCCCAACTGCCGCTATCCCGAGAATCGCGTTGTCTCGGACTAGGTCGACAAAAACCGCGGCCGTCAGAAAGTGGGGATATCGAATGCCGCAAAACCCAATTAATGCGAGCAGCGTCGCAATCGTCGCCCAAATTGGTTTCAACCGAGCTCCCGACGACGATTCTCACCTCGAAGCCCGCCTGACTGGAGAACGCTGATCGAAAGAACGAGAGCGGCTTTCAAAACAAGGGTCCATTCCGCCGACACCCCGCGAGTGAGAACCGTGGTTGAAAGAGCTTGAATCATGAGGCTCCCAAACACCGTGCCGATGATGGAAAATCGACCGCCCGTAAGAAAGGTCCCTCCGATCACCACCGCAAGGATCGCATCCAGCTCGATGTACAGCCCCGAGTTATTCGCGTCGGCAGCCCGTGTCTCCGCAACCACCAAGAGCCCCGCTAAGCCCGCGCACAGACCCGATATGGCGTATACGGCAACCTGGACGGATCGAACGTTGATCCCCGTGTACCGGCTTGCCCGAGGACTGGCCCCCCCGCATTCGATCATAAAACCCAAGGCCGTTTGGCGGACCAGGAGAAAGATAAGGATTACCGCCCCGATCACCAAACCGATGCTGGTGGGAAGTCCTAGGAAGTGGCCGCTGCCGAGAGAGCTCAGCCCCGCGTCCGTGAAAGTCACGATTTGCCCGTTGGTCACAAGCTGAGCGATTCCTCTCCCCGCCACCAAGAGAATCAAAGTTGCGACGATGGGTTGAATGCCACCGAATGCCACGAGGGCTCCATTCCAAAGTCCAAGAACGCAAGCTAGGGCAACGCTCTCGATGACTGCCCAGCTAACCGCAGATTTCTGAATCTGAACCGCCGCTATCGCGCCGGTGATCGCAATGATCGATCCCACCGATAAATCGATCCCGCCAGTTGCAATGACCAGCATCATTCCTACTGCGACGAGCATAGTGGGGGCCGCTCGATTCAGGATATCGACCAAGCTTCCATACAGGAAGCCTTGTTTGATCTCGATCGCGAAAAAGCCCGGGTTGGTTATCAAGTTGAAGACGAGAATCGCCGCCAAGCCCGCGCAAGCCCATCGCCAGCTACCCATGCCCCTCCGCCATGATGCCGGCCAGCCGTTCGATCGAGATTTCTTCATTCGCGAGCTCAGCGACCGACTTCTTTGCTCGCATCACGACCACTCGGTGCGATGTTCGGCACATCTCTTCGATATCGGTTCCCACCATGAGTGCGGCCATGCCTTCCTCGCACAGCTTGGCGATCAGCCGCTCGATCTGCTCCTTGGCTCCCACGTCAACGCCTCGAGTAGGCTCGTCGAGGAGCAAGATTGCCGGATTCAGGGCCAGCCATCGGGCTAGCAAGACCTTCTGCTGATTGCCTCCGCTCAAAAGTCCGGCGGGGGTTTCGATTCCAGGAAGGTCAATGTGCAAGGACTCCACATAGCGCCTCGCGATCTCTTGCTGCCGCTTGCGGCTTATCTTCCTCAGCCAGCCTGCTCGGGCCTGCAAACCGGCGACGATATTCTCGCGAACCGATAGCTGAGCAAATATCCCTTCCATCTTGCGATCTTGGGGCACCAGGGCGATTCTTGCCTTGATCGCCGCCATGGTCGACTTCAGCTTCAGACGTTGTCCACCCGCCTTAACCGTTCCTTGGCCGATTCTATCCAAGCCAAACAACATCCTCATAACCGAAGTCCGGCCCGATCCCAGCAGGCCTGCGAGGCCAACTGCCTCCGCCCTTTCGACCCGAATGCTCACCGGTCCGATCTCTCCTTTTCTGCCTATTCCTTCCGCCTCGAGGGCGGGAACGCCGGTTTGCGGTTGGCGGAAGGCCATTGGATGTTGGAGAGAGAGCTGCCGCCCCAACATTTCCTGCACAAGCTCTTCCTTGCCAATATCGGTCGCTTCATAACTTCCGACTAGACTGCCGTTACGCATCGCCGAAATTCGGTTCGAAATCTCAAAAACCTGGTCTAGGAAGTGGCTGACGAAAATTATCGAAAGGCCACGATCTCTGAGGCGCTTCAACACTCGAAACAGGTGTTGCACTTCGTTGGAGTCAATGCTCGACGTGGGCTCGTCGAGAATCATCAACTTCAAGTTGCTGTCATTGTCAAGCGCCCTCGCGATCGCCACGAGCTGCCGTATGGCAACCGAGCATTCGTCAAGCCGTCGCCGGGTGTCGATGGTAATGCCCAGTTCGGCAAGAAGCGCGGCCGCGTGTTCTTCTGCCTTGCCCCAATCGATTCGACCGCGGCTCATGGGGTATCGCCCAATCACGATATTTTCCGCGATGGAAATCGTAGGCACGAGATCGAGCTCTTGGAAAACGGCGCTGATTCCAAGCTCCTTTGCTTCCAGAGGTGAGTGCAGAAAGATCGGCTGGCTGTCCAGCGAGATAACGCCCGCATTCGGCGCCAGCGCTCCGCTCAGCATCTTAATCAGCGTAGATTTGCCCGCGCCATTTTCGCCTACGAGGGAGTGAATTTCCCCCGATCCGATTTCGAGGCTTACCTCATTCACGACGACTGCACTGCCAAATGCCTTCGTCAAGCGGTCGAGCTTGAGCATGGCCGCTACTTGAAGCGCCACTCCAAGATTCCGCCCGAAAAACCCGGTCGTAATTTCGCTGTCAGCCGCAATCGAGTGGTTCGAATCGGAGCAAATGTTACAGTGTTAAATTGATCCAATACTGTTTCATAACTACTCGCGTTTTCCACGGGTACCCAGCCATTCTCGGCCCAATAGAGCAGCCCCCATTTGTCCGGTACTCTACATCCGCCCCCGATTGCTCGATCATCGAACCAATAAACCTCGACCTTCCGAATGCTTTCGGAATGGGCTAGCTCCAGCTCGACCCACTCGTCATCTCCTTTGTGGTCCCACCACGTAAAGCGGGGAATCGACTGATCGCCTGAACTTACCGGCACGAGGCCATCGGTCAAAGCGTCCAGCGTATCGTTCTCGTAGAGGTGGGACGCTTTTGCCGGTAATGCCGGCTTGGCCGTCGGTGCTCCGATCCATGGGTTTCCGTCACCGTTCGGCGAAACGATTGGAAACGAAGAAATCCTGAGCCGTGCCGCTCCCATGGGGATCAGAACAATGCTTTCGAGCTTCTCGCTGGTCTTTGCCGGGCTTTGTTGAAGCCGCCCGACGAGTCCTCGTGAATCCAGCGTCCACTGTGGAATTCTGCGTCCCTGAGCCTGGATCTCGACGGGGGCATTCTTGGTGGCAAAGGGTTGCCTATCTTTTGGCATCGGAAGATCGTGGACAACCAGATCCGAGGACAGGTCCAGCCCATAATTCCAAGGCCTGGTCGGAAGCAACTCATGCGCGGGCCAACGATCCGTTCCGCCAGAACGAACCGAGCGCTCGCCAATCTTGAGGGAATACCAAAGAGGTCCTCGCCGAACTGAAGCGGAGTCCTTATTTTTCGCCCAACGAACGATCTCCACTCTCATTGGAAATTTGAGCGATACTTGATCGCCCTGCTTCCACTCCCTTTCGATCACGGCGTCGGCGGCTCCGATCGACAGCTCTTGAGGCTTGCCGTTTACAGTTATTTTTGGTGTTGCGCACCAAGAGGGGAGCCTCAGCTTAATAGGAAATCGGTTGGGTTTATGGATGGAAACGGCTAGGTCGATCCGGTCGCGAAAGGGATAGTTGGTGGATTCCAGAATCGTAACCGGTGTCCCATCGCCAACCCTGGCGGTAACTCGGCAAGGAGCATAGATCGCGGCCGCGAGGCCATTGCCATCGGTCGCAAGCCACAGATGCTCCGCGAAATAGGGCCAGCCATGGGAGACGTTGTGCTGGCAGCATCGATGGTCATAGGGGTCGAAACGCAACATCGGGCCGCCGTTTTGAAGTCCGGGCGCTTTGCTTTGCCTGTCCGCCAGAGGCATATTTGGCGCCGTCAAGTAGTGCAATGCCCTTAGGTCTTCCGACATGGAGGCCGGCAAGGAATTGAAGGCTACGTCTTCGCATCGTTCCGCCCATGCTCGGTCGCAGGTTTGAGTAAGGAGCATTTCGTCGGATAGCATCATCTCCACCATGGCGCAAGTCTCGGCCGCTTGCCGGGGATCGGTGAATCCGGGCCGCGCGTTCTCATCCGCCCCATACAAGCCCCCCGGAACCTGCCCGTACATATCGAACATGGCGCGGTAGTCCCTTTCCGTGGCCGCGAGTCCTAATGACGAATGATCGAGAACCGACATTTGCGCTGGCTCACGAAACCCTTGCGCGAAGTTCACTCCGTGCCAGTCCGGAACGCCATCGATCCAAGGTGCAGTGCGGCGATGGATTTTCGCTCCCAAATCAAGGAGCCACGCTTCTCCGGTGCGATTGTAGAGCCAAAAGACGCTCGCCACATTGTCCCCACCGCGATGCTTTTCCCAATACGATAAGTAAAAG
>JBBREX010000114.1:0-9743 GCA_038225245.1 Fimbriimonadales bacterium | reverse complement strand
AAGGAGATTCGCGCCTTCGATCCCGAAGCAGTAGTCGTTATGTGCACCGCCATGGGCCAAAAATCCATGGTCGTAGAAGCGATCCAAGCGGGGGCCAAGGAGTTTATCGTTAAACCCTTTCAACCGAGTCAAGTTGTGGAGGCCGTGACGAAGCTACTGGCCGCATAGGCTTGCCTCGTCGCCAAGGGAAGAAATCGAATGAAAGTGGAGTACGTAAACCCATTCATCGAGGCTGCCAAGAGCGTCATGCAAACGTTACTCAAGATCACGCCTGAGCGAGGAGCTTTAAGCGTGCGCCCGAAGGTGACCACCACGCAACAGGTGAACATCGTTTGCGGAATCGCCGGGCAGATCGAAGGTCGAGTGATCTACGGCATGTCGGTAACCGCCGCCGACAAAATCGCTTCTCAATGTTAGGCTCCCCCGTCGTCACCTTCGACCAACTTGCGGCAAGCGCCATCGCTGAGCTTGCTAGCATGATCAGCGGAAATAGCATCGCTTTGCTCTCGAATTCAGGCTATGTCTGCGAGATCACGCCTCCAACCATCATTCGGGGCTCCAACGTGCCGGTCGATACGAACGACGTTCCTGCCCTCGTGATTCCGATGAAGCTAAAAGATATCGGAGATTTCGAGATCAGCGTGAGCGTCATCGAGCGAGCGGATCAGACGACAAAAGCCGCCTAGCGAGGTATTCTTTTTACTCTCGCGGGTGTAGCTTAGTGGTAAAGCTCCAGCCTTCCAAGCTGGTCATGCGGGTTCGATTCCCGCCACCCGCTCCAGCTAGCCGATGAGCTTGGCCGCTTTCAGACGATTGATGGCCCGCGCTAGCTCATGATGCGCTTCTTCTCTCGATGGTTCCCCGTCTGTGCCGGCGATGGCTGCCCTTGCCCTTTCGAGGGCTGCTTCCGCCCGCTGGGTATCGATTTCCGTCGATCGCTCCGCCGAATCGGCGAGAACGATCGCGTTTTCGCCGCTAACCTCCATAAAACCGCTGCTGACCGAAACATAATGCTTTTGGTCGTTAGTATCCACATATTCCACGATCCCGGTTTTGAGTGCGGCGATCATCGGCACATGTCCTGCCAAGACGCCGAAGTGGCCTTCGACTCCCGGCGCCATGACCGAAACCACCGGCTGATCGACCACCGTGCGGTCGGGCGAAACTACCGAAAGCGTGAAGGGTGTGGGCATGTTCAGAGTCAAGAATACCGCAGTTCATATCCTCGGTGGTACTCATCGATCTTCGGGGTCACAATGCTTGCATGGATATTGAGCGTCAGATTCGGTGGCTTTGGCGAGTCAATGGTGTTTTGTGGTTTTTAATAGTATCAGCTGGTCTCGTCTGGATATTTCAGAATCAAATTACCGAATCAAAGAAGCTACAATGCTGGCTTGACGGAAGCACCCTTCGAGTGGCATCGACCACTGATGGCCCTTACGTGGTAACACATGTGGCAGTAGGGTCTACTGAGAGCGAGAAGAGGTGGGCTACACTGCCAGAGCCGATTGCTATTGTTGATTCCCGAGGAGCTGAAATCGATTTGAAAAAGCTCAAGTGGCGCGATATTCTGGGCCAAACGGCGAGCCCGCCGATCTATGATCAAATCGAGGTCCTTTACGTGGTGCCCGAAGTCGCAAGAATGAGGAGGTAGCCGTGAGCTGACTTGATATGCTCGCAGATCTCAGGATTTAATCTCTGGAACGGTTCAAGGTCAGGGGACCAATTGAGTTGTTGATTTCTGCGCAAAAACGACCTGGCCGATAAAAAATGCGATCTCCAAGCGGCAAGCTTAGTGGAATTGACGCTTTAGCGATTAAAACGAACGAACAAGTCGATCTGCTTTTGAGTCTGAGCTATTTACTTGCTTATCCCGCCGAGGAGTTTTTATGAATTGTGTGCATTCGGTCTGGGCCGTGCTCGCCGGCCTCTTGCTTTTATTGTCTCCCAAACCTTGTCTTGCTCAACTGCACGCAGAGGTGTACGCATCGGGCCTGGTCGAACCGGTGGCCATGGTTCAGCATCCCACTGATGCGAGCATTCAGTTTGTCGCGGAGCAGACCGGCCATATCAGGGTAATCAAAGATGGATCATTGCGTGACAGCGATTTCCTGAACGTGAGCGCGCTCATTAGCCTTTCTTTCGAACAGGGCCTTCTGGGCCTCGCATTTCCGCCCGATTACGATGGGAGCGGATATTTCTACATCAACTACACGGATGTGTTGGGCAACCTTGAAATTGTCCGATTTAGCCGCTCGATAAACGATCCATTCTTGGCCGACCCGCTGTCGGCGTATCCCATTCTCAACATATTCAAACCCTTCTACAACCATAACGGTGGAACGATGAATTTCGGCCCTGATGGATATCTTTATATCGGGACTGGCGATGGGGGCGGCGACCCTCCGAACGATCCCCTCAATAACGCCCAAACGATAACCGACGATCTTCTCGGAAAGGTGCTCCGGATCGATCCCTCGATCGACGATTTTCTTCTCGACCCTTTTCGGAACTACGGAATTCCGGCCGATAATCCTTTTGTCGCACGCGAGGGCGACGATGAAATCTGGTCGTTCGGGTTACGAAACCCTTGGAAATGGAGTTTCGACGATCCCGCGAAGCTAGGTACGGGCGCTATGATTCTCGGAGACGTCGGCTGGGATAGTTGGGAGGAGATTGACTATGAACCGGCGGGTAGAGGGGGTCGAAACTACGGCTGGCATGAGCGCGAAGGCTTTGAAGAAACGGGCTTGGGCGGTGGAAGGCCGCCCTATCAAGATCCCGTTTGGGTTTATGACCATTCTCACGGGCAAGCCGTTACGGGTGGCCAAGTTTATCGGGGCTTGCAACTTGGATCGGACTTTTGGGGTCGCTACTTCTTTGCTGATTACGTGGCCAACCGTGTTTGGTCGGCAAGCTTAACCGTCGATGCGACATCCGGCGAAGCGGCCCGTGTCCAGGATGGAGACGTCACCGAGCACTCCCAAGAACTCGGGGGCTTTGCCTTTTTGGGACATATCAGTTCCGTCAATTGTGATGCCGACGGGGAACTCTACTTGCTTAGTTACAACGCCGGCCAGATTCTGAAAGTGTCACGCCTGAATTCGGTTTGGCCAATCGATATCTCCACCAACGAGCAGGGCCTATTAACCGGTGGTTTGCAGGCATTAATCGCGGTTGACGGCAAGCCGGTGGAGCTGCAAAGAAATTTGGAGGGACCTACGTTGCGTGCCTTGCCGCTGCTGCTAGACGTCGCCTGGAAAACTAACGCTAGCTCGCCAAATCTACTTAAGCTGACTGTGGTGGCCCGAATCAACCAAGGGACCACAGGCACGTTGCGCGCCCTGTTGCTCAATCAACAAACCGGGCTTTATGAGCAAGTGGGAGATGATATTGTGACCACGAGGATTTATGAAACTACAACCATCCAAGGGGTGCCCGCGGCGGACTATATAGATGCTGAAGGACGAATCACCCTTCGCTTGCTATCCAGCCTAGACGGCCCTGTTTCCGGGCAGGCTTTTGCTACCGACTTCGATCAGCTGCGTATCCAAGTCCAATAACATTGTTCTAGCTTCAGCTATCCGAGCTTTTGGGTCTCGTTGACTTCGTATCGGGTCCGCTCGATTGCAACGGGCTCGCATGGGAACGGCGGGAAGCCGTGATGCGTGGAAAAAAGCGGACTGCTATGGCTGGCAAATCGCTCGGACCCTTCCCAAAAACCCTTCGCTGGTGGCAAATCGTGGCCGCCTCCATTCCTCGAGCGAAAGAATCGGAAGCGAAATGGCTTGCCGATCAGATGCTCGGGAATTTATGCGAAGGCCTCGAATCCGAGGCAAAGGATCCGAAAGTGTCTTGGGGTATCGAGTTTCTCGTCCGTCTCGTCCAATCCGGACGCGAAGCACCTTCCCTATTGATCGACCAACCTCCGACCGAAGAATCGATCACGCGGGCGCTTCTCGCCGAGCATCCCGGCGAAATCGGAACGCGCGCCGCCGCCGCCGAAATGATCCGAACTGTGACCGCTTCGCATGGGTCGAATAATCTTTTTGACGACGATCCATGGCGAACCTGGAGGGCCTTCGACGAACCTACCTTCTGTGACTTTGGCCGAATCTATTTCTCATCCTTTGCGAGGCTATCCCTCACCCATGCGCTCGCAGATGCCCGAATTGTCGCCAATCTCGATGACGTGGCGCGATTCGCTCACGAGGCCACTCTGATTACCCGCGCTTTTTCCGCCCGCTGGTTCAACGCATGCGCCCGAACCGAGCCTGCCGATACGGGAAGCATCCGGTGGTACTTCGGCCATTGCCTGGGCAAGCTGTGCCTCGAGTTCGAACGGGAGGTGTCTACCTGGGAGGAACCTACGGGCAATCCCTGGAAGCGAAAGAAGTCTCCAGCCCCCGCGACTTTGGGTCTTTGAGGGCGATCATCTAAGTCTGCCGTCATTTCTGAGCCACTCGTCATTCTGAGCCACCCACCCGTCATTCTGAGTCCGCGAAGAAACTCTTCCAAGCGCGCGCGCGCTTATAACTCCAGCAAGTATCCCCACTCTTCATAGGGCACGCCGTAGTCCGCATTAAAGACCCGCCGATCGCCCAGCGAAGCGGCGCCCGAGTTGCGATACATGATGTGCGAGACATCGAGCGTCTTATCGGACCAAATCTCCATCTGCCGATATCCCCGCTCCCTTGCCCGCTCGATCGCGAAATGGAACAGCGATCGCCCATGGCCTTTTCCACGCCATGCCGCCGGGAGATAGAGCCGGCAAAGCGTGCAAAGATCGCCTTCCCTTTCCCTGATTCCCACCGTTCCAATGATCTCACCGCCCTCCTCCAGAACCCAAAATCCACCCCTTCGTCCGTTGTAGTACTCCTCGATGTGCGCGGTGTCCCGGTTCTCCGTGTTCGGGTCCCACAACCACCCGTATTCGTCGAAAACCGACTTGATCACCCGATTGATGCCTTCGTCGTCTCCAGGCTGATAAGGGCGAATGTTCGCTGGCATCAATCGGAGCCACCATAACTCTCTAATGAGTGGTTAACTTTTCTGTCTCCCGCACGGTTATAGATGGGGATTGCGCATTTCCACGAAAACTTTGACCTTAGTAGGATAGGAATAGTAGGAATTTACCTTCTCGCGAGGTCCATTTCCTCGACGAAACGGGTGAAATATTTGCGTGAGTCCCAAGGGCCGGGCGCTGCCTCGGGGTGATATTGGATGCTCGAGGCTCGCAAGTTTTTGGTTCGGATACCCTCGACCGTGCCGTCGTTCAAATTGATTTGGGTGACTTCGGCTTCGGTACCGGCCAAGGAATCGGGATCGACCGCGTAGCCGTGGTTTTGCGATGTGATAGTTACGCTGCCATCGGTCAAGTCCTTCACTGGATGGTTGCTGCCGCGGTGCCCGAACTTGAGTTTGAACGTCTCTCCGCCCAGAGCCTGACAGAGAATCTGGTTGCCGAGGCAGATACCAAACAGGGGCTTCTTGTCGAGCAAGCTCTTTACGGTCTCCACGACCGGCTGCAACCGTGCGGGGTCGCCCGGGCCTGGACTGAGAAGAATGCCGTCCGGATTCCATCCCAGGACTTCGTCGCCGGAAGCGGAAGCGGGCAGAACGATGCATCGCACGCCGATCGCCGTGAACCGCCTCAGAATGTTATGCTTGAGGCCGCAGTCGAGGACCACGATCCGGTGGCGATAACCTTCGCTGGATTCTTCGACCGATTCCTTGCCCGCGTGGCCCCACGCATAGGGCGCCTTCGTCGTCACGCCGTACACAAAATCGGTTTCGTCATAGGATTGGGTCTGTTGCAAATTGCTGAGGGCTTGATCGGGATCTCCGTACGTGATCGCGCCCATGGTGACTCCGGAGCTGCGAATACGCTTGGTAATGGCACGGGTATCCAGCCCTTGAATGGCCACCATCTGGCGTTCCACGAGAAGCTGGTGGAGAGATTTCGTGGAGCGCCAGTTGCTCGGCAAATCGCAAGCCTCGCGGACGATGAGACCCGCTGGTTGAAGCCGGTCGGATTCAAAATCGTCTTCGTTGATCCCGTAGTTTCCGATGAGCGGATAAGTAAGAAGGACGATCTGCCCGGCGTAGCTGGGGTCGGTCAGAATCTCTTGATAGCCGGTCATGCCGGTGTTGAAAACAACTTCACCGGCCGTTTCTCCGGCGTGTCCGAGAGGTTTTCCCTCGTAGACCGCGCCGTCACTTAGGACGAGATACGCTTTCAACGGCAGTTCAACCCGCGCTTAGCTGGTGGAGGGTTTGGAAGAGTATACCGAGTACACTTCTTCCACCGATGCCAAGGTATCTCACGAGCGTTGGTATGGAAGTTCACGCCGAGCTTTCGACCGAGAGCAAAATGTTTTGCCGCTGCCCGGTGGCGTTCGGTGGCGAGCCGAATACCCGAGTGTGCCCGGTGTGCTTGGGCCTTCCTGGTTCCCTGCCCGTGCCAAATCAGCGCGCCGTCGAATTCGTTTTGAAGACCGCCCTCGCTTTGAACTGCACTATCGCGATGCGCTCGATCTTTCATCGCAAGAACTATTTTTATCCCGACCTCCCGAAAGGTTATCAGATCAGCCAATACGGCGAGACGAATCCGCTCGGCTATTCGGGCTGGCTGGAGATCCCTTCCGGCGGGGGTAGCAAGCGAATCGGCATACGCAGAGTCCATCTCGAGGAAGATACCGGGAAGCTTATGCATCTGCCCGGAGGCGGCAGCGGTGTCGATTACAACCGCTCCGGCGTGCCGCTCATGGAGATTGTCACCGATTTTCCGCCTGATATCGGCGACCATGAAGAGGCTAAGGAATACCTAGTCCAGCTTCGACAAATCCTCCTGTATTTGGGAGTTTGCGACGGCAAGATGGAGGAAGGTTCACTTCGCTGCGAGCCCAACATTTCAATTCGGCCGGAGGGGCGCGATGAGCTGGGTACGAAAACCGAACTGAAGAATCTTGGCAGCTATCGCAGCGTCCAGTTAGGTGTTCAATTCGAAGTAAAGCGTCAAATGGAGATCCTCGATTCGGGGGGCTCGGTCCCCCAAGAAACCCGGGGTTGGAATGAAGGAACGGAATCAAGCTTTTCGATGAGGACGAAAGAAGCGGAGAACGATTACCGATACTTTCCTGATCCGGATTTGGTGCCGATGGAATTCACGGAAGAGTATATCGAGGGCTTGAGGCTAGCACTGCCGGAGCTTCCTCTTTCCAAGGCTATGCGATACCGCGAGCAGTTCGCACTTTCGGACTACGACGCGAAACTATTGACGTCGGATCGAAGCTGGGCGGAGTTTTTCGAGTCCTGTGTTAGTCTAGGGGGGGATCCCAAGCTCATATGCAACTGGATGAACTCAGATTTCGCCAAGATGCTCAACGAATCGGGACAGCAGGCCTCGGCCACGATTTCCGACGGTGGGAATAGTTCTAACATCTCACCCGGCCATCTGGTCGAATTGGTCGAGCTTATCCAAAGCGAAACCATCAGCGGCAAAATGGCTAAGGAAATCTTTGCCGAATCCTTCCGAACCGGGAAACTGCCTGGCAAGCTGGTGCAGGAACAAGGACTATCCCAAGTGTCCGACCGCTCCGAGATCGAATCCTTGGTAGCCGAGGTGATCCGGCAAAACCCGGATGCGGTCGCGAAGTACCGCTCAGGGCAAAGAAACGTCATAGGGTTTCTGGTCGGCCAAACGATGAAAATGAGCGGAGGAAGGGCAAATCCCGGCCTAATCCAACAGGTCATTGGGGAGTTACTGGATGAAAACCATGCGCATATATAGTTGGAAAAGAGTTCTGCTCAGCCTTACCTTGGGCAGTTTGTTGGCCACGGTCGAAGCTCAAGGGCCGGATCCGCACCGAATCAAACAAATCTGGGACGTCGCCCAAGCGCGCTTCGATACGCAGAACGACCATTGGTTCGAGCGAGGTGATTTTCCAAGATGCGTGCAATTATTGCGCTTAACCGCTGAGCTCGCTCCCAATAATTATGAGATCGTCACGAACCTCGGCTGGATGCTCGGGAATATTGGAGCATACGACGAGGAGTTGGCAGTTTATGTGCGGTTCCGCCGCAACAATCCGAAGGATTCGGACGCCGCATTCCCGGAGGCAGATTTTTATTTTCGCAAAAAGGCTTATGCGAATGTGCCGTCACTCCTCGAGCCCACCCTTAAATCAGAGCCTCATCCAAATACGTACCGGCTCCTCGCCCATTGCTACGAAAAACTTGGGTTACTCGAGGATTCGAAGAGGGTATGGACTGCATACCTGTTGAGCCACAAAGAGGACGACGCGGCTCGGAATAATCTCAACCGCATCGAGCGCAAGCTTAAAGGTATCAAACCTTGATTTTCTTTTTTACTTGACGCAACAAGCCGTTGCGAATTTCCCAGTCGAGAGAGGCCAATGATCCTTCACCTCCGGGGACCGGCGCTCGCTCCACATGCAAATTCATGCTGAGCGGCAGTCCGCTCGCCAAATCGAGCATGGCAAAGCCGCTTGCCGTCATTTGCCCACCCGCTTCTTGCAGATCGATTCGGATCTTGGCTACCTTTGCGGGGATCGAGCCATCGAACCATTCGACGCGATATCGGCAGCGAAGCTTGGGCACATTCGGATCGGGACTCGCAGGATAGTCATACACCCACTGCGAATCGGCTGGCCGAGCTTGCGTCGGAAGAACGAGCTGGCCGAGCCGCGCCATTCTAAACTGATTGGAGCAATCGACGCCTTTGCAATCGATGGAGGACAAAGCCCCCCTGCTCGTGATGGTCGCCCCGAGCCCGGTGGGTTCTTGCACGGTAATCGGAAGTTCTTGCCCATCCATCCAGGCCTTCAGGGCCTTTCGCTCGACCTGAAGTCCCACGCTTTCTTTGGCTTCGGAAACGAGAGCTTCCGAAACTTGATCCAGGTAGCGAAGGTCCAATTCGTCCGATCGAATGAGGAAGTGCTGATCGCTTTCGTATTCAAACTTCGCGCCCAGCGCCCAATGAAGGCTGGTGGGAAGGCTTGGGGTCTGGGCCTGCATCAGCAGCGCGAGAAAGATCGTCATTTGAATGCTTCAATTGGAATTTCATCGGCTTTGTGATATCCGTTCTTTCGAGCGGCCTCTTCTTTTCCGACCGGACTCTGGCCAATGGCGCGCTTTTGCAAGAGGGTGGCTCGATCTTTCTCCGAGGCTCGCATCTCGCCTACCGCGCTATCCGCTTTGAGCCGTTGGTCCCGATAAAGCCTCCATGGTTTCAAGCTTAGTGCAATGCCGGTAATCAGGGCGATGGTGATGATGAAGACGTTCCATCCTTGGCGTTTTATCATGATTCTCCTTTTGCTAGACGTATAAAAGGGGACGCAGGGTCCCGAATTGTTGGCGTTAACCTACCTTCCTCTCACGCCACCAAGATTCCAACGCTTGCTCCCATGAGCCTTGGTAATATCGGTCTCTATAGCTTTCATAGGATTTGAGCCGACGTTTGAGGAAGGCGAGCGTGTTCTCGCGTTGGGCCGCCGGATCAATCGAGAAGAATTCGCTCCAGCGTTGGAGCGCCTCGGCCACAACTTCTTCGCCTTCTCGGCCGGTTGCCAGCGAAGGATCTTGTCCCAAGATAGCTGAGCTTGGCGACGCATCGGAGGCTATTTCGGCCACATGGACGAGATCTGGCCGGAAAACGAGCAACTGGGCGACCTCCCACCTCGCCGCGTGATCGAGCAAGTCTTCGCGCTCGAGTATCTCTA
>JBBREX010000113.1:0-9749 GCA_038225245.1 Fimbriimonadales bacterium | reverse complement strand
CTTCCGCCGCTTGAGAGGAGGATTCGATATCGTGAATGCCGCGAGCTCCCAAAGTAGCGGCAACCGAGACGATAATGAAGAACGCAACCAGGTTGGAAAAACCCATCCCTATGAAGGTATCTAGGCTTATCCGTTTAAGCTGATAGGGCGCTTGCTCTGGGTGCAATTTCAGTGGGTTCTCTTCTTTGCTCAGGTGGACATCCTCCACTTCTTCGGAGGCCTGCCAAAAGAAAAGATAGGGGCTGATCGTGGTACCAAGAACAGCCACGAGCGCGGTGATGGAAGCGGCGTTCAAGCTCAAAGCAGGAACGACCGTGTGGATGAGAGCATCTTTCCAAGGAACTCTGACCACGAAAACGGTAGCAACATAGGCGAACAACGCTAGGGTCAGCCATTTAAGAATCGAAACGTACCGATGATAGGGAACGAACACTTGAAGGACCAGCGAAGCGATGGAAATAACCGCCGCCCAAAGCAGCTTCGGACCTCCGACCAACAAACACACCGCATCTCCCATGGCGCCGATGTCTGCGCCAAGGTTGATGGTGTTGGCGGCGACGAGCAAACCCACCATTAAGATCGAGATCCAGCTGGGATAAAATCGGCGAAGATTGCCCGCAATTCCCCGACCGGTCACTCGCCCGATATCTGCGCTCGTTTCTTGGATGCCAGCCATCAACGGGTAAGAAAACAGCATCGTCCAGAGCATGCCGAACCCGAATTGGGCGCCCACTTGGGAATAAGTAGCGATACCGCTCGGGTCATCGTCAGACGCTCCCGTGACCAGGCCTGGGCCTAGAAAGGCGACGATTCCACGCGGTTTCGTCGGTTCAACTTCGTCAGCCATTCACACAGAGACGTTTGCGAAGGCTCATAAGTTTTGAATCTGAACTGCCCGACAGTTAGCGAGAAGTTGCACCGGCCGCTACCGGAACCTGACGACCTTCATATCTGACCCCTGACTTACTAACCGTCTGCAACTTCTGAATTGCCGTATATCCCACCGGAGATGCGACCTCCAGCAGCGGCGTTGCCAGTAGGCTGATGACGATGGTGCCGGTGGCACAGATCAGGCATGTGGCGGCGAGGCCGATGTTCATTCGGCCGCTTTCATTGCTGATCGCCCCTTCCGGTGCCACGAATACGGCTCGGATAATCCCAATATAGTAATAGGCGCTGATCGCGGAACTAATCACGAGCACGAGGGCCAAAGGGGTGAGGCCCGCGTGCATCGCATCCTGCAAGATGAACAGTTTGCCAAAGAATCCGGCCGTTATGGGTACCCCGATGAGCGATGCCACGAGCACGATGAGCGCTGAGGCGGCTGCCGGTGAACGCTGCCATAGGCCGTACAAGTCTTGAAAGCGAGTGCCTTCCCGACCGGATTTGGCGGTGAGCGAGATAACGGCAAACGTGCCCACGGTCATAAGCGTATAGCTCAACAAATAGAACATCGTGGAGCCGAGACCGATATTCGATCCCGCAAAATGGGCGAGCAAAGCTACCAATACGTAGCCCGCGTTCGAGATAGACGAATAGCCGAGCGCCCGCTTGACATCCTTTTGCAGAAGAGCGATCACGCTTCCAACGAGCATGGTGATGATCGCAATCCAAAACAGAGCAGGCATCCATAGATGCTGCATGGGGATGGAAGCTTGAAGCACGCGGTATAGGGTGCCGATCGCCGCAATTTTGGAGCCGGCCGCCATGAACGCGGTGACATTGGTCGGCGCACCCTGATAAACGTCGGGAGTCCATTGGTGGAAAGGCACGAACGCCGCCTTGAAACACACCCCCACCAGCGTCAGAGCCAGGCCGAAGATCATCAAACTGCGGGCGCTTTCGTCGTTCGAAGCCCAGGCTTGGCCAAGCAAGTCGAGATGAATTCCGCCCGTTGCACCATAAAAGAAAGCAAGCCCATAAAGCAAAAATCCGCTCGCGAATGCGCCGAGCAAAAAATACTTGATTGCGGATTCTTCCGACTTGTTTTCCTGCCGGCTCATTCCTGCCATTACATAGAGCGCGATCGAAAGCACTTCCAAACCCATGAAGATCATGAGCAGGCTCTTCGTACTCACCATGATCATCCCGCCGGCGGTAGACCAGAGCGCGAGCGCATAGAACTCACCGAACGCAATACGCTTCTCCCGCAAATATCCTTCGCTGAAAAGAATGGATAGGAAGCACGCGGAAAGCAATAAAAGCTGCAAAACAAGGGCAGGCCTATCCCGCAAGACCATCTGCGAAAACGTCTCGCCATCGGGCAGATTCAGTTGAGAAACGATTTGAAAGCCGGCCAGCACCAAGCCCGCAAGAGACAGGAGCACAGTCGCATTGTTGTCTCTTTTTGGCCGGAACATCTCGATGAGTAACGCGAGAACGCCGGTGCAGATGACGATAATGACCGGCATCGCCATCGTCCAGTCGATGGAGGGAGGGATGACGTCGTAAACCTTGTCCATAGACTTAGCGCTTGCTGTGGGTCACGTTCGCCAGCTGCCGCGCCTCCTCGATCGATTTTGCCAAAAAGATTTCAGCCAGGGGATGAGCGGCCGCGATAACCTTTTGCTGCGATCCCTTCACCGACTCGAGCTCGGCAGCATGGTGGGCAACGTCCCATCCGATGGCGTTACACGGAAGATCGAGCACGAAATCCAAATAAATCTCACTTTCTCCTTCAATATAGAGCAGCACGAACTTATGGCTCCGAGCGGTGGCGGCGGAGAGAAGTTCGCGGTCAAGCTCCAGATAGTGGCCGCCATATTCCATAGGCGTGCTGGCGGCCGGATACGCTCCATCGAGACGGTAAAAAATCCCATGCGCACCGGCGGTGTAGGCTCGCGCGATGTCGGATCGAGTTTCCTCCGCGAACCCACTTAGGATGTCTTTGCCGCGCGAGGGATCGTCGCTGAGCAAATCGCTGAGGTTGGATTGCCTTCGCAAAGCGCGGCCAAACGGACTCATGATTTCCGCCAGAACCGCCTGTTCGCCATGCGTTGCCAAAGCTTCTTCGACCTGGTTCAGGCCAACCACCACCCCGTCCGCTTCATGCCCGGGGGATCCCGACCAAACGATTACAGGCTTTTCACGAGACGTGGACGAAGCTGCGAACAAGCGATCGAGTGCGGTCATCTTCGCGCTTGAACCTCCTTGAAGACGGCCGTCGTACGCTCGACTTCCATGCGGAAATGGAGTTCAGCAGGGGCAATGATGCGCTCGACCTGAAAATGCTCGAGGTCGCCCCCAGGTGCTCGCGGAGTCACTTGGACCAGATTGCCTTTTTTGTCGATCTCCATTGATAAATCGCTCCACGAAGGACGCTCTCCCACTGGATTAAGGGCCATGAGCCGGGTCGCCCCGATGGCAGCTTCCATGGGCTTAAGAAATGTGTTGGGATAGAGGCCGCCCCAGAAAGCGAACACGACGAGGACTCCCACCAAACTCACTTCCCAGAGTTTGAGATCGCGGAGCCGTCGGACGTCCACGTTGGTGATCGGCCCGTAAAACACTTTTTGGAACATCCAAAGCAGATACACGGCAGCCAGAACCACTCCCGATCCAGCAATAACGGGAAACCACCAGTTCAGACCGAACATATGACTGGCGGAGGACTCGAAGCCGCCCAGCATGGCCAGGAATTCACCAATAAAACCGTTCAGGCCCGGCAGTCCCACGCTGCTGAGCATCATGATGAGAAACAAGGCGGCGAAGATCGGCATCTGGGCCTTGAGTCCGCCATAGTCCTTAAAAAGCCGAGAATGGGTGCGCTCGTAAATCAAGCCAACCAAGAGAAACAGGGCGCCTGTCGAAATGCCATGGTTCAGCTGCTGGTAGGCTCCCCCCATCATCCCGGTGTGGGTAAGCGAGAGGATCCCGAACATGACAAAACCCATGTGGGCGACCGAACTGTAGGCGACGAGCCTCTTCCAATCTGGCTGAACGGAGGCCACCAACGCCCCGTAGACGATTCCGATCACGGCAAGTACCATGATGGGAAAAACTTGCGCGCGCACGACGTCGGGAAACATGGGAAGGCAGAACCGCAGAAACCCGTAGGTGCCCATCTTCAGTAGCACGCCCGCAAGAATCACCGACCCTGCCGTGGGCGCTTCCGTATGGGCGTCGGGCAGCCAAGTATGGAAGGGAAACATCGGACATTTGACCATGAAGGCCACCGTGAATGCCCAGAAAATTAGCACTTCGAGCTGCACCGCATTGGCCCATAACCTGCCATTGGCGACCGCGCTTTGGATATCGATGATGCTGAAACTCAGGACCCCCGTGGCTGATTCGTGGAGCTTTGCCAACACGATCATCCCGACCAGCATAAAAATGCTGGCGGAGAAAGTGTAGAGAAAGAATTTGATGCTCGCGTAAGTGCGGTTCGATCCTCCCCAGATGGCGATCAGGAAATACATGGGGACCAGAGACGCCTCGAAGAACGTGTAAAAGAGGATCATGTCGAGGCTGAGGAAGACTCCCAGCATGGCGGTTTGCAGAATGAGCAGAGACACCATATAAGCTTTGACTCGATGCTTGATATACACGCTGAAGATCGTGCAAACGATCATAAGCAGGTTGGTCAACAAAACAAGCCAAATGCTGATGCCATCGACGCCCATGCGATAATGCACACCGAGTTGCTTGAGCCAAGGAACGAACTCGATCATTTGGAAGTGGAACGTTCCGCCTTGAAATCGGCCAAGCATGCTGAGGGAAACGATAAAGCTCACAATCGACGACAAAATCGCGACCGCTTTGATCGTCTTGCCGAACTGCTCGGGAATCAGCAATGTGAGCAACGCCGCCCCGAGAGGCAAAAATGTGACGAGGGAGAGGATGCCAAACCCGGTGGAGCTATTGTGCATACCTTATTGACCCACCGCAGTTCGGCTGATCAGCCAAACGAAATAGCCGAGGAAACCGAGCGCGCCTGCAAACATGAGCAGTGCGTATCCACGCACATAGCCGGTTTGTAGCTTGCGGAACAGCCCACCGACGCCTGCCGCCAGATAACCGACTCCGTTAACCATTCCGTCCACTACCGCCGCGTCGAACCATCGCCAAAGACCGGTGGCGAAAATGCCTCCGCCCCCCACGGCAGCGCCTACCATGGCGTCATCGTAATAGAATTGCCGACGAGCCGCTCGCCGGAAGGGGTTCCACTTCGAGAGGTCCCAACCTTCTCGCTCCGACAAACCCCTGCCGTAAATCAGAATTCCCGCGAAAATTCCCCCTGCTGCCGCCGCGAACGAAAGCCAAACCAACTGTATGCCCTGAGGATGGATAGACACTTCACCCAGCACTGGCGACGCGCCCGGAGAAATCCACTCCTTGAAAAGTTCGTTGCGCTCTAGATACCAGCCTCCAAAGATCGAGAGCAAGGCAAGCACGACCAGGGGAAACCACATGCTGATGGAAACCTCGCGGGGAGTGTGATCTGGATTGAGATGGTGATGGTGGTCCTCGTTTTCGAGCTGCTCACGCAATGCCATCTCGGATTCGGAATAGAAGAAATCTGCAGTAGCATGTCCGTCCCGGCCATAGTTTTCATGCGCGTCTCGCGCATGGACGATCTGGGACTCATGGGACGGATGGGTCTCATGCAACCCATGGGCTGGAAGCTCACGCCAACGCTCCTGTTTGCCGAAAAACGTCAGGTAAGTCATTCGGGTCATGTACATGGCGGTAAGGGCGGCAACTCCCAGCCCGACCCACCCCGACACGAGTCCGTAATTCGTCCCATTGGCAACCGCATGTTGGCCCGCCAAAGCACCACCCAGGATCGCTTCTTTTGAGTAGTACCCGGCAAGCCCGAACACATAGGGAATCGAGATTCCCGAGATAGCCAGCCATCCGACGATCATCGCCGCTCCAGTTATGGGCAAATACTTGAGCAAGCGGCCATAGTTGCGCATATCCTGGTCGTGCATCATGGCGTGGATCACCGCTCCCGAGCCGAGAAAGAGCAGCGCCTTAAAAAATGCATGAGTCGTGACGTGGAACATGCCTGCCCAATAGACTCCCGCCCCGCACGCGATGAACATGAACCCAAGCTGCGAAACCGTGGAGTAAGCGAGAACCTTCTTGATGTCCGTCTGCCCGAATGCGATAAGCGCCGCGAACAGGGCGGTAAACGCTCCCACGCAAGCGATCACCGCCGACGCTAACGGCGAAAGCTCGAACAGCACGTGAAGGCGATTCAGCATGAAGACCCCGGCCGTAACCATGGTGGCGGCATGGATGAGGGCGGACACGGGCGTAGGCCCTGCCATTGCATCGGGAAGCCACAAATACAGGGGAAACTGAGCCGACTTGCCGCAAGCCCCGATGAACAGCAACAAGGCAATGATCGTGGCAGCGACCGGATGATCGCGGAGAACGTTCACCGCGTTGGGCAAGATCACGTCGTAGCTGAGCCAGCGGCCATCCTTCACGCCAAGCCGGTCGAGATTTCCCGCAAGCACGGCTACGATCAGGAACATCCCCAGGGTCATGCCCCAGTCGCCAACCCGGTTCACGATAAATGCCTTGTTCGCGGCCTTGGCGTTCGCGATGTCTTTGTACCAAAAACCAATCAGGAGATAGCTGCAAAGACCAACCCCCTCCCAGCCGATGAAGAGCAAACCGAGGTTATTGCCCAACACGAGAACAAGCATGAACGCGATGAACAGATTAAGGTAAGTGAAGAATCGCGCGTAATCCCGTTCTTCGCTCATGTAGCCGGTCGCATAAAGGTGGATCAAGGCCCCCACTCCGGTAATGATCAGGACCATCGTCATGCTCAATGGGTCGATGAGTACTTCGAAAGGCACACTGAGGCTTTTTATCGTGATCCAATCGAACAGCCTAAGCGTCACATTGCGCGCTTCCGGCGGAGACTGAGCGAGCTGGTAGGTCAATCCAATGCCGATTGCGAAGGCCGTCGCGATGGGCAAGACGGCCAACCCGCCAACCATCTTTTTGCCGAGTCTCGCCCCTAAAAGATCGATGATCGCTTTTCCAAATAGGGCATGAACGAGAAAGCCAACGAGCGGCAAGCCCAGCACAAGCCATATCAGATCGTAAGTGGAGTTAAACATCGATACTCAACTATCCGCGCAAGGTGCTCATCTCGTCCACATCGACCTCGTTTCGCAATCGATAAATCGCCATGATAATTCCGAGACCTACCGCCACCTCGGCCGCCGCTACCGCCATCACGAAGATCACCATCATTTGCCCCGCCATCCAGCTTTGGACTTGGTTTTTGGCATTGATGGTGACCGAAGGCGAATAGCGGGCAAAGGCAAGAAAAGTGAGGTTGACCGCATTGAGCATGAGTTCGATGCACATAAACACGACGACCGGGTTTCTGCGCACCACCACGCCGATCGCTCCCGTCGTGAACATGAACAAGCCAAGAGCAAGATATTGCCAAAGCGGAGTCATCTAGATTCTCCTCTTGGCGAGCAATATCGAGCCAACGATGCCCACCAGCAAGAGCACGCTGGCGATCTCGAAAGGCCACACGTAGTTGGTAAAGAGGGTCTTGCCGACCGCCTGCGGAGTTCCGAAGTCGTCCCGGGCCATGGAGCGGGTTACAAAATTGAGTGGCATCACTACTTGCGAAAGAAGGATTCCGAAAAGGCCGAGGCCCACGATGAGCCCGAGGAGGGGTTTGATATCTCGCTTCTCCTGCAAGGCTTGTGGCGCTCCCAAATTGAGCAGCATGATCACAAATAAAAAGAGGACCATGATCGCGCCCGTATAGACGAGTATCTGGGTAATCCCCAACAACTGGGCGTTCAAGCTGAAGTAGATGAACGCGAGGACGAAGAAATTTACCACCAGCGACAACGCCGACCGAACGGGATTGTTGAATGCCACGACTCCTACCGCGCCCATCGCCGCGACCGCCGCCATCAACCAAAACAAGATTTGGTTGCTCATGGCTTTGCCTTGGCCGGTTCCACAAGTTCCAGGGTTCGCTTTTCGAGACTCGAAAATCCCTGCTTTTGGGTCGCTAGCCAATTGAGATAGAGAAGCGCGAGGACGACGCCGGAAGCGGCTACGGACGCCAAGCCACCAACCAGCCCGTATAGCTTCGTGCAGATAATCCAAATCGCCACCACGAGGAAGTTAGCGACGGCAAGGGGCAGCAACGACTTCCAACCTAAAGACATGAGCTGATCGTAGCGAAGCCTGGGCAGGGTCGCTCTGAGCCAGATAAAGGCACTGATGCCAAAAGCGCATTTCCCGAGAAAAGCAAGCGGCACCGCATAATAATTCAAGGTATCGAAGAACGTCAAAACCCCTGATACGGCAGGAAAGTCCTTCGCTAACACGAGCCAATTCACGGGAAGGATATTGTAGCCACCTAGGAACACCGTTGCGAAGACTCCGCTGAAGACGAACATGGCCGCATATTCCCCCATGAAAAACACCGCGAATTTCATGCTGCTATATTCCGTGTGATAGCCCGCGATCAGCTCATTCTCCGCCTCCGGTAAATCGAACGGGGCACGGTTGGTCTCGGCAATGATGCAGATCGCAAATATCACCGCCGATACGAAGCCGAAGGGTGTGAAGATGAACCAGTTTTGGATGGCGGGAACAGCTCCCCAAAGCGGTTTCATCTGCTCGTCGACGATATCGGTCATCCGCAACGATCCGGTCGCCATGACCACGCACGCAAGCGAAACTCCCATCGCGAGCTCATAGCTGATCAGCTGAGCGGAAGCCCTCAACCCTCCCATGAGCGAGTACTTGTTGTTGCTCGCATAGCCCGCTAGCACCACTCCGTAAACTCCAAGCGAAGAGATGGCGAGCACGTACAGAATCCCGATATCGACGTTCGCTATAGGCGTCAGCAAGGAATACAGCCCATAGCTCGGTCCCCAGGGGAGCGTTCCTCCGAGCGCGAAGGCGGGGAAAAGCGCGATGGCGGGGGCGAGGAAGTAGATTTTTCGATCGACGCTATCGGGGGTGATGTCTTCCTTGAAAAAGAGCTTGACCCCGTCCGCGATCGGCTGCAAAAGCCCCCACGGGCCGACACGGTTTGGCCCGATACGATCCTGCATCCAGCTTAGAAGTCGCCGCTCCCACCAGATCAACCCGGGAACGATCATGAGGATCGGCACGACGAACAGCAATACTCGCAACAGAGCCAAGAGCGCTGGATGTAAGTGCTGTAAGAACTCCATTCGGGACCAACGGCTAATTTACCCCGACGAACGGACGATCGCCGCGCGGATTTTGAAACCGATCGAATAAACGATCAGGATGCACGACGCGCCCTCATGCTGCCCGATCGCCCTCTTGACTTGCACCGGATCGGCGCGCAAGCCCCGCACTTTCACCGCCGCAATCTGATACCGGGCGCTTTTGCAGGCCTCGCCAATCTTTCTTTCGTCGTAGGCCAAGTCTTCCAAGACCTCATAGCCGCGAAGCCAGGGGCTGTCGACGCGCGCCTGGCCTGTCAAATATCCATTCGAAGTGCCCAGTGCCTGAAGTTCGTGCACTTCGCACAGCGTGCCCAAGCCATGAGCGCGGATCGCCGCCGGATCGGCTTCGAAAATGAAATTCCCGGGCGAAGGAGCCTGCACCGGTGCATCTCCAGACGAAATCCGCTCCCCACTTTCGATGTGGACGGCCCCTCGCCATTTTTCGGCCTCGCGGCCAAGCCACACGAGCGATTCCCGACATTCCCGTCCAAAGCTGACAAACTCCACGCTCGCTCCTAGGCTATCTAAGAACGGATCCTCGAG
>JBBREX010000112.1:0-9791 GCA_038225245.1 Fimbriimonadales bacterium | reverse complement strand
TCGCGGATGTCGCAAATGACGAGTTGCTCAGTGAACAAGTTGTACCAATGGCTGCCTGGCCGGACCAAGCGAATGAACCGCCCGCGATTAAATCGTAGGCCAAGTTGATGCTCGTAGATCGTTTGTTGCTTCCAGAACATGGCAGAGTTCGGATGGTACTCGGAGCCGCAACGCCAAGCGGGAGTTTTCACTCGCAAAGCCTGTCGCCGCGCGCCTTTCAGCCGCCCCGAGGCCCATCTTCAATCCGTTTTTAGAGACGGTACTGCCGATTGGGTCGCATAATGTGAGTGTTTGGCTGAAGCCTCCGTTCACGGACCTAAGAGCAGCAAAGTTAGGATAGCTGAATCCAGGGCAGGCATTCTCAATTTTCTCGCAAGAGCCTCACAGCGCAGCTACGTTTGCCGCCTGGTATAAATACGGGTTTCCTGTTAATTTTAACATATCTTAATTTTGCCGCTAGGTCGCGATGGTTACCGATGTGGCAACATGTACAGTTCGTCGGCGGAACTGCTAAAAATTGCCTGCGGACTGGGGTTATTTCATGAGGATGAGGGGATTTCTGGGGATTTTTGCGTCTGTCTGCCTTACGTTGGGCGCTGTTCTTGCTGCACAAGCGCAACCGCCAATTAACGGCGCGGCGGAGCCGCAGTTTTATGGACCGCCACTCGTCGTCCAGAACACGCAGACCGGTTTTGGCGATAACGGCAACGGCGAAGGTTTTCCCGGTTCAGAACTGGATGTAGCCTATGGCTCGGTCTCCGGCGGCAACCTCTATCTCGTACTCTCCGGCAACCTCGAGCCGAATGGCAACAAGCTGAACTTATTCTTCGACACGAAGTCGGGAGGACAAAACCGGCTGCGCGGCGACAATCTTTTCAATATCAACAATCCCCAGTTTTGGTATCTCACCCGTCTTGGCGATTCGGGCGGCTCGAACGGATTCCTGTTCGATACGGCCTTCGATGCGGACTATTATTTCGGCCTCAATAGCAACAGCGGCTCCTTCTTCGTGGACTACAGCGAAACTCCTTCCGATGGCAGCTTTAGGGGTTACTTTGTTGGCAAATCTACGGGATACAACGGAACACTCGATTCCAGTAATGGCGGCTTCAATCCCTATGGTATTCAGGCAGCCCTCAACAATAGCAATACGGCGGGTGTTACCGGAGGAACCAGCGGCGGTGCTGGGGGCAACGGAGGTACGGTACAAACCGGCATAGAGCTATGCATTCCCTTGGCAGCTATCGGTAACCCCACCAGGCCCTATCAAAGTTTGCGCGTTCGTCGCGAGCAGCGACAACAGCTTTCTATCGAACCAGTTTCTGGCCAATCTCGGCGTTGCGGCAGGATCGGCGAATCTGGGGGAGCCTCGCGGGCAGAACCTTTCCACGTTCGGCGGTAACACTTATAGCTACCAATACTTCGTAGTGCCTTACGCCCCGCCGACCACGAATCTGGTCGTGGCGAGAATGGGAGACGGATCGGTGGTTGCTGCGAATACGGCGGCACCGGTTTTCCTCGACGAATACACGACCAGTGGAACATTTGTTCGGAGTCTTGCGATGCCTACCGTACCCAACGGGCAGAATCATCGCTTAACATTGAATTCTTCAACGGTCGAGGGTCTTATTTCTCGGTCTGCTGATGGACGCTACCTTGTCTTGGTAGGATATGATGCAGCCGTTGGTACAACTCCCCTAACCGCGACTACAAGTGCCGCTGTAAATCGCGTGATTGCTCTGATCGATGCAAACAGGCAAGTGAACAGTACTACAGCCCTTACTGATGCGTTCAGCGGGGGTAACCCAAGGTCTGCATGTTCGCTGGACGGCGTTAAGCTTTGGGCAGCAGGCGGAGGTTCGAGCGCCAGTTTTGCGGGCGTACGCTACGCGACAGTTGGAGCTACGACCAGCACTCAGTTGAGCACAGCGCCTACGACAACCCGTGTGCCAGCAATATTCAACAATCAGATGTTTGTTTCTGCGGCGTCTGGGGCTTTTCAAGGTCCTTCGTCCGTCGGAGTGGGGCTCTCTGAAATCGCTGGCAATACAAGTACGTTGCTGGCTGGCTTCCCGACAAGTAGCGGGCCTTCTCCTTATGACTACTACTTCGCGGACGCCAACACACTTTATGTGGCGGATGATCGAGCCGCTGGAAGCGGAGGTGGCATCCAAAAATGGACCCAAGGGGGTAATCCTCTCACTTGGACGCTTGTTTATACGCTCAAAACCAATCTGACGGCCGGGATTCGCAGCATTTGTGGCACTAAGGATGCCGTGGGGAAGAATATCTTATACGCTACTTCCGCAGATACGCTCCCCAAGCTTGTAACTTGTTCTGATAACGGTTCCGACGCAAGTTCCCCATTTACCACCTTAGCGACCTCCGCTACGAATACCGCTTTCCGAGGCGTCGAGTTAAGCAATTTTTCAGCCCCCAACCAACCTCCGACCCTCGACCCCATCCCCAATCAAGCTGGCAACGAACTCACCGCTATCACCTTCACGGCGACCGGACACGACCCTGAAAATGGAGCACTGACCTATTCCCTGACCGGTACCGTGCCCGCAGGAGCGACCATAAACTCCTCGACCGGGGCCTTTTCTTGGACCCCCACCGAAGCCCAAGGACCAAACGTTTACACCTTCAACGTTCGCACCACCGACCCAGGCGGACTGTTTGCCGAGCAGTCGGTACAAATCACCGTTAACGAGGTCAACGTGGCGCCGACGCTTTCTCTGAGCGGCAACACGTTCACCATCGACGAAAACACACCTCTGACCGGGCTCCAAGGCAGCGCCACCGATCCCGACATCCCCGCCAACACGCTCACTTTCAGCCTCAGCGGCGCTCCCAGCGGCATGACAATCAATGCAGCCACCGGCGTCGTCTCCTGGACCCCCACTGAGGCGCAGGGCGGCAATCCGAACACCGTTTACAACTTCAGCGTGGTGGTCACCGACAACGGCACCCCCAATCTGAGCGACAGCAAGCCCGTCAGCGTCACCGTTCGCGAGGTCAACCAAGCACCGACCCTCAGCGGAGTTCCCGCGGCGGCCGCTATCGACGAGATGGCCCCCTACACCTTTACCACGGTGGGCTCGGACGCCGATCTTCCCGCCCAGAACCTCACTTTTTCCATCTCGGGCGGAACCCTCCCGCCGGGAGCGACCTTCAACGTCGCCACCGGCGTGTTTAGCTGGACTCCAAGCGAGGCTCAAGGCCCTGGAGTTTACAACTTCACGGTACGCGTAACCGACAATGGTCCTGGGAATCTCTTCGCCCAGCAAGCGTGCCAGATCACGGTACGCGAGGTGAACCGAGCGCCGTCCCTCGCCGCAATTCCGAACCAGAGTGGCAACGAAGGAACGCTCATCACGTTCACCGCGTCCGCAACCGACCCCGACGACCCGCCCAACGTGATTACCTACAGCCTGAGCGGCAACGTTCCCGCGGGCGCCTCGATGAACGGAACCAGCGGCGTATTCTCATGGACGCCTAGCGAAGCTCAGGGGCCGAACTCCTACGACTTCAACGTAGTTGCCACCGATAATGGCTCGCCCGTTCTGAGCGACACGAAGTCCGTCCACATCGACGTAAGCGAAGTCAATCAAGCGCCTACGCTCGATCAGATTTCGGACCAGACCGTCGACGAGCTTGTGCCTATTCATCTGACCGCGGTCGCACACGATCCCGATATCCCTGCCCAAACACTCACATACAGCTTCGAAAACGCCCCTGCCGGCGCTACCATCGACGGCCAAACTGGAGCTATCGATTGGACGCCGACAGAAGCCCAGGGCCCCGGCAACCATGTGCTATCCGTCATCGCCACCGACTCCGCTGGCCTAAGATCGGATCCCATGCGATTTCATGTGCAGGTGAATGAAGTCAACACCGCCCCTCGCTTAAGCCTGCCGACGAATAATGCCTCCATTTACGAGATGGAGCCGTATACCTTCACCGCTACTGCGGTGGACGACGACCTACCCGCCAATACGCTCGCCTTTAGCCTGGACGGAGCGCCCGCCGGGGCGAGTATCGATCCCCAGACCGGGGCCTTTAGTTGGACTCCGACCGAAGAGCAGGGCCGGGGGATTACACCTTTGGCGTGGTGGTCACCGACAACGGCAGCCCCTCGAAAAGTGACGAGAAGCAAATTCATCTCGAGATATTTGAGCGGAACCGCCCACCCGCCTTCGACCCGATCACCGATCCTGCGGTAGACGAGGGACAAACCCTCGCTATGCAGCTCACCGCCACCGATCCTGATTTGCCTGCAAACCACCTCACCTTCAGCAAGGTTAGCGGCCCCGCCGCCCTTTCCGTGAGCAGCACGGGCGCGGTTTCTTGGGTAACCACGGAAGCGGACGGTGGTCGCACTTACGATGTGGCCGTGAAGGTCGAGGACGACGGCGATCCAGTGCTGTCGGAGACTAAGACCTTCCACGTGATCGTGAACGAGGTCAATAGTGCCCCCACGATAGACCCAGTACAAGATGCGACGATCGACGAGAATGCTGCCATGCCCACCATCGTCTTGATCGGCCACGACTTCGACCTGCCTGCCCAAGACCTGACCTTCGCCATCGAAAACGCGCCTCCCACCATGACGGTAGATCCGCAAACCGGGCGAGTGAACTGGACGCCTGCCGAAGACGAAGGCCCCGGCGTGTACCACATCAGGGCCGTCGTAACGGACAGCGGCAACCCGCCGCTCTCCGCCTCTACTAGCTTCACCCTGACCGTGCGCGAGGTGAACCAGCCCCCCGTGCTCGATCACATCGGCGATCGGACGGTCCGGGCTTATCAGACTTTGACCTTCACGGCGGTGGCGCACGATGCCGACCTGCCGGCGCAAGCCATTACCTTCAGCCTGGACAATGCGCCTGCGGGAGCCACGATCGATCCTCAGACCGGCGCATTCTCATGGACGCCGACTCCAGCGCAAGCGGGCCAGCATACGTTCAGCGTGACCGCGACCGATACCTATGGCGGCCAGGCGAGCGAGCAAATTACCGTAACCGTGCAGAACATCAGCCACGTGGTCCACGGCGCGAGCGTAGACCTCGTCGGCAAGTATCACGCGGGCGCGGCATCGGGACCTGATCCGGGAATCGTTAGCGTCACCACCGACACCGACGACGGGCTTGGCCACGGCCAAGTATGGGAGCACAGCGGCGGCGTGGACGTGCAAGAAGGCACCTTCTCGCCGTTCTCGGACGCGGTCAAGCGGGCGCGCTATGAGCGTCATTCGTTCTTCGACGTGTTCGCCGATTTCTCGATCGACGGCGGCGATCCCACACGCTGGGCCCCCGCCGATGGACCCGTCGGCGCAGCGACGCATGGCGACTTCTTCGAAGTTGGGCTGGGCCAAAGTGTGAAGACCGCGACGAACCGCAAGGGCGTCAGCATCACGGTCTATACGAACCAGGAACACGAGTTCTGCGTGGCTCTCCAGACCGAGGCCGACCTACCCGGCGCGGTGTATCAATCGCCCGTGGGATCTCGCCAGACCCAGTTCCACGTCACGTTCCACTGCTCGCTCGACGGCAGCACCGTGGACGCAGACCTCGATATCCTCAACGGAGCGGGAGCAGGTACGTCCGTCCACCTCGGCCCGGTAGCGATACCGCAGGGAGTGAACTTGAGCGACGCCGCATTCTGTGCTGGATTCGTAAGTAAAGAGGACGAGACCGATGCCGAGTGCGACCTGATGGTCATGCGGCGAGTCCAGAATGACGATGCGCTGTGGTATCTCGCCCGCAATCCATATGTACGGCCCGGAGAGCCTGTGCACTTCGAGCTGAACATGTCGGACCTAACGCGGGCTGTGCGGTCCTACCAGTGGCGGGTGGACGCGACCGGGCCGATAACGTTCACTAGCGGAAGCTACACGCCTGATCCGTTCGGGCACCCGCTCATAGACCCGATTACCGCCGACCTCGACTTTTCCGCCGAGATCACGGGCGGGCAATCACCCACGCAGGACGACGCGAAGCTCGGCGATCTGTTCATGGGGGTGACGATTGAAGGCTCGTCGGAGCTTCAGCCTCGACAGGTGACTTTGGTGGATTATGCTTTGCAGAGCTATGTCGGCCATGGTCTCGAGTCGAATACCGTGGTATCCGATGGCACGCCGCCGCTGGTGGGCTTCGACGTAATACGAAACGGGGTGTCGATCGGGGATGGCGGAGTGATCGAGGGCGGTCAGATACAGATTCACGTGCAGCGACGGTCCCAGCGGCATCGGCTGTGGCCTAAAGGAGCCGCCCAAGATCGTGATTCAGTATCAAGATTCGACGGTCGAGCAGCTTCGGAGCAAGGCGGGAGAAGGTGGTGGCTTCAAGTACCAGATGTTCATGGACGATGGGAAGTCTTGTGGCCCCGCGCTCATCCGGGTGACGGCGACGGATAAAGCAGGTAATCAGACCACCGTCCAGCGGAACTTCGTAGTGAACGTGACGCATGCGACGCTCGACATAGAGATGCCGCAACTGCAGCTGGCCGCGCCCGGAGCGCAGATCACGCGATGGGTGCAGTTTACGGTTGGCGGCACCGGCGGCGCCCGCAGTCCGGTCCGTCTGGACCGGCTCGTGACCTTCACCGATCCTGATGGGGTTGGCGATATTCATCCTCGGGCGCTGGGCTACGAATTAACCGGCATCCCGTTCGATGGGACACTCACGAAAATAAGTGCCAAGGACGCGGTGCTCGGCTTGCGCAAATCAGGGGATATGAACCTGGTGGGCATTCATCACTATCAAGGCGTATTGGCTTACCGCCTGGGTGATTGCACCGGCGATAACATGTGCGACGTGGAGGACTACGGCGTTCTCGCGAGTCAGTTCGGCACACATCCGGCTGGGGCGCCGGATACCACAATCGGCCAAACGACAAGGAATGCCGACTTCAGCGCGAACAGCCTGGCCGATACGGCGGACTTCTCGTTCATTGAAACGCAGTATTTGACGGTTGGCGATCCGGAACCGGGTGGTTACAACGATCCAACCGTTCCTCCGCGTAAGCGAGTCAGGGTTAAGGAAATGATCCATGTAGGGGTACCGGAGAACATCGCCCTAGCGTTTGATCGTAACGGCGACGGATGGATCACAAGGAAGAAATTGATTCTTGGCTACATAAACACTAGCGAAGGTGTCCGTTCTGCGTTCGTCCCGCGGTCATTCTGAGCTGAGTCGTCATTCTGAGCCTCGCGAGGGATCTCCGTTATGAGTCGCCCGACTTTGGCAGAGATCCTTCACTGCGTTCAGGATGACTCGGACCCGTCATTCTGAACCTGGGCCGTCATTGTGAGCCTTGCGAAGTATCTCCGTTGGAGCTTACGCATTCCCTTCGGCGTTCTAATATAGAGACGCATGGCCCAGATTTCACTCCCGCAAGCAAGGTCCGATAAGGCTGGTTGCGGCCCGATACGCCCTTCTCGACGTTCGAAATGGCGGGTGATGTGTCTCCTCCTAGTCCACGCTTTGTTTGCAATACACCTCACGCATTGGATTCGCACGGGCAAGACCATCTCCCCCGTCGAGCCGAGCGAAGCGATGCAGACCTTGGAGCTTGGCTACCTCAATGCCGGATTCATCTTCTTCGGTCTCTTGATCCTCTCGACGTTGATTTTAGGTCGATTTTTTTGTGGGTGGGCCTGCCATCTAGTAGCCTATCAAGACTTATGCAGCTGGATTCTCCATAAGGTTGGCGTTAAGCCTAAGCCTTTTCGCTCTCGGCTTCTCGTGTTCGTGCCCCTATTTGCCGCCTTCTACATGTTCGCCTGGCCTCAGGTCCTTCGATTGTGGGCAGGGCATCCCTTCCCCGCTATCGCATATCATCTAGCGACCGAGCGTTTCTGGCAAACATTTCCGGGACCAGGCATCGCGGCATTGACCTTTGGCATTTGCGGCTTCCTCGCCGTATATCTCCTCGGAAACAAAGGTTTCTGCACGTATGGCTGCCCTTACGGAGCTATCTTTTATCACGCCGATCGAGTCGCTCAGGGGAAGATTCGAGTGACCGACGCGTGCGACGGATGCGGCCATTGCACCGCCTCCTGCACTTCGAATGTGCGCGTGCACGAGGAAGTCAAGCTCTACAAAATGGTTGTCGATGCGGGGTGCATGAAATGCCTCGATTGCATCGACGTTTGTCCGAAGCAGGCGCTGTATTTCGGTTTCGGCGCGCCCTCTCTCGCCACCGATCAAGCCGTGAGGAAACTAGCGCACTCCCAAATTAGCAAAAAAGCGTACGACTTTACCATTCCTCAAGAGCTGGCGATGGCCTCCGCGTTCTTGGTGTCGTTTTATGCGTTTCGGGGTTTATACAATTCGGTTCCGTTTCTGCTCGCGATCGGCCTTGGATCGATTGCCGCATTTCTTTTTGGAACCGGCATCTCGCTTATCTCGTCACCGGCCGTGCGCATTGCCCGATATCAGCTCAAATCGGCCGGCAAACTTTCGAGCAAAGGCTACGCCTATGCGGTGCTTCTTCTCGGGCTGTCCGGGTTCATCATCCATTCCATCTTCATCGAAGCCCGCGCACACCAAGCCTACGCCGCCTATGCTGACCGGCAAATCTCGGACAAGCTCGCGAACGCCCAGGCGGCGGCAGACGGATTCGCTTGGGCAGACTCCCACGGACTCGTGAGAGTGCCGGATTGGGAGGCGAAAGCAGGCACCGCGTATCTTGAAGCCGGAGATCGGCTTGCCGGAAAGAAGTGGCTCGCGTTGGCCACCGAAATTGCTCCCGATAATCTTGCCATTCGTAAATCTCTGGCCTTGGTATTCAAAGAAGATAAAAACTGGGCAGGGGAAGAGATTCAGTTGCGGAAGGTTTTGCAGCTTGACCCGAAGGACTTGAATGCCCTCGCCGATCTAGCCGACTGCCTGGTGGCTAGCGACCGTCAAGGTGAAGCGGTCGAAGTTTACCGGCGGCTCCTCGTGGCTCAGCCGATGAATCCGAACTACCGGATGAATCGCGGCTTAATTTTAGCTCGCTTAGGGCGCCTCGATGAAGCGATCACCGATACGAAGTTGGCAGCCCGTATTAATCCAAAGGATGCGATGGCTCCCTACAATCTCGGTCTAATCCTCGCCCAAAAGGGCCAATGGCTGCCCGCAAACGCCGCCTTCCGGGAAGCCTTAGTGCGGAATCCAGCATTGATGCCCGCAAAACTTGAGGTCATTCGACTCGAACTACGACAAGGGAAAGCGGCGATCGCGTGGCAGCTTGCCCAAGAAGCGAGAGCCGAGTCTCCTATGGAGCCCGAATGCTTAGCTCTTTGGGCTCGATGCGCGCAGGCCAGTGGCGCATTGCCAGATGAATTGAAACATTGCGCGAGTTTTCCCTCTCGAGATATCGAGCATTGGTACGCGGCCGCATTCTTATATCGGCAATCCGACGACGTGCGCACAAGTTCTGCGATAATGCGGCGAATTCGTGATGTTCGTCCCGATTTGACCAATCCGTGAGCTTCGATCCCAACTTTGGAGTTTGGTTTGGATGTATTTGATATAATAGAGTTTGAGCAACGGGCTCCCAGTGTTAGCGCCCATGCCGGCTCCAACGTTTAGTCTCAGAAAGAAGGTCAATTATTATGTGTACTCGTCAACTCTACATTATCGCCGGGGCGGTGGCTTGCATGCTATCGGCGTCGCCTGCTTCCGCCGACCAAGTTTGGCAAGTGAGGGGAGGGGTTACCTCTATTTCCTTGCTCAAAAGCCTTTTGCGTGATCTCAAGTTGGAAGTTTCGACTTTGCACGCAAATGCTCCCGCTCAACAAG
>JBBREX010000111.1:0-9943 GCA_038225245.1 Fimbriimonadales bacterium | reverse complement strand
TCCCTTTCTAAGCTTTGACGAGATCGGCGGACCGAACGAGCAATACATAATTCGCGCCGAAATTAAGCTCCTCCGGGGTAAGGCGGCCTTTTTGCTCGTCGCTGATCGATCCCAAAAACTTTTCCCGCATACGCCGCAATGCTTCCTTTTGGACTTCAGTGGCGACTTTGCTCATGGTGTCCCGTTCGACCTTTACAGCGACCTCGTCTTCCGCATACACATTTTGGATCGTGCCCACGAGGTCGTGCATATGGTCGAAATAGCGTCCCGATTTTCGATCATCGAGGGTCACGTCGCGTGTGACCACTTTCACTCGGTCGCCTTCTTTCCACTTCGGCATGAGCCTATTTTACCTTCGAAGAGACTCTTTGCGAGCGTAGCTCGCTGGTCCGGCAGTAGAAATGAACATGACGCCGAGCATTTGGACCATCGGTTACGGAAATTTGCCCTTGGCCACCTTCCTCGAACGCCTGGCCGAGGAGCAGATCACCCACCTTGTCGATGTTCGTACAAACCCGGTTTCCAGCTACATGCGCGACTATGACTACTCCAACATCAAGCAAGCCCTCGCATGGAGTACGGTCAAATACCTCTACATGGGCGACCGGCTTGGCGGAAAGCCCAACGACGCCTCATTGACGACAGAGGGACGCCCGGACTACGAGAAGATCAGAGCCGATCCGCGGTTTCTAATCGCCATCGCAAAGGTGATCGAGGCGGCAACCACCCCGGATCGCCACATTTGCTTGATGTGTGGCTGCAGCCGTCCGGAATCCTGTCATCGGAGCACCCTTCTCGGAGAAGCTTTAGCTGAAAAGGGGGCAGAAATGCGCCACATTTGTCCGGACCGCTCAATCCTGGGACAAAAAGAGGTCATGGCGCTCCGCAATGCCGGGCAATCGAATCTTTTCGATGCTTAGGCTTCCTGCAAGTATTCGCGAACCTGAGCCGCTAAGGTGGCCGTCATTGTGGGCACCGATGCCAAATCTTCGACGCTTGCGCGCCTAATTCCCTCCAAAGAGCCGAATGTTCTTAGTAAGAGTCTGCGTCTGCGAGGACCCACACCGGGAATTTCCTCCAGCGCCGAGCCGGATAGCCGCTTATCGCGCAACTTTCGGTGGTAGCTTAAGGCAAAGCGATGAGCCTCGTCGCGCAGCCTTCGCAGAAGCATAAGACCGGGAGAGTTCAATGGTAGCTCGACGGCGGTGAATTCGTAGGTTCCATCTGACACCGTTGAGGGCAAAAATATCAGCTCCAACTTCTTTGCCAGGCCGACCATCGGAACGGTGAGTCCGAGGGTATCGCGAGCGCGAAGAGCGGCGCTGAGCTGCCCCTTGCCGCCATCGATCATGATCAAGTCGGGCAAGCGAAGAAACTTCTCATCGCCATCCAAAAACGCTCGAAAACGGCGAGTGAGAACTTCGTTCATCATGGCGAAATCATTTGGATCTTCTGGGTGATAACGAATTTTGAAGCGACGGTATTCAGCTTTCGCCGGCTCGCCATTCTCCACCACAACCATGGAGCCCACGGGCGCTTTGCCCTGGATATTCGAAATGTCGTACCCTTCGACCCGAAGCGGAGGCGACGGCAATGAAAGTGACTCTTGAAGCTGTTCCAACGCTTTCTCGGTCCAAGCCTCCTTACGCGCGCTCTCCTCGCTCATCATGTTGAGCGCCTGTTCCGCATTCATCGCGGCGAGATCGATCAAGCGCAGTTTTTCTCCTCCCTGGGGGACCTCCACGGTTACAGCGGCTCCTTTTTTGGCCCTGAGCCATTGCTGGACGATGTTTCGCTCCTCGATTTCCACCGGCAAAAGCACCTCGCGTGGCACATCCGGGGCGTCGGCGTAATACTGCTTGACGAATTCCTGTACCGCTTCCGATGGGACTGCTTCGGAGGAACCGTCGAGAATGAAATGCCGTTGTCCGATCAGTTTTCCGCCTCGTACGTAAAGCATCTGAATGGCGGCTCCTCGTCCGTCTTTCACGACCGCGATCACGTCCCGGTCTTCTTGATCATTGGATAGAACTTTCTGCCGTTCCAGGGTTTTTTCAAGAGCGGCGAGCCGGTCGCGGATCGAGGCCGCCTTTTCGAAGTCGAGCACATCCGAGGCGGTAACCATTTGCGCTTTCATTTCGTCGATCAGGCCTTCTTGTTTGCCTGCGAGGAACCGCTCGACTTGGTCCACTACTCGCCGATAATCCACCATTGCGGCAAGACCGGCGCATGGAGCCAAGCATTGGTTGAGGTGAAAGTAAAGGCAAGGCTTCTGCTCCTCCCTGCCGCTCCATGATTTCCCACAAGGAATCAAAGGAAACACCTTGTGCAATACCTGCAAAGTGTCTCTAACCGCCCAGGCGCTCGTATAGGGCCCGAAGTATTTCCCCCCATCCTTGCGGACCTTGCGAGTAAACAGCACCCTGGGAAAACGCTCATTCGTGATCGTAATGTAGGGATAGCTCTTGTCATCGCGAAGCCGTACGTTGAAGGGAGGGCGGTACTGTTTGATGAGGTTGCATTCCAGCACCAACGCCTCCAGTTCGCTGTTCACGACCATCCATTCGATCTCCCGTACCTTGCGAACTAGTCGGTCGATTCTTGCTCCGTGGCGTGCCGACCCCTGAAAGTAGCTTCGGACCCTGTTCTTCAGCGACAGGGCCTTGCCAACATAGAGCACTTCGCCCGCTCCATCCTTGTAGATGTAGCAACCGGGCTTGGCGGGTAGGGCTTTCAAACGCTCTGGGATATGGCTCGGATCGAAGTTTTCGGTCATGAATAGAGCCTCGATAGCCCCTTAGATCCTACGGCCGATAGATCGCCCGTGCATCAGGGGAGGTTAAACCCAAGTCGATGCGCGGCGAAATATCTTGTCGGTAACTGGTTGCCTGACGTGAGCGAATACGAAGTTGGGCCAGCCGCTCATAAAGTCGAGCTCATAATCGGGAGCGGGCGCAATCAGTACCAGCGGAGTAGTTTTAGCTGCTGGATGGCTCATCTTCGCCTCGGCAAATTTTTCATAACCGGCGATTTTGTGGGGGGTTTCTAGGGTAGATACGAGATCCACAAAAAGCAGGTCGGCGTCTCCGCAAGCCTCTAGACCAGCTGGCCAGTCCCGAAAAGTCAGAAGGCGGTCGGTGGGAGGGAAGCCGTTCCGGGCCGCTCCTTCGAGCAGGTCGTCGTTAGTGATCAGGACAAACTTCATCACGGTTTTATCATGATCGCTCATGAGGTCTACATACAACTTTTAGCAAGAACAAGACGAGCCTTTTTTATATATAGAGGACCATAAAAAGTCCCAAAGTGCATCGCTTTCAGGGATATAATTATTGATAATTACTGGGCAATTCCATGAAATCGATAGCCATTGAACAGAATTTGGATCCTCGGCCTTCTAGCTCGATACGAGAATTTGAGGAAATGATGGATCAAACGCAGCGTCGTGCCTATGTCATGGCACTGCAGTTGACTCGCAATTCAGCGGAAGCGGAAGATTTGGTTCAAGAAACTTTCGTCAAAGCGTGGCGCGGGTTCGATAGCTATATGCCGGGACGCCCATTTCTGAATTGGCTCCTTCGGATCATGCAACGGGCGTACTTGGATTCCCGACGCCGCGAAAATCCCATTCGAAAGGCTGAATCCTTGAATTCGATGGTTAGTCCTTCTGACGGGGAGGTGCAGGAACTCCCGATATCGGATGGAGGTCCTACTCCGGACGACGAGGTCATTTATGCGGAATTTGGGGCCGAGCTGCGAAACGCGATGAACGAACTTCCCGATGTTTATCGCTTGGCCATCGAGATGTGCGATTTAGATGAGCTAACCTATTCAGAGATCGCGGATCAACAGAAGACCAGTGTGGGCACGGTCAGGTCCCGAATCCACCGAGGCCGCAAACTCCTCAGAGACATCGTACAAAAGCGCGGTTTGGTCCTACCGGGGGCCTAGGCATCTCCAATTCGTTCTGCGTATTTCCGATAATTTGGAAGTGAATTCATCCAATGTGCAAGCGTCCAACTCTGCGCTAATGGCGGTTCAAAATTCTGACGGTTCTTACCAGGACTTAAAAGTAGGCTTGCTTAAAAAATCTCTGGCGAGCCAGAAGGACCAAGCCGCGGAGCTCCTCAAGCTCCTTGAAGGTAAAGGTAATCGCATCGACATTCGAGTGTAAGAAGACTCCTAGGCGCCTTGGCGAAAGCGCCCTACCGTCAAGGGATTGGGGAACCCCAAATAGCTTTCTCGCGCTGTACGAGAGCGAATGGTACAATTAGGAGCGTTGAGCGAGAAACCCCTGCCGAAGCCCATCTGGTGGAAAAATACCTATTTCTGGATCGCCGCACTTCTCGTATTGGTGGGAATCGTCGGAATGCCTTTTTTGGGCGGGGAAAAAATGATCCGCGATCCCGGTCAGGCTGAAGAACATGCGCTGTCTTGGATTTATTTCGGGGCGGCAGTTGTCATGGCCATCAACGGCGTATTGAGTCATCGACAAATCGTCCAGCATTACGAAGAGCAGCAAGAAGGAGCGTCTTAAAATGGTTCAGTGCGGTTGCGGTAAGGTTTTGGATAAAGTGCCGTCTTGGTTGACCGGAGTCCAAGTCGAGTTCGTTTGTACGAATTGCCCTAATCGGCAGGTTAAGAGCATTACTCAGGTGAGCTTAGAGTCGATGCCGAAATTAGATTCCACTCAGGGCTCATCCGTCGACGACTTGGAGCAACCCCCCGAGACGGCAAATTAAGCCGCTCTTAGCCGAGATTGGATAAGCACGATTTCTCGTGGCGTTTGGTGAATCCCGATCTCGTTCATGCAGGCGAGCTGGAGCTCTCTGCTCGAAGTTTCTGCGTAGTCGCCAATCGTGACGTGGGCATGCAAATTGCCATCGCTCCACCATACGGAAGCGTCCAGGACGTCTGGTAAACCCAGCAAATACTGCTCCGTGAGCTTGGGGTCGATGACGTTTTTGACTGAGTGGGCCAATACCACAATATAGTCATCGGTCTAAGCGAATATTCTCTGTAGTTGCCAAAAATGCTTGATACTGCGCGGCTGTATCGATGTCTGCCCCAAGCTCGGCATATTCGGTGATAATGGCTTTCACAGGAGCCTCGAGAAGACGGCTGACGCGTGCCTCCAGCGTAGCCAGTGGGAGCGAGCTTGGCAGACTCTGGCCGAGGAGTACTCGGAAAAGCGTCCCTAGCCCCACAAGTTTTGCCAGCCGGGAAGGACTTTTGCGCATGGCGTAAGCGTTGCCGATCATGGGCAAGGCCCGACGCATCAAGCTGCTATTGGCAAGGGCGATATTTCCACCAGTGAAGCAGCCCTCGCGAAGCTTTATGGTCGTTCGTTTCATGCCAGGATATTTTAGGTTGCACGCCTGGAGATGTACGATGGGATAGTTAAGAAGGGCGGAAGGGTCGGCGCGGCTGATAAAGTCGGATACCGATTCCTCAGTTATGTAGGGAAGGTCTCCCGTCGATAACAAGAAGCTTTCGGTACTCACCGCTTGAAGCCCGCGTTCAAGGCTTTCGATAAAGTTCCCTCCTGGCTCGACGCTTTTCCAAGAATGCGTGGTCGGTCCTCCCACCATGACTAGATCGCCAAATGAGGACAATCTATCGGCGATGAGTTCGACGATCGGCCGGCCATGGATTGGGAGCATGGCTCTCGTCTCTACGCCCGATAGGCGTTGAAGTTCCGGTGAACACTTTCCCCCGGCCAGAATTAGGACATCCACAGGCTTTCCTCCCGGCTGAGAGTGGGAACGACCCAGGTGGACTGGGCAATCCCAGCTAGGCTTGATTCGGCGCGGCAAGCCTCTTCCTTAGATTCAAACACTCCGAATACCGCCGAACCAGATCCGCACAGTAGAGCCGCGCTCGCTCCCGCGTCTAGGAGAGCTTGCTTAATATCGAGACTCCTAGCAGGCGCCACCAGCTCGAAATCGTTGGAGTAGGGTTCGGAGTGGGAAAGGCTTGAGAAGCTTGGCCGCTTCTCATCGAGGGCCGCATACGCAAGGACCGTCGAAACTCCTTCCGATGGCCGGCCAATAGTGAGCCAATTCGGCTCATCATCAGGCAAGGGAGTAACGATCTCCCCGTATCCCTCACCCAGAGATTTGCCTCCCTGCAGGAAAAAAGTCACGTCCTTGCCGACGGCCGACGCAATCTCGCACGCTTGATCCACGGGCGGTCCTCCATACCAAGAGGTTAGGGCTCGAATAAGTCCTGCGGCGTCCGAACTTCCGCCTCCAAACCCGCTTTCCGGTGGAATTCGCTTCTCCAAGCGAATCGAAAGTGGCGGGACGTCGATAAGTTCGCTAACCAGGCGCAAGACCTTGCTCAACGTGTTTTCCTGGGGAAAGTCCGGCCAATCACTTTCAATTCGGTTCTCAGACCCTTCCTCGATAATGAGAGTATCAAAAAGGCCGATCGCCTGAAATATCGTGCGGATCGGATGGTAACCCTGATGGTCCCTCGGCCCTACGGCCAGGCAAGTATTGACTTTTGCCGGGCATCTGACGATGAGTCGTCGGCTCACCTGTTGGTACCTTTCACTGGCGTAGTTTACTGAGCCATGCGAGTGTATCGCGTATCCTTTAATAATCGATATGACCAGAACAGCTTTTATCGGCATAGCGGCAGGCGCCCTTATGGCGGCCTCGCCAGCTCAGTTGAAGGACGTTGGAGCGGTGGCTACCGAAAAGGACGTGTACGTGATGCTGGCTCCCGAAGTCATCGACGCAGGCTCCGTACAAGTAGGCTTTTGGTCGCCAGATGGGGCATACGTGCTTCTTCAAAGAAACGATGTCAAGGCGCCAACGCAAGAGGCAAAAAGACTGCTTGCCCTTGGAGACGAAGAGCATCAGGATCAACCTGATCCCTTGATCCTAGATCTTTGGAGTGTCCGAACACGAAAAACGAGGCAGCTGATTCGCGTTGATTCGACACACGCACAGGTCGAAACGGTCCAATGGCTTCGCGGGTCTCGAACGCCTGTAGCCGTCGTCCTCATCCGGGATTCCCGGGAGGAACTGACCGGACAAACGCTTTACCTGATCGATGGAATATCGGGAAAAATCAAGCCACTCGTTACTGCCAGCTCATTGGCCGCTGAGCAAATCGAAATCGATCCTTCTCCAAGCCAGCCGGTGGCTATCTTAACGAAAATGGCCGGCCCTTCGAGCGCTGGATTCGCCTTAATGCGTGAGGACGGTAGTGTGGCGCCGCTTTCTTTGCCGGTTGATGCACCTCGGGGGAATATGGCATGGTCTCAAGATGGGAAATCCTTATATTACTGCGTCGTGACCGTCTCGAAAACAGATGGAAAGCGTCACCGCGAATACTATCTCTATGATTTTACAAGTCGAACCTTTTTACCGCCTACCTTGGAAAGGGTCAACTTAAGTTATGGGGGCGGAACCGATGCCCTTCCACTGGGAACTACTAGCGAACGAGCAATCCTCGTAACCGATGTGTCCTCAAAGAAGGTAGATGCAACGTGGCTCACGAGTATGACTCCCGGCCCCCTTCAGCGAGCTCTTATCGCAGCACAATCCAGCTTTGCCGCTATATCTCCAAAACTAGACAACGTGCTCTATATCAGTCAAGGAACCGCCCTTGTACGTCCTCTGCTGAAGCTAGACTTATCTGAATACGAGCAGCTCCGGAAGCGGGCCGCAAAAGCTACGGCCATGACCCATGGTAAGCAGGCAGCCCTGGGTCTCCTCATGTATTCCGGCGACTATGATGATTTACTCCCAGCCGGAGACATCCGCGAGAGCGTTGCCCCATACGTCAAGAATCCGGATGTTCTCGTCGATTTCGTTTACACCTTCTCCGGCAAATCTCTTGGAGAGATCAAGAACCCCGCCGAAACGGTCATCGGTTATGTGCCGGGCCCAGGAGGTCGAGCTTACGTGTATGCCGATGGGCACGTCAAATGGAAAGACGGCGATAAATGAATTTGTCTGAAGTTGTCCAACTTTTGACCGTGCATAAGAGGTCCAGTTATCATGGCCCGATTTTTACGGATGTGTTTCAGAGGAGATACAACATGAAAACAGTAGTGATAGCATTTCTTTTGGCAGCCTTGGCGGCGGTAGTTGCTCCGGCAAATGCAACACTGTTCCAGTGGCAGGCGGCACTCGACGGCCTCCAAGAGAACCCGTCCCACAACGTGCCAGGTCACGGTTTAGCCCTTGGAACTTACAATGACGCGAACCAGGTCATCACGATCAATGCCTTTGACGCGTTCGACCTGACCACCAACATTGTTGGAACGCACATCCACCGAGGAGACGTTGGCGTAAACGGACCAATCGTAGTGGACCTTCTGGGAGCAAACGGCATGTGGAATGGCACGCTCGCTCACGAGGTGTACTCGCAGTCCCAGCCCATTGTCTTGCCGCTCGCCGACCAAGCGAATTTTCTAGGTGGGCATATGTACGTAAATATTCACACAACCGAGTTCCCGGCGGAGAAATTCGCGGCCAGATTGCAATAGTCCCAGAACCGGCCAGCCTCGCCGCACTCGCATGTGGAGCCTGCGCCCTCATTGCTCGACGAAGGCGAAAGAAATAGGAAGTAATACGGAAGGGTCCGCCGAACCCTAATCCCAAAGGCGGACCTTTCCTAACAATATGCAAAGTCTTCCCAGACGCCTCTTCTTTTGATTCGTTTGTAGGCCCGCCTTGCTAATCCCGTTTTGTTTTGATTGCAACAGCAGTTTTCTGTTGTAAACTAATGATATGAGGTTTTCCACTCGAGCGCTTCGCGTCGGCCAGATTCCAGACGGCGATTTTGGGGCGGTCATTAACCCGATCCATCAATCCGCCACATTTGCTTGGAACAATCTGGACTCCATACCCCGCCACGATTACACCCGGTGCTCGAACCCCAACCGGGACACCCTTGAACAGGTTATCGCTTCACTGGAAGGGGGCCGACACTGCGTTTGCTTTGGCAGTGGCATGGCGGCCGTCGTAGCCGCGTTCAGCCTTCTTCAACAAGGCGATCATCTGCTCATGGCAAGCGATATTTATGGGGGTACCCAGCGGGTCAAAGACAAGCTGCTTCCCCGTCAAGGAATCGAAGCCACTGAGTTCGACGGCCACTCCATCGCCAGTTTGGAAAGTGCCATTCAACCGAACAGTAAAATGGTGATTTTTGAAACCCCGACTAATCCAAGCTTGCGAATCATGGATATCGAAGCGATCGTCCGTGTCGCTAACAAGCATGGTCTCATTTCGGTAATCGATAACACCTTTGCTTCTCCAGCCTTGCAAAATCCCCTTGAGCACGGAATCGATATTGTCGTTCATTCGACCACGAAGTACATCTCTGGTCACAGCGATGTGATCGGTGGGGCCTGCGTGACCAACGATGGCGACATCCACGAAGCGCTCTTCGAGTGGAACAAGACGGTGGGATCGGTTCCTAGCCCATTTGACTGCTGGCTCTCATTGCGCGGGTTGAAAACCTTGGCCCTTCGCATGAAGCAGCATTGTCTGGGCGCTCAAGCCGTGGCAGAATTCATCGAGGCACATCCGAGAGTCAAGCGCGTGTACTTTCCGGGCCTGAAGTCCCATCCCGAACATGAGCTTGCCAAGCGCCAAATGAGAGGATTCGGCGGAATGGTGAGCTTCGAGGTTGAAACTCCTCAAGAAGCCAAGATGATTGCCGAGTCAACCAAAGTATTTCTACTTGCCGAAAGTCTAGGTGGAGTCGAGTCCATCATCGGCTACCCCACTTTGATGTCCCACGCTTGCATGACCGAAGAACAGCGGCTAAGCAAAGGGATTCCCCCCACCATGATCCGCCTAAGCGTGGGAATCGAGGATCCGGAAGACCTCATCGACGATCTTCGACAGGCCTTCGACAAAGCAACTCCCAGGACACGCGCCGCCGTCGAAGCTCGAGAAGCGGTCCAGGTGTGAGTTTTGCC
>JBBREX010000110.1:0-9976 GCA_038225245.1 Fimbriimonadales bacterium | reverse complement strand
TGGCATCGAAGGCGGCGCTGGATGCGGCTCAACTCAACTATACGGCCGCTTCGGAATCGCAGCTTGCGGGGGCGGCCAATTTGATCGAGGTTTTGACGGCTCAGGTGAGCCTTGTCACGGCTGAATCGAATTATGTCGAAGCCCTTTATGACGCCCAAATATCGGAGGTTCGGCTTCAACTCGCGATGGGCATGCCGATTCGCGGCGAAACTCAATGAAAAAGCCTTTGATCATATTGTTTTTTTTAGCCGCGCTCGGCGTGGGCGGCTGGATATTTATGCGCAGGGACGCCGCGTCCGCTAGCGAAATCGAATATCGATACGCCAAGGTTGAAAAGGGTGAGCTTGTCCGGTCGATCAGCGCAAACGGGCAGCTAGTAGCTTTAACTACGGTCGATGTCAAATCCAAGGCGGGCGGAAAGGTGGTGAGGCTGGCCGTCGACGAAGGCTCGATCGTGCATCAGGGAGACCTGGTGGCGGTCATCGATCCCTCCGACACGCAAGCGATTTTCGATCAAGCCCGTGCCGATTTGCAATCGTCTGAGGCCAAGGCCGACCAAGCGCGGGTGAACGCGGAGCTACAGGTGATGACGTCGCGTACTTCCGTGCACGACGCCGAGATTAGCCTCGAACTCGCACGTATTCGACTGAAGAAAGCGGAGCAACAGGCCCGTACGCAGCCACAACTTTCATCTTCAGCGGTGCTCAGCGCGCAAGCCAGCCTGAACGCTCAGCAAGAGGCCATGCGCCAGCTCGAACGAGTGACCGAACCGCAAAAGAGAAACGATGCGGCAAGTAATTTGCGACGTACGAAGGCGGCGCTCGATGCGGCTCAGGCCGATATGCGAAGGCAGGAGCAGTTGCTCCAAAAAGGCTATGTCAGCCAAGCGGCAGTGGATCAGTCGCGCAGCACTCTCGAAGCGGCTACGGCAAGCTATGATTCGGCCAAGCAGCGCCTGCAGACGCTCGAAGCGGAGGTCGGCTCAGACCTAGATGCGCAGCGGGCAAGGGTTCGCCAAGCAGAAGCAGCCCTTGCCGAGGCGCGGGCAAACTCCAGCTTGGATGTAATCAGCCAGCAAAGCTTGGTCGAGGCGAGGAGAAACGTCCAGCAGGCAGAAGTGGCTTTGCAGAAATCTCGAGACGAGCGCCTGAATGTCAACGCCCGAAAGGCGGATGTGCGTTCGGCTCAAGCGGGCACGGTTCGGAATACGGTTTCCCTCAAGAACGCAAAAGTACAGCTCGACAGCACGACCGTGCTAGCTCCCCGCTCGGGAGTGGTGACTCAAAAATATCTGGAAGAAGGAACAATTATTCCCCCGGGCACGAGCACTTTTTCCCAAGGCACCAGCTTGGTTCAAATTAGCGACACCACGCAGATGTACGTCGAATGCGCAGTGGACGAGGCGGATATTGCTCAAGTCCGCCCGGGACAACCGGTCCGCATCATCGTCGAAGCTTATGCGGGTCGCCCGTTTGAGGGAACGGTTCAGCGCGTCAATCCAGCGGCTAAGACCGACCAAAACATCACCGCGATCAAGGTTCGTGTCGCGGTCAAGCAATCTCGCCATGAGATGCTTCGGCCGGGAATGACGGCAACGTGCGAGTTTTTGACGCTAACCAAGCCCGATGTATTGATCGCTCCCATGCAGGCAATTCAGCGGGAAGGGGGCAAAAGCTTTGTCAAGCTAAAGGGCTCGGACCCTAAGAAGCCCATCAAACGTGAAGTTCAAGTAGGTGCGACGGGGAATGACGGAATGGAGATTGTGTCCGGGCTAAAAGCAGGCGAGGAGCTTGTGGTGGCGGAGATCGATCTCAAGCAGATGCGGGAGACTCAAAAGCGCATGCAAGATAGTCAGCAAGGAGGAGGACTTGCGGGTAGCTCGGCTCCTCGCGGAATGGGCGGCAACCGCGGGGGAGCCGGGGCGAGAACGGGCGGAACGGCCGGTGGCGGCCGAGGCGGTGGACGCTAAGTGACCATGATCGATAGCTTTCAAAGCGCAGTGCGAGCCATCGCCGCGAACAAGCTGCGTTCGCTCTTGACCATGCTCGGGGTAGTCATCGGCGTCGGCTCTGTTATCGCAATGATCGGGATCGGCGAAGGCACGAAGCGCAAGTCCCTGGAAAATATCCAGGTGATGGGCACAAACATGCTGACGGTTATGCCGAACTGGCAGCGCGGCGGCATGAGCATGGGTTCCAATTCGGCGGCGACTTTGAAAGAAGAGGACTTGCAAGACATCAAACGGTTCGTGCCAACGGTCGGCGAAATCAGCGGTGCAGTACGGACTGGAGCGACGATCAAAGTTGGGAGCCGCAGCACGCAAACACAGGTCATTGGTTGCGAACCTCAGATGGCGATCATCCGCAACGCGACAAGAATGCATTCCGGAACTTGGTTCACGACGGCGGACAACGAGCTAATGGAGCGCAAGGCAGTCCTGGGATACCAAGTGTACGATCAGCTCTTCGGAGGCGAGAACGCAATTGGGTCGATTGTGCAAATCAAAGGGCGCAACTACGAAGTCGTGGGAGTGGTCGACTACAAAGGAGGCTCTGGATTCATGAACCCCGACGACCAAGTCTACATTCCGTTGAAAACGGCGATGAAACGTCTGATGGGCAAAACTAACTTCGATATGATTTCCCTTCAGGCGACGAATACCGAGTTCATGACCCTTACTCAATCGCAAGTCGAAGACACCTTAGCGAGAAAGCGGCACACGGCGGCGGGCGATCAACTGTTTCGAGTGTTTAACCAAGGGGAGCTGATCGACCAGATCCAAAAGCAAACCGAGCTTCTCGGATATTTGCTCGCCGGCATCGCATCGGTATCCCTGCTCGTCGGTGGAATCGGCATTATGAATATCATGCTCGTTAGCGTTACCGAGCGCACCCGAGAGATCGGGTTACGTAAGGCGATCGGAGCCAAAAGAGAGGGCATTCTTACCCAATTTCTCCTTGAAAGCGTGGTTATGTGCGTTTTTGGAGGAATACTTGGAATCGCGTTGGGCTGGCTTGCCACCGTATCGATTTCTGCGCTTCTCAACGTGCCTCCGGTGGTCAACTTACAGGCCATTCTCATGGCGTTTGGGTTTTCCGCTTTCGTTGGATTATTTTTCGGACTTTATCCTGCTCTGCGGGCAAGCAGTTTGCAACCCATCGAGGCCTTGCGATATGAATGAGGTGGCGGTGCCGAAATGGTCGCGCCGCGCGTAAGGATAATCAAAGAGCTACCCGTTCGAGGAGATTTCCATGAAGACATCCACTATTTCTGTCGCGCTCTGCTTCGCCGGCTTGGGCCTCGCGGCACGCTCTCATCAGGCAGTCGGTAAGGTCGAACCAGGTTCGCCGGCTCCCTTATTTACGGTCGCTAGCGCCGAAGGTAAAACGGTTAGCCTCGCCGACTATAAGGGTAAATACGTCGTTCTCGAATGGACGAACAAAGATTGTCCTTTCGTGAAAAAGCATTACGGGAGCGGCAATATGCAATCGGTCCAAGAAAAGGCAACTAAACTCGATGTCGTTTGGCTTACCATCTGTTCGTCGGCACCTGGAAAGCAAGGTTACATGACGCAGGAGGATGCCAAGCAGCGTCTGAAAGACGCAAATATGCACGGCACAGCTCTGCTGCTCGATTCAGACAGTAAAGTCGCGCGCACCTATGGAGCCCGGACCACTCCTCATATGTTCGTGATCGATCCCAAGGGAATCGTGATTTACAATGGGGCGATCGACGACAAGCCGACCCCTGATCCCGCCGACATTAAGGGTGCCAAGAATTACGTGATGGCGGCACTCGAAGAATCGATGGCGGGCAAAGCGGTCAGTGTCCCCAAGAGCGTTCCTTACGGTTGCTCGGTCAAATACTGAGCTTTAAATCAAAAGAAGGCGGGGATCGACGATCCCCGCCTCTAGATTGCCTAGGTTTGGCTAGGAACCTACGTCCCAAGCTACCTTGTCGGTAAAGCTGCGCCAGGTATTGACGAACACCGGTCCGTCAGCTCGCACTCGTAGCCTCGAACGGAGGGTATGCGTCCCCGATTCTACAAATCGGCCGGGATTGGAACCTATTGCAGTAACCGTCGAGTCCGTCGTTGTAGCCGATCGCTGATCTTCCTGCTCGTAGGAGCCGGCAGTGAAGTCGAACATATCGATCCTCTGGGTTAGACCGGTGATCGAAACATGGTTTTCGACCATGAAGTCGAGGGACGCGGGTATCGCGTTCGGCGACGTTGTATCGAATGTCACGGTGATGGGCGACTCGCTCATCAGCGTGGTCGCTCCATTTCGAACGACCAGGTAGCTGTCGTCACTGACCAGGAGATCACTTAGCCCACCGGATTCGAGGACTCCGCGGAACACGGAGAACGAAGTTGGAGGAACCGCTACGATATTGCCGACGCTAATGGAAGTGGGATCGGATGAGATCCCATTGGCAACCACCGTAATTTCGGAAACTCCGAATTCGATCGTGCTCGGAACCTTGAACTGACAGGACACGATAGCGGCACCGGTAGCGATACCCATGGTGCTGAAGCCGAACGACCGGCAATAGAACATGTGGTTGGTGCCTAAGTTCCGAATGCGAACGATCGGGTAGTTGGTGGAAGCGGTCGAGTCGTCCCCGTATCCCACGCATTGGGAAAGGCCGTTGAGTTGCCTACCTTGCAAGGTGTATGTTGAAGCGGGCGAAACGGATGCAGGAGACGAGGTGATCGAGGGTTTCCAAGAAGGGTCCGGCGAGCCTGGAGACACGTAGTAATAGATCGATCCGCCTTGCGAGAGCAATGTCTCACCAGTAGGCAATATCGTCATTCTTCCCGAGTAAGGGACCCCACCTGCATTGGCCGAATCCGGAGCCCGGATAAGTAGGTTCGATCGGAAGTCGTATTCGAAGAAGTGAGTCGGAGACTCGTAAGTTCCGCCACCAGAGGTAACTGGCCCCACAGAGAAGAGAAAATTACCGTTGGGAAGGAGACATCCCGGTCCATCTTCTTCACCCATCATTCGGCCGTTGATGCTGGGAATGTCCGGTCCGGCGGTCCATGTGCCTGGGTCTGTAGGAAGGGCCCCCATCGTGTAGAGTCCCGTTCGAGGAGTGCCTCCCACAAAAAACCCCTTCCCATTGGGAAGACAAGCCGAAGCACCGACTTCGAACGAGCTCGACAAGACCAAGTCGTTAATGGTATTGCCCGTGTACATCCATCGGTTTTGCCCGAAGATGTATTTTTCGGTTCTAGGATGCCGCAAGCATTCGTCGGCAACCAACGTATTATCGGGCATGAGAGTCCAGGACTCTTCGGTGCTGCTGCTATCGTCCTTGGCCGGACCCGCGCTCCAAGTATTGCTGACGGGGTCGAAAATCGCGGTACGATTGTCGGCGATGGACCCGAGCAAAAATCGCCCGTCAGGCAGAATGTGGCAAGGAGCGTCTCCAACTTCAGTCCAGCCCGCAGGCGGTGAAATTACGGTCCACTGATTGGCAACGGGATCATAAATCTCCGTTTTATTGACTTCCGAGCCTGCGTTGCTGTATTCGCCGCCGGAAACGATCAAGCGCCCATCGGGAAAAACTCCAGAAGCGAAATAAAGGCGCGTATAAGTCGAGGAAGCGACGGTGGTCCAAGAGCCGCTCAAATAGCTGCCATTGGCATCGGGAGTTAGCTTCGCGTAGTTATTTCCGTTCGGATAATCACGCTGAGCCAAAATCGTACCGTCAGTCATAAGCCATAAGGTGCTAGGCGCCCATGGCGGTTGGCTAGGAAGACGCGTCCAGGTTCCCTGAGCGGACGCGACCCCGGCTAGCACTGAAAATGCGACACCGAGTAACGTAAGACGACTAAGAAGTTTCAATTAGTGACCTCCAAAATGACCACAGACCCAAGAAAACCAAGCCCGCTTTATTTTAGCTCAAATAGGCGCATACGAACCCCGTATAACTAACAGCTTATGCTGCATATAGGAGGGAAATATTAACTGATTTCAGGCACTTGCAAAGAGAATAATGTCGACGTACAATGACGGCAAGCTTCTGACCACCAATGCAACGACGCTTTGGATTGCACGGTCTACGGGCAGCGGCTGACAACTCAATACGCACATCCCTGATCAACACGAGATACGGCCCCTACTTCCCCCAGGGGCCTATTTCTTTTCAGACTGGCGGCCTGGTTATTTGTACCGATACACGATTCGACCTTGAGTGAGGTCGTAAGGCGAGAGCTCGATTTTGACTCGATCGCCCGGAAGAATCCTGATATAGTTCATCCGCATTTTGCCGCTTACGTGGGCCAACAACTCCACTTCACCGTCGTCCAATTTAACCCGAAAGCGCGCGTTTGGAAGCTTTTCGAGCACGACGCCCTCGACCTCGATGCCCTCTTCCCGATTTTCGGGGGGTTGCTGTTTGGGGGGCCTGCCTCTAAAATGTCTCGCCATTCATTCTCCTGTCTAAGTCTTTGCTCGCCGTCTTGTTATCGAGCTAGCCTATTGTATCAGACGGAGGTTATTCCAAAGTTAAGATCTCTGGCCCGTTCCTGGTGACCGCCACCGTGTGCTCGAAATGAGCGGACAGCTTGCCATCCGCAGTGACTACCGTCCATTTGTCGTCGAGCGTTTTAACCTTATGGCCACCGAAATTGATCATCGGCTCAATGCAAATGGTCAGGCCTTCACGCAGGAGCTCGCCCCGGCCCGGCTTTCCATACATGGGGACATTATGTGGTTCTTCATGCAGGTTGCGCCCGATACCGTGCCCTACCAACTCCCGCACCACCGAATACCCATAACGTTCGACATAGCTTTGTACGGCATGTGAGATGTCCCCGATGCGATTGCCAATTTGGGCCTTAGCGATCCCTTGGTAAAGACTCTCTCTGGTGACATTCAGCAGGCGTTGAGCATCCTGAGAAATTGTGCCGACCGGGTAAGTCCATGCTCCGTCCGCATGCCAGCCATCTTTGATCACGCCGAAATCAAGGCCGACGATGTCGCCTTCGACAAGGATACGGTCATCCGGAATACCATGTACGACCACTTCATTTACGGAGATGCAAGTAGCGGCCGGAAAACCTCGGTACCCGAGAAAGCTAGGAATGCCCCCGGACTCTTCGATCAAGCGATGGGCTAAGCGATCCAGTTCCTTCGGAGAGGTCTTTCCCGGCACGATGGCTTCGGAAACCTTGCGAAGCGTGCGTGCCACGATCTCGCCGCTCGCCCGCATCTTTTCGATCTCCGGGCGGCTTTTTAGCGCAATCATATCAGGGCTGAAGTCCCACTACGATCTGGCCATAAACTTGGTCCGGCTCGCTGCTGCCGTCAACTTTCACCAAGATTCCCTTCTTGCCGTAGTATTCGCAAACGGGGGCGGTGTTCTCGTGGAATACCCTAAGCCGTTCTCGGATCGTTTCTGGCTTGTCGTCTTCGCGGACGAACAGAGGCCCGTTGCATTTGTCGCAAAGACCTTCCCGCATGGTCGGTTTGCTCGCTCGATGATAAATCTCGCCGCACTTGGTGCATCCCATGCGGCCAGACAGCCGTCCTACCACAACGTCGTCGGGCAGTTCGATCGAGACTGCCTTGTCGATTTTCATCTCCATGGCGGCGAGCATTTCGTCCAAAGCCTCGGCTTGCCTCACGGTCCGAGGGAAACCATCGAGCACAAACCCGGCCTTTCGGACATCCTCACGCTCGATGCGCTTGGCCATCATCTCGATGGTCACCCCGTTCGGAACTAGCTCCCCATGGTCGATATACCGCTTGGCGAGACGCCCCAGATCAGTTTCCGCCTCGATCTCTTGGCGGAAAATTACACCTGAGGAGAGGGGTTTTACGCCAAGACGCTCCTCGAGAAGCGAAGCCTGAGTTCCTTTTCCGACGCCAGGGGGTCCAATGAGAATCAGCCGCATGGGCTGGGTTGGACTCCTATTGTCCATATTGCTTCATGAGCAGATTCGCTTCGATCTGGCGCATCGTCTCCAAGGCGACACTCACCATGATGAGCATCGAGGTGCCGAAGAGCAAGCCCAGGCCGGGGAGCGTATTGCCTGTGACAAGTGGAACCAAATACTGAGTTAGCGCGATGATGGCGAGGAAAAAAGCTCCGACAAAAGTGATGCGCGAGATCACGCTATCGAGAAAGTCCCTCGTCTGCTTGCCTGGGCGAACGCCGGGAATGAAGGAGCCGCCTCGCTTTAGATTGTTCGCAATATCTTCCACGTTGTATTGAATTGCCGTGTAAAAATAATTAAAGAAAAAGATCAGCATGGCGTAAGCGAGCACGCCAAAAATTCCTTGCCAGTGTCGGAAGTCTGGGCTTAGGAAGCTTGCGACTCCATTGAGAAAATCGTGCATGGGAGTGTTCGCGGGAAACATGGCGGCAAACTGGGCGGGCATATAGATCAGGGAGACCGCGAAAATAATGGGGATGACTCCAGCGAGATTAATCGACAAGGGCAGGTAACTAGAAGCACCGCCGAGGACTTTCGTGCCGATTTGCCGCTTCATATGTTGTATGGGAATACGTCGCTGAGCGGTCGTAAATAAGACGATAAACCAAGTAGTGGCAACGAACAATCCGGCGAGAACGACGCCTACATACCAGCCCACGTTTCCTTGAGCAATGCCATTTACCACGACCCCAACCAAGTTTGGAAGCGAGATGACGATTCCCGCGAAAATCATCACCGAGACGCCGTTGCCGATTCCCTTCTCGCTAATCTGCTCGCCAAGCCAAAGAAGAAACATGGCGCCTGCGGTCCAAAAAACCACGACGGAAGCTCGCGTCCACATGGACAAGTTAGCCGGTAATGCGGAATGCATCATGGTAAGCAGCCCAGACCCCTGAAAGAAGCAAAGAGCGATGGTCAGAATCCGGGTCCGCTTGTTCTGTTGTTTGCGAGCGTATTCGCCCCCCTCCTGCAGTTCTTTTTTCCACTGCGGGTATGCCGTAGTGAGAATCTGCATGATGATGGAGGACGTGATATATGGGTTCAGGCCCAGGGCAAATATGGAGATTCTCTTCAGAGCTCCTCCACCGAACGTATTGATCATTCCGAAGAAGGGAATCTTCGCGATCAAATCTTCGAAATGCTTTGGATCCATTCCTGGGATTGGGGTTGGAATGTGAATTCCGAGGCAGTAAACAGCGAGAACGAATAACACGAACCGCAAGCGCTGGCGAATGTCGGGATCGGCCCATGCGAGACGCAGAGTCTCGATAAGGCCCATTCTAAGAGCCTTGTCGCCTCTTCCCCCGGAGCCATAGGAGCCTCCGCCGCCAAACGCCATGCTCACAGAGAGATGGCCTCCCCGCCAAGCTCGCTGATTCTTGCCTGCGCGCTCTTGCTAAATTTGTGTGCAGAAATCTTGAGCTTCTTAGTCAGCTCGCCAAATCCCAAGACCTTGACCCCATCTTTGACGCCAGGAATAATTCCCATTGCGATTAGCTTCTCGGGATTGACTTCGTCGCCGGCCTTAAACAAGGTCTCCAGGTCGTCCAAGTTAATAATCGCAAATTCCTTGTGATTAATGTTGCGGAAACCTTTCTTGACGGGGAGACGCCGCTGAATTGGAGTCTGACCGCCCTCGAATCGAGGATGGATTTGCCGCCTCGCCTTCTGCCCTTTGGTTCCTCGACCGGCAGTTTTTCCGAGACCGCTCCCGATTCCGCGCGCCACTCGGCGACGTCTTTTCGTACTGCCCTTGGGAGGGCGAAGAGTATGTAAGCTCATTTTTTGGATTCCTTAGCGGGCGCAGCTTTCTTCGCGGCCGGTTTCTTAGCCGGCGGAGCCTTTTTTTCCTTCATGGCCGGCGGAGGAGTTTTTGCCGGCTTCGCCTTTTTCTCAGCTACATGCCCCGCAACCTCTTCTACCGACAAAAGATGTTTGACGTGATGGATCATGCCCCGAATCGCCGGGTTATCAGGCTGATCGACCACTTGGCCGGTCTTTTTTAGTCCTAAAGCCCTTACCGTGGCT
>JBBREX010000109.1:0-9981 GCA_038225245.1 Fimbriimonadales bacterium | reverse complement strand
GTTTGCTTACCGCCGCCCGCGACCATGATGGAGTCACCCGCTTTCGGTTCTCGCCACCGGCCCTGCGCGATGAGGCTCTGCACGGCATCGATGGGAATTGGAATTCTCCCCCCTTGAACAACCCCCGCGATCCCGAGGGCGGATCTGATCTCCTCAACCGGAGAGGAATGGCAAAAGAGAGAAAGGACGATCAGATGGCTGAGCATAGGGCTACTTTACTGCCCCGTACTCTCCTAAGATTTTGTGGCTTTGACGAACGGCGGCCAAAACCGGTCTTCCATCGTGCCGAAAAGCGAAATCCCCGACGCTCCATTTGCCTTGCAGATTTGAATCGCTTTTACTAGCTCGCCGGGTTTATGGAAGTCTGGAAGGTATAGCCCTGCGTAAATCGGATAGGTGACCAATCCGACATCTTCCTTGACGCATTCACCAATCCAGTTTAAGGTCTCATTGTAAAAACCGTGATAAAGCATGGGGCAAGCGGCATCGAGGGGCCAGCGATCCCAGTCCTGCCGACATATTTTGCGAGCGAGCCGCGGTGTGGGAAACACGGCGGCGGTGATTTTCTTACCGTGCCGGCGCACGACTTTCGCAAGTTGTTGAACTAGGTAAGTCACGGAATCATAGCGAAATCTTTTCCATTGTTGGTCCGAAGAGGGATCGTCGATTTCGATCGGATCGCGCCCCGTTAGCTTTCCGAACGCGCCTCGGCTTTGCTCGCCGTAGCAAAAATCGTAATCCGGCAACTCCTTCGTCTGGTCTAGGCCATATCTTTTCCAAAGGCCGGGGGGCAGGATAACGTCTGGGTACCGAATGTAGTCGAGATGCACGCCCGAAACTGCCGGGTGCGTGGCAAGCTCGTCGACTTTCTGTTTAAGAAACTCCTGAACACCTGGAATTACCGGCGATAGCCAACGGTAATAATCCACATAGGGAGGATGATCCAAAGAAGATTTACCGCTGCGGCTCACCATATACCACTCGGGATGGTGCTCGCGTATCCATCGATCGTTCCGATTGAGGGTCCACATCCAAGCGTGCAGCTCGAGCCCGCTCGCCCGAACGATCTCGAATTCACGGTCGTCGATGCCACCCCCCAAGAACACGCCGTTAAGGCCTCTTGCGATCAGCTTGCCGTACTTCCTCTTCAGCTCCTCTGTGGGAGCCTTTTTATCGACTTCGGTCCATGCCCAATATTTCATATCCAGCATGGGTAGTAGCTGACAGTGGTGGGCGATGAGGGACTCGAACCCCCGACATCCTCGGTGTAAACGAGGCGCTCTACCAACTGAGCTAATCGCCCGGCCTTATGCGATTGTAGCGCTTTTCGAGGCAACCCATGTGGCGTAGAATTTCCTGATGCCTGGCAGTCGGCTCGTAATCTTAGGAATCGGCAGCGTCCGCTGCGGCGCGCCGATCATCGCTTCCCTAGCCACTTATTTTGGCGAGCGGCCTATCGAGGTGCGCTTGTATGATTCTGATTTGGAGCGGCTCGACCTCTTCGACCGCCTAACGCGTGTATGCTTTTCCGTCGAAAGTTCCAAACACGACCTCCTATCTTTCGACGACCCATTTGAAGCTTTGGAAGGCGCGGAAAGGGTCATCGTGGCGATAGGTGAGAATTGCGCTAAAAGGTTCTTAAAGCGACACGATGCTTTTGGGAAGTTAAAAAAACGAGAAGCAGTGATAGAAAAGGCCCTCGAACGCATCATCCCCGCCATCCCCGATGGAGCACCCACACTCAATCTCATGAGAAACGTTCATCTGGATCCGAGCGCGACGGTCAGCGAACTGGATTGGCCGCCCAATCTTAGCGAAGACGATCGTCGTGCTGCGCCCCACCAGATCTTGCGCTGGATTAAGGGCGATGAATACTTGCACTCGCTGTTGCCGCGTTTCGAACGCTCGCCCCTTAAGAGCTGGCTCGATGAAAGCTGATCTGGCGCAGCTCCTCCGCATATTCGTGGTCAGTCCAATCCAAGGAGACCGGCGTAATCGAGACAAAACCCTCGCTTACCGCGTTGACGTCCGTTCCCGGCTGATCTGCGTTCATCACCACCACGCCCCCTTGCCAGTAATAGGACCGTCCCCAAGGATCGCTCCGCTCTTCGACTCGATCCTTGTACACCCGTTTGCCCATTCCGACAATTCGATGACCCCTAATCTCAGGATAGTCGATCGAGGGAATATTGATATTGAGGAAAGTTAGTGGCTTGGAGGGCAAAGCCTCCAGCATCGGCCAATTTTCCTGCAGCCATTGAGCTCCAGTTTGAAAGTGCAGGGGCGCTTCTTCCACGAATGCCGCCATGGAAACAGCAATCGAGCGGATTCCGTTGATGGCGCCTTCCATGGCTCCGCCGACGGTCCCGCTATAGGTGACATCGAACCCTAGGTTGGGTCCGTTGTTGAATCCGCTCAGCACAAGGTCACACCCATCTGGCCAACCCAAAGTGAGTCCTACGTTGATGCAATCCACCGGGAATCCCGTGACTTCGTAGGCTTCCAGGCCATCCCAGTCGACGGGCCAGACCCGCAAAGGATCGCGCATCGTCATAGCGTGACCGCAGGCGCTTCGCTCTCGGTCAGGAGCGACGATTTTGACTTCGCCGAACTTCCGAGCGACCCCGACCAGCGCGATGAGGCCAGGCGCGCGGATACCGTCGTCGTTTGTAATGAGAATTCGCATCGGTTAGCTGCCAATAGTATGGCGGGGTATTAGCTTCGAAAAATATCCAGGTTTGACTTACCGCCTCCGACTTTGCCGATTCAGTTGTACACTAAAGGTTGCATCAACCCCATGTTAATTTCCTTTAGATTCTCGATGGTCGCATTAGTGGCGGTTATCTTTTTCCGGCCTACTTTCGGGCAAGCATTCTTCGATGACTTCGAAACGTACGCTATTGGCAGTTTCCCTGCGGGGCGGTGGCACGATGTCGGGTTGGTTGACCCCAGTCCTCCGAATCCACCCGATCCATCCGCCACTGTGCAGATCGTCACGAATGCTCGGGGAACTGCCACAAAGGCGCTTGTTTTCGCTGATGCCACTGCTCCAAGCTCTGGGATCTATACGGCAACTAGCATTGCGTCCGTGTATCGAATGAACGCAAACATCCGTATCGACCGCTTTAGCGACCAGGCAACCTCCAACTCCGCCGACTTTCCGGTAGCCATGGGGTTCGGGGCATTCGGCGCCGGGGTGGACCCTTCCTTATGGCGGGGAGCACAGGTTTACGCGAGCAGCTTCACCGGGGGGTGGCGCATGAAAGTGTTCGGAACCAACGGAACACAAGGAGATTACGACCTGAATTTGGCCGCCGCAACCGGGCGATGGTACGACGTGCGTCTCGACTTCAACTCCGCAAACGGGGTCATGCGGGGAAGAATCTTCGATGGCGCCACCGGCGCTCAGCTCACTGACTTGAGACAGGTGATCTCCGGATGGACTTCGACCGATGGTCTTTTCGACACGGCCTTGGTCTTCGATTCAGAGACAAGTGGCGGCATTACAAGATCGAACTTGGCGGTCGTCGATAACGTGGGCGTGCCGGAGACGTCGAGCCTAATGGTGCTGGCTTTCGGGCTGGTGTCGTTGGTCGCGCTTCGCAAGCGCCTACGCCCGCGCGTTGGCAGAGTTACCGTCTTGCCGAGCGCCCAGCGGCATGCAAAGCAGTCTCGGTCATTCTGAGCAAGCCGTCATTCTGAGCCTGCGAAGAATCTCAATTCCCTTCGCTTGCTTAGGGCAGAGATCCTTCACTACGTTCAGGATGACATCGGCACGTCATATGGCACAGAGCCTTCACCGCGTTCAGGATGGTTCTGTTCTTCCATTATCTTTTTAGCGGATCGCCCTGACCTTCAGCCACAATAGGGTTTTGATGGACAAAATCCTCGTGATCGGTTCGGGGCCTATCGTGATTGGCCAAGCCGCCGAATTCGATTACGCGGGGACCCAGGCTTGCAAGTCGCTTCGCGAGGAAGGCTATCGCGTCGTTCTCATCAATTCAAATCCCGCCACCATCATGACCGACGAGGGAACCGCAGACGCGGTGTATATCGAGCCCCTTACGGTGGAGTTTTGCGAGAGGGTCATTGCGCGGGAACGACCCAGTGGATTAGTTCCCACTCTTGGTGGTCAAACCGGTCTAAATCTGGCCAGCCAGCTCGCCCAAAACGGAGTACTCGAGAAATATGGAGTCAAGCTGCTTGGCACCCCTTTGGAGGCGATCCAAAAAGCGGAAGACCGCGAGCAATTCCGCACCCTCATGCGCGAAATCAAAGAGCCGGTCCCCGAAAGCTGGATCATCGAGAGTCCTGAACAATTGGAAGCGGTTTTGGGGCTTGTACCGTACCCCTGCATTATCCGGCCTGCCTATACGCTCGGCGGCACCGGCGGAGGCATAGCACACTCTCCGGCCGAGCTTCTGGAGATAGGAAATAAAGGTCTGAAACTCTCTATGCGGAGCCAAATCATGGTCGAGCGCTCGCTTCTTGGTTGGAAAGAAGTCGAATACGAGGTGATGCGGGACCGCATCGGAACTTGCATCGCGATCTGCAATATGGAGAATTTTGATCCCATGGGAGTGCATACGGGCGACTCGATCGTCGTCGCCCCGTCTCAAACGCTCAGCGACATCGAATATCACATGCTGCGCACGGCCTCGCTTAAGATCATTCAGGCGCTCGGGATAGAAGGGGGTTGCAACGTCCAGCTTGCCGTCAATCCCGAAAGCTTCGACTATTACGTGATCGAAGTGAACCCCCGGGTGTCACGGTCCTCCGCTCTCGCTTCCAAGGCCACCGGTTATCCGATTGCTCGGGTGTCGGCTAAGATCGCCGTCGGTAAGACCTTGGATGAGATCGACAACCAAGTCACCAAGAGCACGAGAGCTTGCTTCGAACCGGCTCTCGACTACTGCGTGGTGAAGATTCCCCGATGGCCCTTCGACAAATTCCCTAATGCCGACCGCTCTCTCTTCACCCAGATGAAAGCGACGGGTGAAGTAATGGCCATCGACCGCTCCTTCGAAGCAGCCTTTATGAAGGCGATACGCGGACTCGAGGTTAGGCAGAAAGATTTGCGCCATCCGAAGTTCAGTGGCACGGGTGTCCCGCCCGTGGTTTCCTCGGCCGTCTCGGCCGAGCCTCTCATCGACTCGGAAGCTCCGGCCACCGACCACGAGCTTCGCGACGCTATTCGCAAGCCAACCGACGAGCGGCTTTGGGCTATTGCCGAGGGCCTGCGACGAGGATGGTCTGTTGAAGAAGTCAATCACCTAAGTCGCGTCGATAAATGGTTCCTGCGCAAAATTCTGATTCTCGTGAACATGGAGAAGAAGCTTGCGTCGGTCGGCGAGCTGCGGGAGCCCCCGGATATCGATGCCGTGATCGAGCAGGCGTTCTTGCTCGGGTTCCCGTCCGCCACCATAGAATCGATGGTGGGAATCGAACCTACGAAGCGGCATGAGAGCCTTGTCTATGCCGCCGACGCCATCGAGAGACTCAAAGTCATGCCGGTTTTCAAGATGGTGGATACCTGCGCCGGAGAGTTCGAATCCACCACTCCGTATTATTACGCTACCTTCGAACTGGAAGACGATGCGCCTGACCGGACCTGGTAAGAGTACGGTTTTTTCTGCCCAGCTATTGGCAACTAACGAGATGTAGTGTATACAGATAGATGCTACTTGCCATTGAGGAATCTCTGATGCCGGCTGCCAAAAGCGGCCAGCAAAGGTGCGAGACGAAAAGGGTAAGTCTTTTGTGGTTCTCCTATAGGGGCCCTGTCTAGGAAGATGGGGTCCTTTATTTATTTCCAGCCGATGGTCGCGGACGCCTTGACACCCCCGTCTTCTAAGGGTACAATTTAGCAGTCACACCGCCCGAGCGCTAAAAACGCAAGGGTAAAGACGGAGGGAAAATCAATACAATGTCGAACTTGAAACCACTCGGAGACAAGGTCGTCGTGCAGCTCACCGAAGCGGAAGAAAAGACCGCATCGGGGATTTATCTGCCCGATTCGGCCAAGAAGAAACCCCAAGAGGGCAAGGTCATCGCCGTCGGCAATGGCCGCGTGCTCGATAACGGCGACCGCAACAAACTCAGCGTCAAATCCGGCGACCGCGTGCTCTTCAGCAAATACGGAGGCAACGAAGTCACCATCGAAGGCGAGGATTACACCATTCTCGACGAGGATCAGATTTACGCGATTCTGAACTGAGGTGAGGACTTTGAGGAACATGGATGACCGGTCGAGGAACCATGGAGGAACGTCGCCTCCGGCCCCTGGAGAAATGATTGAAGGTTCACAATTTTAAGCAATTGGAAGTCTGGCAACTTGGCCGAGAGGTAGTTCCAGTCATCTATCGTCTTAGTGCTTCATTTCCGCGCGCTGAACAATTCGGTCTAACCAACCAGTTGCGGCGAGCAGCAGTTTCAGTTCCCGCCAACATCGCTGAAGGACATGGCCGTCGAAGTGATGGCTCATTTTCCCAATTCCTACGAAGCGCCGTGGGTTCGTTAAATGAAGTTGAGACTTTTGCTATCCTCGGAAATGACCTCGGCTACCTTGAGCAACCTGAACTGGACTCCATTCAGGAAAAATGCAAGCATCTTGCGGTTAAGATTTCGAACCTGATCGCCACCTTAAAGCCGCTTGCAGTTCGAGAAGATGACGCGAACTACGGTTCCGGCAACGGTTCCTCGGCCTTTCTCCATCGTTCCTCAACCGATCCTCAACAGATTCTCAACGATCCTCTTCCTCGAAACCAATAAGGAGCAAACCAAACAACAATGGCAGCAAAACAATTACTTTATGATGAAAATGCACGACGCGCGCTTGAGCGCGGAGTCAACAAAGTCGCCGACGCGGTGAAGGTCACCCTCGGCCCGAAGGGACGCAACGTCGTCCTCGATAAGAAATGGGGCAGCCCAACGATCACCAAGGACGGCGTCACCGTCGCCAAGGAGATCGAGCTGGAGGACCCTTACGAGAATATGGGCGCGCAACTCTGCAAAGAAGTCGCCTCCAAGACTAACGACGTGGCCGGAGACGGCACCACCACCGCCACCGTCCTCGCCCAGGCAATCGTGAGCGAAGGCTTGCGATACGTCTCCGCAGGCGGCAATCCGATCGCCGTCAAGCGCGGCATCGATAAGGCGGTCGAGACCGTCATCGCCGAGATCAAGAAAGCGAGCAATCCGATCAAGGACAAGGAGCAGGTCGAATTCGTCGCCACCATCGCCGGCAACGACGCCGAGATTGGCAAGCAAGTCGCCGAGGCGATGGATAAAGTCGGCAAGGATGGAGTCATCACGGTCGAGGAATCCAAGGGCCGCGAAACGATGATGGAAGTCGTCGAAGGCATGCAGTTCGACCGCGGATATATCTCGCCTTACTTCGTGACCGACCCGGAGCGTATGGAAGCGGTGCTCGAAAACCCGCTCATTCTCCTTCATGAAAAGAAGATCAGCAGCGCCCAGGACCTTCTTCCCTTCCTCGAGAAGATCGCCGCCACACGCCGGCCGATTCTGCTGATCGCGGAAGACATCGAAGGCGACGCGCTTGCCACCGTGGTTCTCAACAAGATTCGCGGCGTGCTCCAAGTCGCTGCCGTGAAGGCCCCAGGATTCGGAGATCGCCGCAAGGCCATGCTCGAAGATATCGGCGTACTCACGAACGGCCGATTCATCAGCGAGGACCTCGGCACCAAGCTCGAGAACGTAGGCGTCGACATGCTCGGCACCGCCAAGAAGATCGTGATCACCAAGGAAGAGACCACGATCATCGAAGGCGCCGGATCGAAGGACGCCGTCATGGGACGTATCGCCCAGATCAAGCAGCAGATCGAGAACACGGACAGCAACTACGACCGCGAGAAGCTCCAAGAGCGGCTGGCCAAGCTATCGGGCGGCGTTGCCGTCATCAAGGTCGGCGCTTCGACCGAGACCGAGCTGAAGGAAAAGAAGCATCGCTATGAGGACGCTCTTTCCGCAACTCGCGCGGCAGTCGAAGAAGGCATCGTGCCCGGCGGGGGAATAACTCTCCTCGCCTGCGTGAAGGCGCTCGACAAGTTGCAGACCGAGGGCGATGAGAAGACCGGCGTTCAGATCGTGAAGCGAGCGCTCGAAGAGCCGCTGCGCCAAATCGCCGAGAACGCGGGCCTCGAAGGCAGCGTGATCGTGGATCGGGTCAAGAACGCGAAACCGGGTTTCGGCCTCAACGCGGCTACCGGGGAGATCGTCGATCTCGTGAAGGCGGGCATCGTCGATCCGGCCAAGGTCGTTCGCTCGACGATCCAGAATGCGGCTTCGATTGCCGGCCTCGTGCTGACGACGGAGACTCTGGTGGTCGAGAAGCCGGAACGGAAGAAGGCAGCAATGCCCGGCGGCCACCCAGGCATGGGCGGCGGCATGGACGACATGGACTTCTAGTAACAGGTCGTATAGGTCCTATAAGTCCTATTGGTCCTATAATAACTTCATGAAAAACCAGGAGCCCCTGATCAAGCCGCACGGCGGATATCGGGGGCTTCGTGCTTATCAAATGGCGGAGATCGTCTACGACGGTACGGCTGCCTTCACCGGTGCTCACTTGGACAAGAAGAGCCGCACCGTCGATCAAATGATACAGGCAGCCCGCAGTAGTAAACAGAACATCGCCGAAGGCAGCGTCGCTTCTGGCACCTCGAGCAAGACTGAACTGAAGCTAATCGGCATAGCTCGAGCAAGCTTAGAAGAACTGCTGATTGATTACCAAGACTTTCTGCGGCAGCGCGGCTTGAGCGAGTGGCCGAAAGACCACGAAAAGGCGCTCTTCATTAGGAAGCTGTGTTATAAGTCCAATAGGTCCTATATGACTTATAAGACTTATATCGAGGAGAAGACACCAGAAACCGCCGCTAACACCCTCATCTGCCTGATCCGCCAAGCCAGCTACCTCCTCGACCAGCTTTTGCGAACGCTCGGCAAAGAATTCGCCGAGCAAGGCGGCTTCACCGAAAAACTCCACCGCATCCGCACCCAAACCCGGAAAGAAGCAGAATAACCATAAGTCTCCTTCGCCAAAATCCCATATCAGGATAAACTCGGGCTATGGACGTTGCGCTCGGCAGACTGGAGAAAGTGGAACTGCGCACCGCTTGGAAATCCGAATCGTCCGATTTCACTCCGTGGCTTGCTCAGCCTGAAAACTTGAGTCTGCTCGCCGAAACGATAGGACTCGATATCGAACTCGAAGGCACCGAGAAGTCCGTCGGTCCATACAGCGCCGACATCCTCTGTAAGAGCGTCCCAGACGGCCATTGGGTCGTGATCGAGAACCAGCTCGAACGAACAAACCATACCCACCTGGGCCAGCTATTAACTTATGCAGCCGGCCTAGACGCCATGACTATTGTCTGGCTCTCGTCTACAATCACCCAGGAGCACCGTGCTGCCCTCGACTGGTTAAAGCGCATAACCCAGGAAGGCGTCAACTTTTTTGCCTTGGAGGTGGAGCTCTGGAGGATCGGCGAATCAGCAATCGCGCCAAAGTTCAACGTTGTTTCACAGCCGAACGAGTGGTCGAAGACCTTACGCGCTTCCAAAGAATCCGCCAGCGAAACCCAGTCCCTACAGCTTGCATTTTGGGAAGAATTCAAGAATTACTTGGTACAGCAGGGCAGCTTGATCAAGCCTGGAGTACCACGAGCGCAAAACTGGATGGAGCACCGCCTTGGCACAAGCGAGTATAAACTTCTCTCCATTATCTCTAATTACAACCTAGAGAAAAATCTTTGGTCGGAGGGAGAACTCCGAGCAGAAGTCCTGATGGATTCCCGCTCTCTTCGAAGGAACGGTTCAGCGATCTCTTCTCCAAAAAGGACCAAATCGAACAAGCACTCGGTGAACCGCTGCATTGGTATTGCAAAGAGAACGTCCGTTTATGCCGCATCTACCTCACTCGCCCGGCCAATCCTGCCTTCCGCGATCAATGGCCGGATT